>NZ_JAWLKE010000004.1:145895-575995 GCF_033042225.1 Rhodococcus cercidiphylli
GGTTGTGGGTGTTGGGGGTGTGGCTGTGCGGGGGGGGGGGGGGGGGGGGGGGGGGGGGGGGGGGGGGGGGGGGGGTGGGGCGCCCCCGCCGGGCCCCCCCCCCCCCCCACCACTGCGCGCAGCGCACTACTTGCGGGAGAAGCGCCCCGGACCGGCCTGATCACGTGGCTTGATGATGATCTGGTCCAGGTTGACGTGCGAGGGACGCGAGGCCACGAAGCCGATGACCTCGGCGATATCGCTCGCCACCAGTGGTGTGATGCCCTGGTAGACCGCGTCGGCCTTGGCTGCGTCGCCGTCGAACCGGACGAGCGAGAACTCGGTTTCCACGGCACCCGGCGCGACCTCGGTCAACCGCACCGGCTTGCCCAACAGTTCGCCGCGCAGCGTCCGATGAAGCACGGCCTGAGCGTGTTTGGCCGAGGTGTAGCCCGAACCGTTGTCGTAGGCCTCGAACGCCGCGACAGATGTGATGGTGACGATCAGGCCGTCACCGGAGTCGATCAGCTTGGGCAGCAACGACTTCGTCACCCGAAATGTACCGAGCACGTTGGTCTCCCACATCCAGCGCCAATCGTCGAGGTCGGCGTCGATCACGGGGGCCAAGCCCTTCGCGCCACCGGCATTGTTGATCAGCACGTCGACGCGGGGAATGACGGCGGTGAAGGCGGCGACCGAATCCTCGTCCGTCACATCGAGTTCCAGGGCAGTACCACCGATCTCCGACGCCAACTCCTCCAGCCGGTCGAGGCGGCGGGCTCCGATCACGACGTGGAATCCGTCGGCGGCGAGTTGGCGGGCGGTGGCCGCGCCGATGCCGGAGCTCGCTCCGGTGACGACGGCGACTCGGGCATCGGGGGAAATGTGTTCGGACGAGGTCATGGCGAAATTCTATGCCCGGCGTACCCCGTGCTTTCCGATGCCCGATTGGACATCGGACGCGAGGGTGCTAATTTTGGACTCATGTCCGCCAGTGAGACCACCGCGATGCGGGTCACCTATGTGACCGCGTCCCTCGGTTCTCGCTTGCCGCTTCCTCGGGAACTGTGTTGTACCGGCCAAGGAATCTGTCTCTAGCCTTTCGAGCTACGGGCAGTCGATTCGCGTGCCGTAGTCCCTTCGTGGCCGCCGCACTCACCCTTGACCTGCATCACTTCGCTCTTCCGTCGTTGTCCATTCACGGCGGAGGTCTGCCACTGAGGACCACAACGGATGTCCGTATCAACGCTGCACCACCACTCCGGCCCCACCTCCCTGCGGTCTCTGCCGAGGCCTCGATCGCGCGTCCAACTCGTCGCACCCGATCTGCGGATCGCCGACAGTCCCGCCGCGTCGGTGCTTCGAGTCGCCTGCGTCGAAGGCCCCATCTCGCGCGAACGTGCCGCTCGCGCAACCGGTTCGAGTATCGCCACGGTCAACCGTCAGGTGTCGGCCCTGCTCGCCGTCGGACTGCTCCGTGAGCGCGCAGACCTGACGGCACCGGGGGCAATCGGACGCCCACGGGTGCCGTTCGAGGTCAACCACGAACCGTTCTCGACCATCGGCATCCACATCGGAGCCGTCGTCACCGGCATCACCGTCAGCGATCTGCGGGGGCGCATCCTCGGTGCCGTCGAAATACCCACGCCCGCCGGCTCTTCCGAGACAGCTCTTGCCTCCGTCACCCGTAGCGCACATGCCTTTGCCGGACGCTGGCATCGCCGCACCCCGCTGTGGGTCGGGGTGGCGATCGGTGGACGCGTCGACACCACGAGCGGCACCGTCGACCACCCGCGGTTGGGATGGGAGAACGGCCGAGTCGCCGGCATCATCGGCGGTGGCCTGGGGCTGCCGATCTCGGTCTCCGGCCACGTCGAGGCCATGGCGGCGTCGGAGCTGCTCCTTGCGCCGCGGCCGTCGGACGGTGATGTGGCGCAGAGCACCAGCGGAACGTCGCTGTACTTCTACGCCCGTGAGACCGCGGGCATGGCGCTGACCATCGACGGCCGCGTGCACACCCCCACGAGCGGACCGGGCTCCATCGCGCATCTACCCACCGGATCATCGGCGCTGTGCGACTGCGGAAATCGCGGTTGCCTCGAGGCATCCGTCAGTGATCGAGCGGTGGTCGCCGCTGCGGTGGACCGTAAAATTGTTGCGCCGCAACCTCGTCCGAGTATCACTGCGGTGTATCGAGCAGCGCAGAGCGGCTCGGAGGCGGCGCGGGAGCTGCTCGTCGAGCGCGCGCAGATTCTGGGTCGGACGGTGGCGCTGCTGCGCGACATGTTCAATCCGGATCGCGTCGTACTCGGAGGCCAGGCGTTCACGGCGTACCCGGCCGGAATACCGCACGTGGGACGGGCATTCGCTGCCCATTCGACGTTGGAGCGCAGGGACATTCGGGTGACCGGCTTCGGTGACAAGGTGCAGGAGTATGCCGCGACCGTGGTCTCCCTCAGCGCCCTGTACTCCGATCCGCTCGCCTCGATGCGCAGGGCCGCCGCGTAGGTTCAGCCACTATGAGCAAGCCCGATACAAGCATCCCTACGGCAGGACCGGTTCGTCAGGCCACCGGCATCGACGGAGTCAACATCGTCTACCGCGTCAGCGGTGACCCTGCGGCGCGGCCACTGATCCTGCTGCACGGGTGGGCGCAGAGCTCGGCCTGCTGGGGCGAGGGACTGCTGGCCGACCTGGCGGAGCGCTATCGCGTTGTCGCGGTGGATCTACGCGGACACGGCTACTCCGACGCCCCGTCGGCCGGTTACGAAAACCCGAAGAACTGGGCGGGAGACGTGGCTGCCGTGCTGGCCGCCGAGAACATCACCGCCGACGCGGTGCTGCTGGGTTGGTCGTACGGCGGACTGGTGATCTGCGACTACCTAGCCGAACACGGCACGGGCGCGGTATCGGGCATCGTGCTCGTCGGCGCGATCACCAGCATCGGTAGGGGAGAGGCAGGCGGCCGCGTCGGGACGGCGATGCGAGCGGCGATCCCCGGGGCGATGGCCGAGGAGCCTCGCGTCGCGATCAAGGCGCTCGGGAGTTTCGGGCACGCGCTGACCGGGCCAACGGAAGGTAAGGGTACGGAAGCGCAGGCGCTGTTCGGGCTGACACTGTCCACGAGGCCACGGGTTCGCGCCGCCCTGTTCGATCGAGCGGTCGGCCACGACGACCTGCTGCGCGGCCTCGACATCCCGGCGTTCGTGCTGCACGGAACCGAGGACACCGTCGTCGACGTCTCTGCCGGACGGCACGCTGCTGAGCTGATTCCCACGGCGGTGGCGTCGTACTGGGAGGGCGTCGACCACGGCCCGTTCGTAGCCGATCCGCAGCGATTCCTCACCGAGGTGAGCGAGTTCGTCGACGGTCTCGGTGTGACGCAGGGCCAGCCGTGAGAAGGGGTAGTTATCGAGACGTAATGTGGAGGCGTGCACACTGAAGAAGTGACTGGACGCCAGCTGAACAGGGTCGCTGTGTTGTCCTTGCATACCTCCCCGCTGGCGCAGCCCGGAACGGGCGATGCGGGCGGCATGAACGTCTACGTGCTGCAGAGCGCTAAAGAGCTGGCCAAACGAGGTGTGGAGGTCGAGATCTTCACCCGCGCGACGGCGTCGACCGATGCTCCCGTCGTCGAGGCAGCTCCCGGTGTGCTGGTGCGCAACATCGTCGCGGGTCCGTTCGAGGGCCTGGACAAGCACGACCTGCCCACGCAGCTGTGCGCCTTCGCAGCCGGGGTGCTGCGCGAGGAAGCGCGCCACGAACCCGGCTACTACGACCTGGTGCATTCGCACTACTGGCTCTCGGGGCAGGTCGGCTGGCTGGCGCGCGATCGCTGGGGAGTGCCCCTGGTCCACACCGCGCACACTCTCGCCGCGGTCAAGAACGCGTCTCTGGCGCAGGGCGACTCGCCCGAGCCCGCCGCGCGTCAGATCGGTGAGCAGCAAGTGGTGGCCGAGGCGGACCGGCTCATCGCCAACACCACCGAGGAAGCGAAGTCCCTCGTCGAGATCTACGGGGCGCAGCAGGGTTCGATCGACGTGGTTGCTCCGGGAGCCGATCTGGCGCGATACAATCCGGGGGACAAGCTGGCGGCGCGCGCCGAACTCGGGTTGAATCCCGACGAGTCGATCGTCGCATTCGTCGGACGCATCCAGCCGCTCAAGGCCCCCGATGTACTGATCGCCGCGGCTGCCGAAGTGCTGCAGCGCAATCCGAGAACACCACTGCGGGTCCTCATCGTCGGCGGCCCGTCCGGCAGTGGACTGGATCGACCCGACAGCCTCATCGATCTGGCCGAGAACCTGGGGATAGCTGCTCGGGTGACGTTCATGCCGCCGCAACCGTCGGCGCGACTGGCCCAGATCTACCGCGCCGCGGACATCGTCGCCGTGCCGAGCTACAACGAATCGTTCGGCCTGGTCGCCATCGAAGCCCAGGCCTGCGGAACTCCTGTCCTGGCCGCCGATGTCGGCGGACTCGGCGTGGCGGTGCGGTCGGGCGAGACCGGACGCCTGGTGCAGGGCCACCGCACCGACGATTGGGCGGATGCGCTGTCGTCGATGCTGTCGGACCCAGTTGCGTTGGCCGACATGGCGACCGCAGCACCGCTGCACGCCCGCAACTTCTCGTGGGAGCACACCGCCGACGGACTCATCGAGAGCTACCGGCAGGCCAAGTTCCACTTCGACCGCGGTGAGGGACCGAGCGAGTTCTCTCCGCGCCGCGTCCGAGGATTGTCGAAACTACGCAGATCAGGAGCTGTGACTGCATGAGCGAGACTGCCGAACTGATCGACCGGGCACTGAAGGACCGCGAGCTGGACTACACCCGGCGCGGTGACGTGTTCACCGTCGAGCTGCCGGGGGAACGCAAACTCAAGACGACGACGATGCTGACCGTCGGGCATCACGGGGTCCGCATCGAGGCGTTCGTCTGCCGCAAACCCGACGAGAACTTCGAGGGCGTGTACAGGTACCTGCTGCGACGCAACCGCCGCCTGTACGGAGTCCATTACACGATCGACAAGGTCGGCGACATCTACCTCGTCGGCCGAATGTCGTTGCACGCCGTCACCGGTGACGAACTCGATCGCATTCTCGGACAGACCCTCGAAGCCGCGGACGGCGACTTCAACGTGCTGCTCGAACTGGGATTCGCCGAGTCCATCAAACGCGAATGGGCATGGCGCGTCTCGCGCGGCGAATCGTTGGCGAACCTGAAGGCATTCGAGCACCTGGTGGACAAGCGGGAAGCGTAACTCGCCGGAAATGGGACGGCGTTGCTGCCGGTAACGTCCGGTTCCTAGCCTAGGGCCATGACCAGGCCAGAGGACGCTCGCCCACCGGTGCTGCAGATGTTCGGCTACGGCCTGCAACACATTCTCTCGATGTTCGGCGGCGTCATCGCCGTTCCGATCATCGTCGGTGGAGCGGCCGGACTGTCGGGGACCGATCAGGCACTGTTGATCTCCTGCGCACTGTTCGTCAGTGGCGTGGCAACTGTGCTGCAAACGATCGGCATCCCGTTCTTCGGCTCGCAACTGCCGCTCGTGCAGGGCATTTCGTTCGCGTCGGTCTCGACGGTTCTGACGATCATCGGCAGCGCGGAGGACGGGCGAACCGGACTGCGAACGGTACTCGGAGCCGTTCTGGTGGCCGCGCTGATCGGATTGGCCATCGCTCCGTTCTTCTCCAAGATCGTTCGCTTCTTTCCGCCGTTGGTGACCGGAAGCATCATCACCGTCATCGGACTGTCCCTGATGCCGGTGGCCGCGCGCTGGATCACCGGCCAGGAGATGGTGGGCGGAGCACCGAACCCGAACTATCTGGACCCCGGCAACATCGGGCTGGCGATGTTCACCCTCCTCGCCGTGTTGGTGATGACCAAGATCCCCGGACTGTCGCGGCTGTCGATCCTGCTCGGACTCGTCGTCGGCACCATCGCGGCCCTGATCGTCGGCAGGACCGACTTCGACGGCGTCGCCGACGCGTCCGTGGTGGCCGTCCCGACACCCTTCGCTTTCGGCTCACCGATCTTCGCGATCGGCGCGATCGTGTCGATGACCATCGTCATCCTGGTGATCATGGTCGAGACCACCGCCGACATCCTCGCCGTCGGCGAAGTGGTCGGAACCGATGTCGACTCCAAGCGCGTCGGCGACGGCCTGCGCGCCGACATGGTCTCCTCTGCCGTCGCCCCGATCTTCAACACCTTCCCGGCCACGGCCTTCGCACAGAACGTCGGCCTGGTCGCGATGACCGGCATCAAGAGCCGCTTCGTCGTCGCGATGGGCGGTGGCGTGCTTGCGCTGCTGGGCCTTTCGCCGATTCTCGCGGCCGTCGTCGGGGTCGTCCCGCTTCCGGTTCTCGGCGGTGCCGGCATCGCGCTGTTCGGAACCGTCGCGGCCAGCGGTATCCGCACCCTCGGCAAGGTGAACTACGACAACAACTCCAACGTGGTCATCGTGGCGGTGACCTTGGCGTTCGGCCTCATACCTGTTGTCGCGAGCGACTTCTGGGACGAGTTCCCGGACTGGTTCGTCACGATCTTCCACTCCGGAATCAGTGCCGCCAGCATCGTCGCGGTGGTACTCAACGTATTCTTCAACGTGTTCAAGCCCGGTACTCCGCCGAACCCCTCGGTGGTGGCAGCGGGGCCGGCAGTGATGGTGCGTGAGGACGAAGCACGAATACTCCGTGAAGGCGGCAGCTTGCCCGACGATCTCTCTTCCGAGAAGGCCGTGCCCGACAAGACACCTGAGTGAAATCCTGCGCACCCTCGCCCGCGCGAGTAGCGTCCCGACCCAGACGAAGTACACCTAAATTGGAGGACATCTTGTCATTCGTTACCCGCACGAGTACGCGGAAGGCAGCACTCGGCGGCGTCGCGTCGCTCGGTGCCATCGCCCTGATCGCAGGCTGTGGATCTGCCCCCGAAGACGAAGGATCGGGCGGAGGCGGATCGAGTGACTTCCTGCCCTGCATGGTCTCCGACAGTGGCGGATTCGACGACAAGTCGTTCAACCAGCTCGGGTTCGAGGGCCTGACCGAAGCCTCCGAGGAGCTCGGCGTCGAGCCACGCACCGTCGAGTCCGCGTCGCCCACCGACTACGGCCCCAACATCAACAACCTCGTCGATCAGGGCTGCAACCTCATCGTCACCGTCGGATTCGATCTGGCCGACGCCACCAAGGTCGCCGCCGAGGCCAACTCCGACATCGACTTCGCGATCATCGACGACTCCACCATCGATCTGCCGAACGTCAAGCCACTGACCTACGACGCGTCGCAGTCCGCATTCCTCGCCGGCTACGCGGCCGCCAGCTACAGCACAACCGGAGTGGTCGGTACGTTCGGTGGCTCCCAGCTGCCGACCGTCACCATCTTCATGGACGGTTTCGCCGACGGTGTGAACTACTTCAACGAGCAGAAGGGCGAGGCAGTCCGCGTCATCGGCTGGGACGTGCCCTCGCAGAACGGCTCGTTCACCGGCGGATTCACCGCCAACGAGGTCGCCAAGAACACCGCCCAGGGTCTGATCGACCAGAACGCCGACGTCATCTTCCCGGTCGGTGGACCCATCTATCAGAGTGCGGCACAGGCCATTCGGGACTCCTCGCGTCCGGTCGCCCTCATCGGCGCCGACGCCGACGTCTTCGAATCCGACCCGTCGGTCGGCGACCTGTTGCTGACCTCGGTGACCAAGGGGCTCAAGACCAGTGTGAACGAGGTCGTCGCCAACTCCGGTGCCGATGCATTCGACAACACCCCGTACGTGGGCACCCTGGAGAACGACGGCGTCGGTATCGCACCGTTCCACGACTTCGAGTCCGAGGTCGACCCCGCACTGCAGGGCGAGCTGGACACGATCAAGGCCGGCATCATCGACGGATCCATCACCGTCGAGTCTCCCTCGGCACCCAAGTAGTTCATGAAGCTCGAACTTCGCGGTATCACCAAACGATTCGGCTCGTTGGTTGCCAACGACCACATCGATCTGACTGTCGAATCCGGCGAGATCCACTGCCTCCTCGGCGAGAACGGTGCAGGCAAGTCCACGTTGATGAACGTGCTCAGCGGTCTGTATCGCGCCGAGGAGGGCCAGATCCTGCTCGACGACGTCGAGCAGAACTTCGCCGGACCGGGCGAGGCCATGACTGCCGGGATCGGCATGGTGCATCAGCACTTCATGCTGATTCCGGTGTTCACCGTTGCCGAGAACATCGTGCTCGGCAACGAAACCACCTCGCTCGGTGGACGTCTCGACCTCGTGGCAGCGCGGAAGCTGGTGCGGGAGATATCCGCGAGGTTCGGCTTCGACCTCGATCCCGATGCTCTCGTCGACGACCTCCCAGTCGGCGTGCAGCAGCGGGTCGAGATCGTCAAGGCACTCTCTCGTGAGGCCAAGGTGCTCGTGTTCGACGAGCCGACGGCCGTCCTGACTCCGCAGGAAACCGACGATCTGATGCGGATCATGCGGGAACTCGCGGCGTCGGGCACCACGATCGTCTTCATCACCCACAAGTTGCGCGAAGTACGCGAAGTAGCCGACAAGATCACCGTCATCCGGCTCGGCAAGGTCGTCGGAGAAGCGAAGCCGACCGCCAGCAACACCGAGCTCGCTGCACTGATGGTGGGACGCGATGTGCAGCTGACCGTCTCGAAGGATCCGGCCACGCCGGGGGACGCGGCACTGGTCATCGAGAACCTGTCGGTCTTCGACGCCCAGGGCAACAAGACCGTCGACGACGTCAGCCTCGAAGTCGCGGCGGGGGAGATCCTGGCCATCGCCGGTGTGCAGGGCAACGGTCAGACCGAGTTCGTCGAAGCCCTACTCGGGTTGCAGGACAACGTATCCGGACAGATCAGCCTCGACGGCCGATCGCTGGTCGGGTCGACGGTGCAGGACGTGCTCGACGCGGGCGTCGGCTTCGTTCCGGAGGATCGGACCGTCGACGGACTGGTGGGTGAATTCTCCATCGCCGAGAACCTGATGCTCGATCGCTCCAACAGCATGCCGTTCGTGCGGCGCGGTGCGGTGCAGCGCGAGTACCTCGAGACGTTCGCGTCGGAGAAGCTCAGCGAATTCGACGTGCGCGCACCGGGAATCGGCACCGCCGTCGGACGCCTGTCCGGTGGCAATCAGCAGAAGGTTGTGCTCGCGCGAGAACTGAGCCGAGACCTGCGTCTGTTCGTCGCAGCGCAGCCCACTCGCGGAATCGACGTGGGATCCATCGAATTCGTACACAAGCGCATCGTCGCCACCCGGGATTCGGGGATCCCGGTCATCGTGGTGTCGAGCGAACTGGACGAGGTCGCCGCACTGGCCGACCGCATCGCCGTCATGTATCGAGGAGCAATCGTGGGAATCGTCCCCGGGGATACGTCCCGCGAAACACTCGGCTTGATGATGGGCGGTGAACGTGGTGAGTGAGGCCGAACAGCCCCCCAAATCCCAGGAACCGTCGAAAGCGCATGTGGTGCTTCGGCAGATCTTCACCGGCAGTGCGATCATCTCGGTTCTCGCAGTACTCCTCGCGCTGATCGTGGGTGCGGTGCTCATCGCCGCCACCAACTCCGGCGTCCAGGAATCGGCCGGGTACTTCTTCTCCCGTCCCTCGGACATGCTGACGGCGATCTGGGATTCTGTCTCCGGGGCGTACTCGTCGCTGTTCCAGGGTTCGGTCTACAACTTCCGACGACCCGGATTCGAGAACGGCATCCGGCCACTGATGGAGACGCTGACCTTCGCCACCCCGCTGATCGTCGCCGGACTCGGTGTGGCCCTTGCCTTCCGTGTCGGCATGTTCAACATCGGTGGTCGAGGCCAGATGCTCATCGCCGCGGCGTGCGCCGGCTGGGTCGGGTTCGGCGTGAACCTGCCTGCCGGGTTGCACCTGTTGGTCGCCGTTCTCGCCGGTGTTCTCGGCGGCGCGGTGTGGGGCGGCATCGCCGGATTCCTCAAGGCGCGCACCGGCGCACACGAGGTGATCGTCACCATCATGCTCAACTACATCGCGTTCTATCTCGTCGCGTACCTCCTGCGTACTCCCGGCGCTCTGCAGGCCCCGGGATCGAACAACCCCAAGACCGCGCCCATCGCGTCGACGGCGGTGTTCCCGAAGCTCTTCGGCGACCGATACAGCCTGCACCTCGGTTTCGTGCTGGTGATCTTCGTGACGATCGCGGTGTGGTGGCTGCTCGAGCGATCGAGCCTCGGATTCCGTTTTCGCGCCGTCGGCGAGAACCCGCACGCGTCCCGCGTTGCCGGTATGAACGTCAACCGGATCTACCTGTACGCCATGATCATGTCCGGTGCGCTCGTCGGTCTGGCCGGAGTGTCGCAGGTACTGGGCACCGTCACCACCGGCTTCAGCGCCGACATCGACGCAGGCATCGGATTCGACGCCATCACCGTCGCACTGCTCGGCCGATCGAAACCGTGGGGCGTGTTCGTCGCGGGAATCCTGTTCGGCGCGTTCAAGGCCGGCGGATTCGCGATGCAGGCAGGCGAGGGCATCCCCATCGACATCGTGCTCGTCGTGCAGTCCGTGATCGTGCTGTTCATCGCCGCACCGCCGCTCGTGCGAGCGGTGTTCCGATTGCCGAAACCAGGAGAAGAGAAACTCGCGAAAGCCGAGACCGCGAAGGTGGGTGCACTGTGACCACCTCGACCGACACCGCCGCTGAAGCGGTACTCGGCCGGAGCTGGAAGGTCCCGTCGATCCTCGGACTCGTGACGCTGCTGGCCCTGCTGCTGTTCGTGGTCCGAAAGGGCTCGGGAACAAGCACATTCGCACTGGCGTCGGAGGACGACTTCTTCGCACTGCCGGCAGTGGGCGTGCCGTCGTACGGCACCGGTCTCGTCGTGGTCGTGCTGCTCGCTGTCATCACCGCGTACGCGGCGTTCCTCGCCTCGCAGTACCGCTCGACGCCACTGTGGCTGCTGGCAGTGTTCGCGGTGCTGTTCGTCTTCGGTTTCCTCGCCTGGGCAGCGGATGGCGAGACCATCCCGGTTCCCGGATTGCTCATCGGTGCAGTCGCTTTGAGTACGCCCCTGATCTTCGGTGCCATGGGCGGCGTCATCTCCGAGCGAGTCGGCGTCATCAACATCGCCATCGAAGGTCAGCTTCTCGCTGGTGCTTTCGTCAGCGCCGTCGTCGCGTCGATCACCGGTTCGACCTACGTCGCACTGCTCGCCGCTCTGGTAGCCGGAGCGCTGACCGCGTCGTTGCTGGCGGTGTTCTCCATCCGCTACTTCGTCAACCAGGTCATCGTGGGTGTGGTGCTCAACGTGCTGGTCGTCGGGTTGACCAGCTTCCTGTACTCGGTGGTGCTGACCAAGAACGCCGAGACGCTCAACTCGCCACCACGGTTCGGGCGCATCGACATCCCGGTGCTCTCGCAGATTCCGATTCTCGGACCGGTCCTGTTTCGGCAGACACTCATCGTGTACCTGATGTACATCGCCGTCGCGCTCGTGTTCTTCGGCCTGTTCCACACCAAGTGGGGACTGCGACTGCGCGCCGTCGGCGAGCATCCACAAGCCGCCGACACCGTCGGAATCAACGTCGCACGCACCCGGTTCTGGAACGTCTGCCTCGCCGGTGCCATCGCCGGACTCGGTGGTGCGTACTTCACCCTCGGTTCCGTCGGTGCCTTCGGCAAGGAGATGACAGCCGGTGCCGGCTACATCGCTCTCGCCGCAGTGATCTTCGGTCGCTGGGATCCGGTACGCGCGACGCTGGCCGCACTGCTCTTCGGATTCGCGTCGAACCTGCAGAACGTACTGGGCATCATCGGCTCGCCCGTGCCCAGCGAATTCATGTTGATGCTGCCCTACGTGGTGACCATTTTTGCCGTCGCAGGCCTGGTGGGCCACGTTCGTGGGCCGGCCGCGGCAGGCAAACCGTATGCGTCGCGAAGTTAGCGCCCGCACTACCTGACTCGGCGGTAGGGTCGCTGTCCGTTGTGACCGCTTTCACTGTAGGGTTCGGTCATTGTTGCCGCAGTTTTTCGAAGGAGAGCCATGAGCTTCCGCAGTCCCTTTCCCGATGTCGAGATTCCCGACCTCAGCGTCTACGACTTCCTGTTCGGATCGATCGCCGAGTCCGACCTCGACAAGCCTGCACTGATCGACGGAACCTCGGGTGACGTCACCACGTACAAGACGCTGATCGGTCAGATCGACGCCATCGCGGGTGCTCTGGCCGCACGTGGACTCGAAGTCGGCGACGTCGTCGGACTCCACTCGCCGAACGTGCCCGCATTCGCGTCGGTGCTGCACGGCATCCTGCGCGCAGGCGGAACCGCAACGACCATCAACGCGCTGTACACGGCCGAGGACATCGCCAAGCAGCTCACCGGCTCCGGCGCGAAGTTCCTGTTCACCGTGTCCCCGCTGTACCCGCAGGCCAAGGCTGCCGCGGAGAAGGTCGGCCTCGACGCCGATCACGTCATCGTGCTCGACGGCGCAGAGGGCCACCCGAACCTGCGCGACCTGCTCACCCAGGGTGCACCTGCCCCCGAGGTCTCGTTCGATCCGGCGACACACGTCGCGGTGCTGCCGTACTCCTCCGGTACGACGGGTGTGCCGAAGGGCGTCATCCTCACCCACCGCAACCTCGTCGCGAACGTGGCGCAGATGGAACCGCGCGTGGGCATCGACAGCAACGACGCGATCCTGGCGCTGCTGCCGTTCTTCCACATCTACGGCCTGACGGTGCTGCTCAACATCGCCCTCAAGCTGCGCGCGCACCTGGTGACGATGCCGAAGTTCGACCTCGTCGAATTCCTGCGGATCATTCAGGATCAGAAGCTGACGTACCTGTTCATCGCACCGCCGGTGGCCGTCGCGCTCGCCAAGCACCCGATGATCGATCAGTACGACCTCTCCAGCGTGCACACCATCTTCTCCGGTGCGGCACCGCTGGACGAGGAGCTCGGCAAGGCCGTCGCGAAGCGTCTGAACACGCGAGTGCGTCAGGGCTACGGCATGAGCGAGCTCAGCCCCGTCAGCCACGCCATCCCGTTCGATCGCGACGACATGCCGCTCAGCTCGGTGGGTCAGCCGTTGGCGAACACCGAGAACAAGCTCGTCGACCCGGGCACGCTCGAGGAGATCGAGCTGCCCGCAGAGGGATTGAGCAAGCCCGGTGAGCTGTGGGTCAAGGGACCGAACGTGATGGTCGGGTACCTCAACAACCCCACCGCCACCGCAGAAACCCTCGACTCCGACGGTTACCTGCACACCGGCGACATCGCCGTCGTCGATCCCGAGGGCGTCGTCTACATCGTCGACCGCCTCAAGGAACTGATCAAGTACAAGGGCTACCAGGTGCCCCCGGCCGAGCTCGAAGCTCTGCTGCTGACACACGAGGAGATCGCCGACGCCGCCGTCATCGGCGTGCTCGACGACGAGGGCGAAGAAATCCCCAAGGCATTCGTCGTCCGCCAGCAGGGTGCCACCATCGACGAAGAGGGCATCATCGCCTTCGTCGCCGAGCGCGTGTCGCCGCACAAGAAGGTACGACGCGTCGAGTTCATCGACATCGTCCCGAAGTCCGCGGCCGGCAAGATTCTGCGTAAGGACCTGCGCGCCGCGGAGACCGGAAAGTAGCTCCGCAGTTCGACGCTCGCACCCCTCACCATGTTCGACGGTGGGGGGTGCGTTCGTATCAGACGGGCTGGCTCATCGCATGACGTCGGGCGGTGCGGGTGTACTGGTCCAGCGTGATCAACGGTGGGCGGTCGACGAGTGAGAGCGGTGCGATCTTCGTGGAGAGCTGATTTCCGGACGTTTCGAACGTCGTGAAACCGGCTCCCGAATCGGTCAGGCCGAGCCGCGAGAACATCGTGGCGACGATCTGGCGGCTCATGACGGCCAGTTCGGAGGTCGGCCGGTTCCGGTGCCGACGGGTCCCGAGGCCGATCTGTCCGATCGCGCTTGCGCCGAGCCGGTGATAGGTGTCCAACAACAGACCGATTTCGACTCCGTAGCCCGGGGCGAACCGGAGGGACTCCAACAATTGCCTGGTGGCGGCGTATTCGCCGCCCAGCGGCTGGAACACTCCCGCGAGTTCCGGAACCAGTGCGGTCAGCAGGGGCCGCACCGTCAGTTGAGTGACGCGGCCCCCGCCGTCCTCGTCCGTGCTGTCGCCGATCGTCAGCGGCCGGCGGTAGAAGCCTTTCACCAGCTCCAGGCCCTCTGTCATCAACAATGGGCCGACCAGCGAAGGGACGAAGTGCGAGCCCGGCTCGACCAGGTCGGAATCGACGAACACGACGATGTCGCCCGAGGTGGCGGCCACCCCTCGCCACAGCACTTCACCCTTGCCGCGCACAACGGGTGTGCCCGGGAGCGCCTCCTCCCGCGAGACCACTGTGGCCCCTGCACCGCGTGCCCGTTGCGCTGTGCGATCGGTCGACCCCGAATCCAGAACCACCACCTCGTCGATCAAGCCGCCCAGATGCGGAGTGATCGAGGAGACGACGCCGGCGACGGTGTCTTCCTCGTCGAGCGCCGGGAGCACAACGGACACGGTCCGGCCGCGCTTGGCCCGAACGATCTCCGCGAGCGGCCACGGGGGTCGAACCCACGTGGCGGCAAGAGCGGGTGTGCCGACAGCGTCGAATCGTTTCATCGAATTTCCTTCGTTGTCGCGCGAACGTCGTGGATTCAGCGGGTGCCCGTCGGCAGGCCCATGGACGGCGCGATCACCGACCACGCGTCGTGCAGATCTTGTTCCCAGTAGGCCCACGAATGGGTTCCGGTGGGCCGGAAGTTGTACGTGGCGGCGATGTCGAGTTCTTGCAGTCGCTGCTGCATCTGACGGGAGCAGTTGTCCGTGGTCGCTTCGATGACCGCGCCGACGGCCAGCTGCTGCGCGAGCTTGCCGTAGTCGCTTCCGATGCCGGGTCCACCGGGCACATCGAAAGCGCCGGGCGCTCCGGTACCGCTGGAAATGTAGACGGCGGTGCCGCGCAGACCTTCTGCGTGCACGTAGGGGTCGTTCGCCGCCCAGCCGTCGCTACCGGGAGGTCCCCACATGTTGGCGGTCGATCCGCCGCCGCGGGCTTCGACGACGGATCTGACGTACATCGCACCGACCGGGTCGGATGTGCGCGCACATCCGCTGAACGACGCGACCGAGCGATACACCGAAGGATGGGCGATCACCAACTGCAGGACGGATGTTCCTGCCATCGAGATACCGGCGACCGAATTGATGCCGTTGCCACCCAGCAGTTCGTTCATCAGCGGCGGGAGTTCGAGACCGAGGAAGGTGGACCACTTGTTTCGGCCCAGAACCGGGTCGTCGTTCAACCAGTCGGTGTAATAGCTGGCGGCACCTCCCCGAGGCACGACGACGTTGACGTTCTTGTCACCGAAGAATCCGGCGACGTCGGTCTGGTCGAACCAGCTGCTTCCGCCGTCTCCACCGGCTGCGCCGTTGAGCAGGTAGAGAGTGGGCGCACCGCGCACCTCTGCCCGGAATACGTCGATGGTGATATCGCGATCCATCGCCGCGGAGTGAACCTGCACGACGTCCCGGCGCGCACCGGCGCCGTCCACGGCGACGATCGACGACTCCGTTTCTGCTGACGCCACGGCGGCCGAGCTCGACACGAGGACGACGACCGTCACGACGGTCACGACGACGCCGAGAGCCGAGACAGTCGCCTCCCGAAGACGAAATCGACTGAGCATCAACCGTTCCTGACATCGTGGGAGGTGCGCACGACAAGGAGTCCGACGGGCGCGGTGTGTCACCGACGGTAGAGCGAATGGCTGCAATCGACAACAACGTTGACGATTCCTCATTTCTGACACAGGTATCCCGCGAATTCTTGTCGATTTTCCAAAATGCTCGTCGCCGGGGTTTCTTCGATTCGGCCCGAATGATCCACTGACCCCTCCGACGCACTCACCGCGTCGAATCGCTCTGTCTCCTTCGAAAGGTTGTGTCGTGGTCGCATTCGGACTCATCGACGAGTGGAAGCCAGCTCCAGGACCGCTCACCACGTGGTCGCCCACCGTCTCCTCGCGAGCTGCTGCCGCGGCTGCGCCTGCCCACCCGGCACCCCCTTCCCATATCCAGAAGGCGTATCTCGAGGCCGCGTTCCGTAACCGAGGCTCGTCGTTCCGCTTCTCCCGGCTGTGTCTCGTGACGTTCCGAATCGAGGGCACGTTGGACCGCGCGGCGATGGGCCGGGCGTTCAACACGTTCGTCACCCGACACGATTCCTTCTGCAGCTGGTTCTCCACGACGGCCGAGGGGGCGACGCGCCACCTGGTCGACGTCGCCGACATCGTGCTCGAACCGACCGATTTCGGCACTCCCTCGGACTCCGAGGCCATTAGGCGTCACGTTCAGGACAGCACTCCCGGTCCCGACAGTTGGGATTGCTTCTCGTTCGGCACGATCGAACACGACGACCACTTCGTGGTGTACGCGGCGGTCGATCACCTCGACACCGACGGCATCTCGCAGGCTCTGACCTACTACGAACTGCGCCAGCTCTACCGCAACGCGGTGACGGGGGAGTCCGACGGACTGTTCACCCCGGGCAGCTACCTCGAGTACTGCCAGCGCGAACGCCTCGAGAGCGACGCGACGACTCTCGACA
Organism: Rhodococcus cercidiphylli; assembly: GCF_033042225.1. NCBI lineage: Bacteria > Bacillati > Actinomycetota > Actinomycetes > Mycobacteriales > Nocardiaceae > Rhodococcus > Rhodococcus cercidiphylli. The sequence continues at coordinate 162,506 of NZ_JAWLKE010000004.1, forward strand.
GTCCTGCGGTTCGGACCTGGATCGACTTGGTCACCGACAACGGGGGCGATCTGCCGACGTTCCCACTTCCGTTGGGACGCAACAGCGCCGACTACACGCGGACCTCGCACAGTTCGTTCCCCTTGTTCGACGGTGCCACCGCGCGGGCAGTGGACGAGGCGTGTGCAGCCGTGGGAGTCAAGTTCATCGGCGGAATCTTCGCCGCCGCCGCTCTGGCGGAGTACGAGCTCGCCGGCCGGGGCAGCTACCTCGGTCTGACGCCCAAGAGCACTCGGGCGACCCCGGGCGAATTCGCGTCGATCGGGTGGTATTCGAGCTTGATTCCCGTGCGCTTCGATCTCGGTGCGAAGCCGACGTTCCTGACCCTCGCGGTCCTCGCGCAGCAGGCATTCGACTCCGGCAAGCTGCTGGCGAACACCTCCTACCACCGGGTACTCGAACTGGCGCTGCCGGAGCACGGAATCACGACGCAGCCGGGCTGGACCGCGCCGATGATCTCCTACGTCGACGTTCGGAAGCTGCCGGGCGAAGCCGAACTGGATGCCGCGGGGGCCGGCCTGTACGGAAACCGCGGCAGCTCCGAGGAAGTCTTCATGTGGATCAACCGCTTCGAGGACCACACGGGTGTCGAGTTTCTCTATCCCGGCACCGACGAGGCCGATCGATCGATCGACCTGTACTTCTCCAAGATATTCGAGATCTTCACGGCCGTCGTCGAATCGGGTGACTACACGCCGGAGATCGCGAGCGTGTTTGCGCACGAGCTCACGGACGTCAGCAGGGTATGACACACCGCCGCCGCGGGTCGTGGCTGACGCTGTGCGCCTGCCTACTGGCGGTCACGATGCAGATGATCGACGTCACGGCCGTCACCGTTGCGCTGCCCACGATCGCCCGAGACCTCGACGCGACTGGTGCACAGCAGGTCTGGGTACCAGCGGCGTACCTTCTGGCGTTTGCGTGCGCGCTCCTCACGATGGCGAGAGCAGGTGAGGTGTTCGGGCGCAGAAACACGTTCGTCGTCGGCACGGCACTGTTCGCGTCGACGTCGGTGTTGTGCGCGTACGCGCCCAGCATCGAGCTGCTGATCTTCGGTCGTGTCCTGCAAGGGATTGCGGGCGCGGCCATGTCGGCCCAGACCGTGGCCATCGTGACCGCAACATACTCCGGTTCACGGCGTACCACTGCATTCGCCTTGTACGGCGGCACGGCAGGGCTCGCAGGTCTGGCCGGACCGGCAATCGGCGCGGTCCTGATTCACCTCGACATCCTCGGAACAGGATGGCGCGCACTATTTTTGGTCAACGTTCCGATTTCGGTTGCCGCAATCGTCCTCGCTCGGCGATATGTCTCCGCTGGTTCCGGGCACGCGCTGTCGGCCGGCCTCTTCGATCCGATCGGGGTTGCCCTGTGGTCGATCGGTGCCGTGTCGATCGTGTACCCCATCATGACGAGCTCGCGCCCGATGGACGCGGTACCCGCTCTCGGCATCGGCCTGGTTCTGTTGGCCCTGTTCGCGATGTGGGAACGGCACAGGACCGCGGCGGGTGCACACGTCATGGTCGATACCCGAGTCTTCGCCGAGCGGGGGTTCGCGTACGGATGCGTCGTCTCGGCGCTGGTGTACGGCACCTTCACCGGATTCGTGCTGACGATGTCGGTGACGTTGCAGACCGGACTGGGAGACAGTGCGACGACGGTGGGAGCCATCACGATTCCTTTTGCTCTCGGAGCCATCGTGGCGTCCTTGGCCGCGCCGATAGCGTTCCGCCGCTGGGACTCTCGCGTGGTGGCAGTAGGTGCAGCGACGATGGGCGCATCTCTGTTCGTCCTCGGTAGCGCCGTCGACTACCTCGATCGCCCCGGCTTTCCGTGGTCGATGACCGTCCCGCTGATTCTGGTCGGCGCCGGCCTCGGATCGGTGATCGCTCCGCTGCAGAGCACCATCGTCGCCCGGGTGACACCGGACGCCATCGGTTCCGCGTCGGGGATCATGCCGACGGTCCAGCAGGTCGGGTCGGCCGTGGGTACTGCGGTCACCGGTGCCGTGTATTTCGCGTTGCTTCCCGTGCAGGCCGCGGCACCGGATCATCTGGCCGCGCAGCAAACGGTGCTGTTCGGGCTCGCAGTGACGATGGCCGTGGCCACCGCTGTCGCTATGGCACTGCCGCCCGGCATCCGAGTCACCGCCGAGAGCGTCGACAAGCCGTTGACAGCAACCCGGAGGTCACCGTGACTGCCAGGCCCCCGAACGACAAGTGCCGATCCGAACATCGACGTGAGACTTCCCCGGTCCGAAGACTGGCCCGGGCCCAATGGAAATCGAGAAGAGCTTTCATCATGCGCCGCACCCTCTTGACCCTGACGACCGTCGTCGGGCTGATGTCGATGCTGTTCGTCGCCGCGCCACACGCATCTGCCGCGCCGACCGACCCGGCACCGGTCCCCGGGACGCTCTACGCGTCGGTACCGGATCTGTCCGGTTTCGCGAACGGTGATGTCGTTGCGAACAGGCGGTTTTGGAGTCCCCTTTACCCCGGGGCCGACATCTGGCAGCTCCAGTACCGATCCTCCGACTCCAGGGGCGACGCGATCGCCGCTGTGACCACCGTTCTCGCGCCGGCGAACCGCACACCCGGTGGGCCTCTGCTGTCCTATCAGCCGTTCGTCAACGCGCTCGGGTTGCAGTGCGCGCCGTCGGAATCGTTGTTCGGGGCCGATCCGACGACCGGTGTTCAGGAGCGTGAATTCCTCAACCTGGCCCTGATGCGTGGCTGGTCGGTCGCAATTCCGGACCACCTCGGTCCCAAAAGTGCTTATGGCGCAGCCAAGCTCGGTGGTCAGATCACCCTCGACGGCATTCGTGCCGCGCAGCGTGTCCCCGAGCTCGGGCTGTCTGCCGGCCCGGTCGGAATGGCCGGATATTCGGGCGGCGGAATGGCGACGGCGTGGGCCGCAGCACTCGCTCCGAGCTACGCACCCGAGCTGAATATCGTCGGTGCCGCTGCCGGAGGAGTGCCGGCCGATCTGGACAACATCGCCCGCGCGCTGGGCTTCCAACCGCACCAGGCATTCGGGCTCGCGTTTGCCGCGGCTCTCGGACTCGAACGCGAGTACCCCGACCGTCTACCGATCACTGCTCAGCTCAATCCCACCGGTCTGGCGTTGAAGGATCAGGTCTCGAATGCGTGCACACCGGTGATCCTCGCTACCGGAGCCTTCAAGAGTGCACTGGCGGTCTCGACCACCACGTCGTTGGTGGACAGTCCGGAGGCGCAGCAGATCATCGACGAGAACAGCCTGGTCAAGTACTCCGGTGTGCCGACTGCACCCACGTTTCTGTGGGGAAGCGACAACGATCCCTTGATTCCGATCGGGGCCCTGCGTGACACCGCCGCGCGATACTGCGCGAGTGGCGCGACGCTGCAGTTCGACGTCGTACATGCCCCGCAGCACATTCAGGCGGCGTTCGAGGGTCTTCCTGCCGCGCTTACATTCCTGGACAACAGGTTTCGGGGTGTCGCACCGCCGACGAACTGCGTCCGATGAAGTTGTTCTCGACGGTTGTCGGTGTCACCGCGACCGCTCTGGTCGTGGCCGCCGCGCCTGCTCATGCCGCGGACCTTCCGGTGTTGGCTCCGCAATCGTTCGGCGACTTCTCGGTGCAGACTCGATATTTCGACGTCGCGGTGGGTCCGGATCGGGATCAACACTGCACCGTGGTGGGCGACATCTACGTCCCGACCGCTCTGGGACCGAACAACCGGGCCCCGGCCATCCTGACCAGCAACGGGTTCGGCGGATCCAAGGACGACCAAGCGGGTGCCGCGGCGAGATTCGCGACCCACGGTTACGTAGTTCTGTCTTACTCCGCCTTGGGTTTCGGTGGCTCGACGTGCAAGATATTTTTCGCCGATCCCGATTACGACGGCATGGCGGCGTCGGACCTCATCGGGTACCTTGCCGGTGACAGCGAAGGCGTGTTCACCGACGCCGCGCTCTCCGTCGAAGCCCCTGTTCTGGATGTGGTTCGCCTCGATGCTCCGCAGGACCCCCGCGTCGGCTATCTCGGTGGTTCCTACGCCGGCGCAACGGGATTGGCGGCAGCGTCGGTGGATTCTCGACTCGATACCGTCGCATCGATGATCACGTGGAACGACCTGGCTCGTTCGCTCGCCCCGGACGGAGCCGGGCGTAGGTCGGTCGGCCCGGTCAAGAGCGTGTTCGGTTCGGCTTTCCTGGCGGCCGGTGCCATCCTCACCGGCCCGGGCGGGTACGCAGCCGATCCGGCGCGGGCACAGGGGTGCCCGAACTACGCCCAGTGGGTGTGCGACGCCGCATCCGCCTTCGCTGCCAATCGCGAACCGGACCCGGGAACGCTGGCGGCGATGCGTCACGTCTCACCCGTGGACTATCTCGATCGAGTGGACGTTCCGGTTCTGCTCACGCAGGGCCAGAAGGATTCACTGTTCAGCCTCGACGAAGCAGCCGCAACGTTCGAGACTCTGCGGGCGCGCGGAGTGGAGACGTCGATGGTCTGGCATTCGTGGGGGCACAACGATCGGAAAGGTTATCCGGGAGAATTCGACATCAAGGCCCCCGACCCGTTCAATCAGCACGAAGCGGCACTGGTGGGCAATTGGCTCGACCGACACCTCAAGGATCGTGACGTCGACCCGGGGCCGGCATTCACCTACTTCCGGGACTGGGTGCCCTACAGCGGTGTCGCGTCGCCGGCCTACGAGGAATCGGACACATTTCCTGTTGGTGCCAGACGCACATTCGCAGTGGCAGACGGCACGTTGTCCGAGGGTGTTGCCTCGAACGATGCTTGGATACAGACGATTCGGGATGCGGGTTCGCCGGTGCACACCACAGTGGGGCTACCGAACATCGCCGCAGAGGTTCCCGTTCCTCGGGTCTCGCTACCAGGTTCCGCAGCAACCTGGACAACCGCGCCACTGGCCGAACCGGTCGACGTCGTCGGCGCTCCCGAGCTGTCCATCAGCCCCACGACGTCCGGGCCTGCGACGGTCTTCGTCACCGTGCTGGACGTCGCACCCAACGGTGCACGGAGTCCCATTCACGGGCTCGTTGCACCCGCCGTCCTCACCGGATCCGCAGAACCGGTGACGATCTCGCTCCCCAGCATCGTCCATCGATTCGACCGCGGCCATCGCATCGGCGTCGACATCACCGCGTCCGATCCGTCCTTCGCCGGTGGACCCGGCCCGGCGGACGTCACCTTCTCCTCGACGGATCCGATCAACCAGTTCTCCTTGCCCACAGTGCCCATGAACTCAGTGCCGTGACACTTCGATTTGCTTACTCCGAAAGGCTCGCCGTGATCCGAAAACTTTTTGCCCTGGCTTCTATTCTGGTGGCGCTCTGCGCGTCCCTGTTCGCAACGGGTGCAACAGCTTCGGCTGCTCCTGCGCCGACTGCCCCCGATCCGGACGTCTTCTATGCGGCACCGGCCGACATTGCCGATCACGCACCGGGTGACATCCTCGCCAGCCGTCGCGCCGACGCCTGGATGTACCCCAACACCGACATCTGGCAGCTCAAGTACCGGTCGACCAACTCCGCCGGTGCTCCCGTTGCTGCGGTGACCACCGTGCTGATGCCGCGAGGTAGAGGTGCGGGAACGCCGCTCGTGTCGTATCAGGCTGTCATCAATGCTCTGGGCGTCAAATGCGCACCGTCGCACGGTCTTTTCACGTACGAGATCGGTGAGTCTCCGAGCCTGTACGTCGGCATGGTCGCGCGCGGATGGGCGGTTGCGGTGCCCGATTACCTCGGACCGACCGGAGCCTACGGCGCTGCCGAGTACGAAGGTCGGTTGACTCTCGACGGTGTACGCGCTGTGCAGAACTTCGAGCAGCTGCCGCTGAAGGACAGCCCGGTCGCACTGCTGGGCTACTCCGGCGGTGCGCTGGCAACATCATGGGCCGGTGCCATGGCACCCACTTACGCCCCCGAGCTGAACATCGTGGCCAGCGTGCACGGTGGAACGCCCGCCGACCTGGGATTGATCGCAAAGAACCTGGGCTACAGCGCGATTCCGCACCCCGCTTTCGGTATGGCACTCGCGGCATCGCTGGGACTCGAGCGCGAATACCCGACCGAGTTCCCCGTCTCGGAGAACTTGAATGCGGCGGGCCTGGCACTACGAGATCGCGTCAGCAACGAATGCCGGCGCCCCATCATCATCGGCGGAGCGTTCAAGAGCGCAAGAGATCTGTCCAAAGTCGACATCGCCTCGCTGCCCTCTGCGCAGGCGGTGTTGAAGAAGAACAGTCTCGTCGACTACGAAGGCGTCCCCACGGCGCCGGTGTACATCTGGCATGGCATCAACGACTTCATCACCCCGTTCGCACCGGTGAAGGAGACGGTCGATCGCTACTGCGCAGCCGGTGCCACCGTTCAGTTCCGGGCTTACCCGTTGGCGGAGCACTTCAGTGGATCGCTGGTCGGATTGCCCGAGGCCTACGCCTACGTGGACGCACGATTCCGAGGTGAGCCGGCACCGTCGAATTGCGGTTGATCACCTGTCGGTGGTGACCTCACGCCCTTCTTGTCGACTGCGCGCCCTTGCTCCGAAGTGAGCGGGGGCGCGCAGTCGGTAGTAGGGGTGTGAGATCGCCGTGGAACCGAGCCGATGTACGCCGCGTCCAACCAGGTGTGAGTGCAACGCGGTGCTGGGTGACGGGTGTGGCCGGCGTGATGGTGCTGGTCGCCGGATGTGGTGAATCGACGACGGATGCGCGGGCGGCTGAGCCGCCGACGTCGGCGATTGCTGCGCCGATCGCGGCTGAGCCCTGGGATCCGTGCACCATCCCGGACAGTGTCGTCGAGGCGGCGGGATTGGATGTGGGGAGCAAGACGTCGACGTTGGTCGGAGACAGGCCGATCTCCACCGATTGGATGATCTGCTCCTGGAGGAACCCCGATCCAGGTTCCTGGTACTTCCTCGGAGTGTTCTCCTCGGACCACGATCTCGCGTACCTGAAAGGGAACGATCAGTTCGGCGAGTTTGCCGAAGTCGACAACGCTGGTGCCGTGCAGTTTCGGCGAACCGCCAATTACGACGAGGTCAGCTGTGGTGTCGCGTACGAAGTGGTCGGGGGGATCGTCTACTTCATTCTCGACGGGCGTGCTTCACGCGAGCCGCAGGGCGATCCATGTGTTGAGGTCGAGCGGGTTGGAAGAGCGCTCCGCCCGTTGTTACCACCATCGAGCCGATAGTGAGGAGCTGCTGTGGAATCAGGGCCGAATGAACTTGGGGCTGCGATGCTGACCTGGCGGGGATTGGCTGCGCAGGCTGATTCGGGACAGCTGCAAATCCCGGAGGGCGTCGCGTCTCAGTGCGAAAAAGTGTGCGCAGATTACGTCTTGCACCTCGAGTTGATGCTGGAGAAGACGAAGTGGTTGGTCGACACGGACGCATATGGCACTCTTCCGTCAGCATAGATGTTGGGTGCGAAGTTCAAGCGACTGGCCGATGGCGAACAAGGCTCGGCCGCTGTTGTCATCCGTCAGCACATCGAGGTCATCGAATTGATGCGCTCTGTTTTTCGCCGTTATTTCGTCGAAACCGACGCTGTCGACCAGAGTGTCGGAGCTCGGATCGGCGGTATCGGATCAGCTCTGGGGGAGTAGATCCGCAACCTCACACCCTTTTTCTCGACCTCCCACCCCTGTTATGCCCTGAACCCCGGCGCGCGGTCGGCAAAAAGGGTGTGAGGTCCCGCAACTAATCGCCCTGCATGACTTAGTCTGCGTTCGTGAATCTCTCCACAGGGCGTCTGGTGCCGATGCGGCCGCGTGATCCGAACGAACCACATCGTGCTGCTAGTCCGCTCGAATTGTTCTTCGACCTCGTGTTCGTCGTGGCCGTGAGTATCGCTGCGGTGGAGCTCCATCACGCGCTCACCGAGAACCACGTTGCCGACGGTCTGCTCAGCTACGCGCTCGTGTTCTTCGCCATCTGGTGGGCGTGGATGAACTTCACGTGGTTCGCCACGTCCTTCGATACCGACGACTGGCTGTATCGGACGTTGACCGTCGTACAGATGGCTGGTGTCCTGGTGCTCGCCGCCGGAGTCGAATCGGCGTTCGTGGACAAGAACTTTGCGATCGTGGTGCTCGGCTACGTCGTGATGCGCGTGGCCATGGTGACGCAGTGGGTTCGAGCGTCTCGGTCGAGTGAGTACAGGAAGACTGCACTGTCGTACGCGATAGGCATTGCGGGAGTGCAGGTTCTGTGGATTCTCTGGCTGCTGCTGTTCGACGGCACGGTGGCCGTCGTGTTGTTCTTCGTCTTGGCAGCCGCGGAGATGTCGGTACCGCTGATCGCCGAGCGCAAGGGCGCAACACCCTGGCATCCGCACCACATCACCGAGCGCTACGGCCTGTTCACGCTGATCCTGCTCGGCGAATCTCTGCTCGCATCGGCCAACGCCATCATCGAAGCGCTGCACGACGAGACGGCTCTGGCACCGCTGATCTCGATCTCGATTCTCACCGTCGTCGTCACCGCGAGCCTGTGGTGGATCTACTTCTGGCCGCCGCATCACCGCGTGATCAGCGAGTTCGGCAATTCGTTGGTGTACGGCTACGCCCACTACTTCATCTTCGCGGCCGCAGGCGCGTTCTCGGCCGGCATCGAGGTCGAGATCGATGTGCTGACCGAACACAGCACGCTCGGCGACGTCGCCGCATCGTTCACCGTGACGGTTCCGATCGCGGTGTTCGTCCTCGGCGTGTGGCTGATCGCGATTCGTTCCAGCGCGGATCGCGTCGTGAACGTCGTGGTTCCGGTCGGGGCGGTTCTGGTGCTGTTCGATCCCATCATCCCCATCCCGATCACCCTCACCGCCGTCGTGATGATCGTCGTCGTCGGGGTCCTGGTCGCACGCGGGCCAACACGAGTGGAACATGAGAAACTGACCGCATGAGTATCGGAACCTTGATTCTGCTTCGTCACGGCGAGAGCGAATGGAATGCGTCCAACCAGTTCACCGGTTGGGTGGACGTGCGACTGACCGAGAAGGGCGAGGCCGAGGGCAAGCGCGCCGGTCAACTCCTCGCCGAGGCAGGCATCCTGCCCGACCTGCTGTACACCTCGCTGCTGCGCCGCGCGATCAGCACCGCCAACCTCGCACTCGACGCCGCCGATCGGCACTGGATTCCCGTCGTCCGCGACTGGCGTCTCAACGAACGGCACTACGGCGCGCTGCAGGGGCTGAACAAGGCCGAAACCAAGGACAAGTACGGCAACGAGCAGTTCATGCTGTGGCGTCGTAGCTACGACACCCCGCCGCCGCCCATCGAGATCGGCAGCGAGCACAGCCAGGACGCCGATCCGCGCTACGCGGACCTGGACAGCGTTCCGCTGACCGAATGCCTCGCAGACGTCGTCGAGCGCCTGATCCCGTACTTCGAGGAGACGATCGTCGCCGATCTGAAGGCCGGCAAGAACGTGCTCGTCGCCGCGCACGGCAACTCGCTGCGTGCTCTCGTGAAGTACCTCGACGAGATCTCCGACGCGGATATCGCCGAACTCAACATCCCCACCGGTATTCCGCTGAAGTACGACCTCACCGAGGCCGACGGCAAGCTCAAGCCCACCAACCCGGGCGGCACCTACCTGGACCCCGAAGCAGCGGCTGCAGGTGCAGCTGCCGTGGCAAACCAGGGCGGTAAGTAGCTCCACCACGCCCAAACCGACGTTTTGTCGTAACTGCAGGTGAACGATCGAAGAACACTGCCGACGGGGACTATGACGACCAGGGAAATGCCTGCACCCTGCGTATGTGAGCTGTCCATCGAACGTACGATTCCGGTGTGAGTGTTGCATCGGCCGTACTACTGGCTATCGCCACGGCCTTCGTGGGATACCTCGTCGGCGGTGTTCTGATCCCGTACCTCAACACTCGACACTCGGAGCGTCGCCGAGCCACGTCTGGGCTCACGATGTCGCAGGTACTGGACCTGATCGTCCTCGCATCCGAGAGCGGCATCGCCGTCGTCGACCAATTTCACGACGTCGTGCTGTTCAACCCGCGCGCCGAGGAGTTGGGGCTGGTGCGTAACCGGCTGATCGACGATCGGGCGTGGGACGCCGTCCTCAAGGTCCTCGCCGACGGCAACCCCGTCGAAGTGGACCTCAGCTCGAAGAACCCCAGAACCGGCCGAGACAAGATCGCCGTCCGCTGCGTAGCGCGCCTGCTGAGCAAGGAAGACAAGCGGTTCGTGGTGCTGTTCGCCGACGACGATTCCGAGCAGGTCCGGATGGAGGCCACGCGTCGGGACTTCGTGGCCAACGTCAGCCACGAACTCAAGACACCCGTCGGCGCGATGAGCCTGCTGGCCGAGGCGCTGCTCGAATCCGCAGACGACCCGGACTCGGTGAGGCACTTCGGCGGCAAGGTCGTCGCCGAATCCAAACGGCTCGGCAACATGGTGACCGAACTGATCGCACTGTCGCGACTGCAGGGTGCCGAGAAGTTACCCGACCTCGAGGTCGTCGATGTCGACACCGTCGTCAACGAGGCGATGGATCGATCCAAGCTCGCCGCCGAGAACGCCGGAATCTCCGTCACCACCGACCACCCGAGCGGTCTGGAAGTTCTCGGCGATCAAGCGCTTCTGGTGACGGCCCTGGCCAACCTCATCCAGAACGCCATCGCCTACTCCTCCGACGGCGCGCCGGTGTCGGTGAGCCGAGCCCTACGCGGAGACAACGTGGCGTTCGCCGTCACCGACCGCGGCATCGGCATCGCCAAGGAAGACCAGGAACGCGTCTTCGAGAGATTCTTCCGCGTCGACAAAGCTCGGTCGCGGGCAACCGGTGGCACAGGCCTGGGCCTGGCCATCGCCAAACACGTCGCAGCCAACCACAACGGCAGCATTTCGCTGTGGAGCAAGCTGGGCACCGGATCCACCTTCACCCTCCAGATCCCTGCGTACTTCGAAGAAGAAGACGACGCTTCGGTTACAGAAAGAGAGAATCAGTGACCAACGTTCTGATCGTGGAAGACGAAGAGTCGTTGGCCGATCCATTGGCCTTCCTGCTCCGCAAGGAAGGTTTCGAGGCCACGGTCGTCGGAGACGGACCGTCGGCACTCGCGGAATTCGATCGCGCAGGAGCAGACATCGTGTTGCTCGACCTCATGCTCCCCGGCATGAGCGGAACCGATGTGTGCAAGCAACTGCGTTCGCGCTCAGGCGTTCCCGTGATCATGGTGACCGCACGTGACAGTGAGATCGACAAGGTCGTCGGACTCGAACTCGGTGCCGACGACTACGTCACCAAGCCGTACTCGGCACGCGAACTCATCGCTCGCATCCGCGCAGTTCTGCGGCGCGGCTCCGACGCCGAGGTCGACGGTGGAGTCGATACCGGAGTGCTCGAAGCCGGACCGGTGCGCATGGACGTCGAACGTCACGTGGTGATGGTCGGATCCGAGCAGATCACGTTGCCGCTCAAGGAATTCGATCTGCTCGAGTACTTGCTGCGCAACTCCGGTCGAGTGCTGACCCGCGGACAGTTGATCGACCGCGTGTGGGGAGCCGACTACGTGGGCGACACCAAGACCCTCGACGTGCACGTCAAGCGACTGCGCTCGAAGATCGAAGCGGACCCGGCCAAGCCGGAACACCTCGTCACCGTGCGCGGATTGGGCTACAAACTCGAAGGGTAGAGCCTGCGGCATGTGCGCGGAACTTCGTAGTGGACTACGAGGTTTCGCTCACGTGCGGCGCAGCCGCTCTATCGACGCTGCGCCTCCCGAGTGGCGGGATGCACCGCGATCAGACCCAGACCGCGGCGACGCTTGCACAGCGATGCCAGTTCGTCGTACGCCGCCTTGCCGAGTAGCTCGGTCAATTCCGGCTTGTACGACTCGAACACCTGCTTCGAGCCGACGTGCGCATCGGGCGAGCCCGAGCAATACCAGTGCAGATCGAGACCGCCTTCGCCCCAGCCGCGTCGGTCGTACTCGCCGATCGTGGTCTTGAGGATTTCGGAGCCGTCCGGCCGCGTCACCCAGTCCTGGGTACGTCGGATCGGCAGCTGCCAGCACACGTCGGGCTTGACCTCGAGCGGCTCGATGCCCTTGCGGAGCGCCATCGAGTGCAGGGCGCACCCGATTCCGCCCTCGAACCCGGGACGGTTCTGGAAGATGCAGGCACCCTTGTAGCGCCGCGTCCGCAGCGACTGCTCGTCGTCGAGATCGTCGTATTCGACGTATCCCTTCTTGCCCAGACCCTTGTCCATGAGCTGCCAGTCCTGCGGAGTGAGCAACTTCACGGACTCGTCGAGCTTGCGTTTGTCGTCCTCGTCGGACAGGAACGCGCCGTGGGAGCAACAACCGTCGTCGGGGCGGCCCTCGACGGTTCCCTGACAGGCCGGAGTTCCGAACACGCAGGTCCAGTTGGACAACAACCACGTCAGATCCGCAGCGATGAGGTGTTCCGAATTGTCGGGGTCGGGAAACTCGACCCATTCTCGCGGGAAATCCATCTCGACCTCTGCAGCGAACGACTGCTGCTCACGACCTGCTGTCACAAACGTCGACGGTAGACCCAGTACCGTGGGCATGTGCGAATAGGGGTGCTCGACGCCGGTACGGACGCGGCTCGAGGCGACTCGTAGCGTTCGTAACGCGGATCGTCGTGGCCGACCGTGCAGAATTGGAAGGTGTCAGCGCCGACAGGTCGCCACCACTGGTGGCCGGGGCTCTGGTAGCGGAGGCGAGCATGCGGGCATCGACAGTGGAGTCACCCGAGATATGCCCGTGGGCGCTGAAGGAAGGTTTGATGTTGAGGAAGCTGGACCCCGAAACCGACGGCGATCCGGTGGTGAGCTCGAGATGAGCGACACCAACCCGGAGGACACCGGACAGATCTCGGTTGCCGAGCTGCTGGCTCGAAACGGTCAGAAGACGAACCTGAGCGCAGGCGGTCGCCGTCGCCGCGGCGTCAAGGGCGGCATCTCCGTCGCCGAGCTGACCGGTGAGATCCCCGTCGTACGCGACGAGCCCGGTAACCGCAGCGCCCCGGTGGTCGAGTCCCCGGCACCCGACGCGTCCGAGCCCGAGACGCCCGACGTCGCCCCGGCAGCTCCGCAGAGCAGCGATGCGGCCGAGGACGATGCACCCGCCGCCGTCTCTTCCCGGCCGCAACCGGCCAAGCCGCAGACCACTCGCCCCACCCCGTTCCAACCGGCAGGCAAGCGCGAGAAGCAGCAGCCCGAGCCGGAACTGCTGTCCGGCTCCACCACGGTTGCCGGTGACCTGCTCAACCGCTCGCACGACGACACCGAACGGTCCAAGCGCCCGGCTGTGTCCACGGCGCCGGCGCCCGATCGGCTTCCGTACGGATCCACCGCGGCCGAGCAGGGCCGGACCCGCAAGCCTGTGGGATTCCGAGCCTCGCGGCAGGTCGAGGTGGTCGAGCCGAACACCGACGTCGCTCCGCGTGCCGCGGTCATCGACGTCGACGACCTGGCCAAGACTGCGGTGTCTCCGCGCATTGCGCGCGCCGACGACACGACGGCCGAGTCGGCCGACGAGTCGGCGAAGGTCGATACGTCCGCCGCCACCGAGGTCGTCGATCTCGTGAAGCCGGAGATCGACGACGAACCGAAGACCGCGACCGACGTCGAGGCCGACACCGACACCGAAGACGCACCGGACGCGGAGGCCGACAGCGCCACTGCGGCCTCGCGGACCGACCGCCGGGCAGCGGCCGTCAAGGGCAAGGGCGGTGCCGTCCGGCAATGGCTGGTGCTGATCGGTCAGGCCGTGGTGTCGATCGCCGTCGGCGCGCTGCTGTTCAAGGGCTTCGAGCAACTGTGGGACGTGTTGCCGTGGGTCGCTCTGGTGCTGTCGGTGCTGGTCATCGTCGGGCTCGTCGCGGTGGTGCGGATTCTGCGACGCACCGACGATCTGATCTCGATCGTCATCGCGATCGCGGTCGGTGTCTTCGTCACGCTCGGTCCGCTCGCCTTCCAACTCAGTACCGGCTGAGTCGGCACACCGATGGGCGCGAAGCGAATTCAGGTAGGACTGTCCACGGCCTCGGTCTATCCGCAGAACACCGAGGCGGCGTTCCGATACGCGGCAGAGCTCGGGTACGACGGCATCGAATTGATGGTGTGGGCCGAGTCCGTCAGCCAGGACGTCGACGCGGTGGCCGCGCTCTCGCGGGAGTACTCGATGCCGGTGCAGGCCATCCACGCGCCGTGTCTGCTGATCTCGCAGCGAGTGTGGGGATCCGATCCGGTCACCAAACTCGCACGCTCGGTCGAGGCGGCCGAGAAGCTGGACTCGGCGACGGTCGTGGTGCACCCACCGTTCCGGTGGCAACGCAAGTACAGCGACGGCTTCGCCGATCAGGTCGCCGAACTCGAATCGAACTCGCACGTGGTGGTCGCCGTGGAGAACATGTTCCCCATGCGCGCCGACCGCTTCTTCGGGCGCAAGGAGAAATCCGCACAGCGACTCGAACGACGCGGTGGTCCGGGCGCGGCACTGTCGGCGTTCTCGCCGTCCTACGACCCGACCGACGTCGGCCACGGGCACTACACCCTCGACCTCTCGCACACGGCCACCGCAGGCTCCGACGCGCTCGAGATGCTCGACCGGATGGGCGAGGGCATCGCGCACCTGCATCTGGCCGACGGCCGGGGCGCATCGGTGGACGAGCACCTGATCCCCGGCCACGGCAGCCAACCGTGCGTGGAGGTGTGCACCGAACTGGTGCGCCGCGGCTTCGAAGGGCAGGCGGTCATCGAGATCAACACACAGAACGCGCGGACGGTCCCCGAGCGTTCCTCGATGCTCGGGCAAGCACTGCAGTTCGCCCGCGCACACCTGTCCTGAGGCCGCCGGTAAGTTGTCGGAAATGAGTTCCGCCAGCCCCTTCACCGCCGCCACCACCCTGACCGCGCTCGAGGTCGCCGCCGACACCGCGTCGTTCGCGGGCGCGATCGATTCCACCTGGACCATCGGTCCGAAGGTGCACGGCGGCGTGATGCTCGCCGTCTGCGCGGCAGCAGCGCGCAAGCACATCGTCACGACCGACCCGGAGCAGGCCGAGATCCAGCCGCTCGCGGTGAGCGTCAGCTACCTGGCCGCTCCCGATCCCGGCGAGGTCGCGCTGACGACGGTGGTACGCAAGCGCGGCCGTCAGGTCTCGCACGTCGACGTCGAACTCACCCAGGCCGGACGCGTTGCCGTGCGGGCGGTGGTGACCCTCGGTCGTCCCGATTCCGAGGAACCCCACCACGAGACGCCCACGTCTCTGGCGTCGATGGCAGCCGAGCCGCCGGCAGAGACCCTCGCGGTGGCGGGCGATCATCCGATGGCGTCGATCGTGCACGTCGCCAAGGGCTGCGAGATGCGGATCGACGCGTCGTCGGCGTCGTTCCTGACCGGCCAGCAGGGCGAGGCGGAGATTCGACTGTGGGTGCGTCCCTTCGCGGGCGACGAGGCCGACCTCGACACCGCAGTGCTGTTCGCACTGATGACCGGAGACATCTCGGCTCCGGTGACCATGAACCGCGGAATGTTCGGTTGGGCTCCGACCGTGCAGTTGACGACCTACCTGCGACGCCGTCCGGCACCGGGGTGGCTGCGGGTGGCGGCGACCAGCACCGTCATCGGCAGCACCTGGTTCGAGGAGGACCACGTGGTGCTGGATTCGACCGGTGCCGTCGTGGTGCAGAGCAGACAGTTGGCGATGGTGCCGCGCTCGAACTGACATGGCAGGCTTGGTCGTATGACGAGAATTGCAGTGATCGGCGGCGGACGGATCGGTGAGGCGTTGATTGCGGGACTCCTCGAGTCCGGCCACGCAGTGCGCGATCTGGTGGTCGCCGAGAAGTCCGAGGCCCGCGCCAAGGAGATCGCCAAGGAATTCGGAGTACTGACCACCACCGTCGGCGACGCATCCGAGGGAGCCGATGTGATCGTGCTGGCGGTCAAGCCGGCCGACGTCGAAGCGGCACTGACCGAGATCACGAAGATCGAACTCGACGGCGATCGCGAACAACTCATCGTCTCGCTGGCCGCAGGCGTTCCCACCGCCAAGTTCGAGCCCAAGCTCCCCGCCGGCTTCCCGGTCGTTCGAGTCATGCCCAACACCCCGATGCTGGTGGGGGAGGGCGTCAGCGTGTTGGCACCGGGCAAGTACGCCCGCGCCGAGCACCTCGAACTCGTGCGGTCGATCCTCTCGGCCGTCGGCAAGGTGGTCGTGGTCAAGGAGAACCAACTCGACGCCGTGACCGCCGTGTCCGGCTCCGGGCCGGCCTACTTCTTCCTCGTGGCCGAGGCCATGATCGACGCCGGAGTGGGCCTGGGATTGAGCCGCGACGTGGCGTCGGCGCTCGTGGTTCAGACGATGGTGGGGTCCGGAGCGATGCTCGATCGCTCCGACGAGAGCGCGAGCGAGCTCCGGTACGCCGTCACTTCTCCCGGCGGAACGACAGCCGCAGCAGTGCGTGAATTGGAGAGAAAGGGCGTCCGAGCAGCGTTCTTCGATGCCCTCGGTGCCGCAAATGCCCGATCCATTGAGATGGGCATCACAGCAGAATAAAAAATCTTTTCCCCACACCCGTCGCAGTAACCCCATCTGTCCCTATAGGCTCGGGGGCAGCACGTGCGTGTCTGTTCGGCAGGAGGGGAAGCCTGCCGCATGAGACGTGCCGGAGGTATGTGGATTGATGGCGTCTATAAACAAGCCGTCCAAGGGTTCGTCCCCGGACGGTCAACCGGCCCTGGCCGGAACGCAGTTCCTCACGGTCGCCGAAGTGGCGACGCTGATGAGGGTTTCGAAAATGACCGTGTACCGGCTGGTGCACGGCGGAGAATTGCCCGCTGTACGAGTGGGTCGATCTTTTCGTGTGCACGCCAAGGCGGTCCACGACTATCTCGAGACCTCGTACTTCGACGCAGGCTAGTAGTGCACGTGGGGCCGGTTTCGTAAGTCCTGGTTCACACCGGTAGGATTGGCGCTCGTCGTGCCAGCCAGCCGGTGTGCAGCCGTGGGCGAGTACGTGGCCCCAGCGCCAGCTCGGTGACCAAGGCTTTTGGCTCGAAGCCCTCAGGGCTTGGTTGTCAGGTAGGCGTACGCAAACGGCGTGCGCGAAAACGCTAGAGAAGAACGTGAGGACACCCGCATGGGTTCAGTGATCAAGAAGCGTCGCAAGCGCATGTCGAAGAAGAAGCACCGCAAGTTGCTTCGTCGTACCCGCGTGCAGCGCAGGAAACTCGGCAAATAAGCCTGCCGTCATCTGCTTCATGGGGAAGCCCGTCACCATCGGTGGCGGGCTTCTTCCGTTCGAAGAACGGGCTTTGCTTCTCACCCGCGCCGAGCCCGGTCGATCCAGTAGGCTTTGCAGCGGAACCGACGTTGGGGGTGCGCAGTGAGTCCGAGCGATCGTGGATCGTCTGCGCCCCGAGTGGTCCTCGTGACCGGAGCGAGCCGATTCCTCGGCGGCTACCTCGTCACCAGACTGGCCCAGAATCCCAACATCGAGCGCGTCATCGCCGTCGATGCAGTCTCGCCGAGCAAGGATCTGTTGCGCCGCATGGGACGCGCGGAATTCGTCCGCGCCGACATTCGTAATCCGCTGATCGGCAAAGTGATTCGCAATGCCGGCGTCGACACCGTCGTGCACGCCGCTACCGTCGCCAAGCCCCCGAAATCCGGCGGCCGCGCGACGATGAAAGACCTCAATGTCATCGGCGCGATGCAGCTGTTCGCGGTCTGCCAGAAGTCACCGACCGTCGAGAGAGTGGTACTGCGTTCGTCGTCCTCGGTGTACGGCTGTAGCGCGAAGGACCCGGTGAAATTCACCGAGGAGATGAGTGCCCGACGCCCCCCGAGCGGTGGGTACGCGCGGGACTCGATCGACATCGAGGGATACGTGCGCGGTCTCGGGCGTCGACGACCGGACATCGCGGTGTCGATCCTGCGCATGGCGCCGCTGATCGGTCCACGACTGAACGGCACCATCTCGCGCTACATGACCTCGCCGCTGATTCCCAGCATCGTCGGTCGCGACGCACGCATGCAGTTGCTGCACGAGGAAGACGCCCTGGCTGCGCTCGAGCGCGCGACTCTCGGTGGGTCGGCCGGCACGTTCAACATCGGAGCCGACGGCACGATCATGCTGTCCCAGGCGATTCGTCGAGCCGGCCGCGTTCAGGTGCCGGTACCGTTTCCGCTGTTCAAGAGCGTCGGCCGCGCACTGATGGGCGGCATGATGCGCGAGTTCACCACCGAGCAACTCGACTACTTCCACTTCGGCTGCGGACTGGACACCACCCGTATGCGGTCCGTCCTTGGCTTCGAGCCGCGGTGGACTACGGTTCAGGCATTCGACGACTTCGTCCGAGGCGCAGCGCTGCGGCCGGTCATCAGAACCGAATGGGTGGACAGCGTCGAAGATCGACTGGTCTCGGCCGTCGAGACAGGCGCGTCCACGGCGCGGGCACTGGCGGCACTGCGTAGTTCGGGAGCGGTGCGTAATTCGGGAGGGGACAGGTGAGCGAAGTGGCCAAAGTGATTCCATTGCACGGCGGCACGTCCGGCCGCTCGGCGCGAGCGGCTGCGGGTTCGCGTGAACGGCACCCCTCCGCCTACGCCGATCCGCGCGAGCCGACGCCGTTGCCGGCCCCGGCTCCTGCCGACGCGTCGGCAGTGACGCCCTCGCTCCCGACTCCGTTGCTGTCGATGATCGACGACACCAAGTCGACGATCGTCGACCAGATCTCCTCGGTCGCCGAGTTCGTTCGCAGGCGGCTGGCCGGTGACTACAGTGTCGACGAGTTCGGCTACGACCCGCACTTCGCCGACGCGGTCTGGCTTCCGTTGCTGCGGCCGTTGTTCGACAAGTGGTTCCGCGTCGAGGTCAAGGGCATCGAGAACATTCCGTCCGACGGCGGCGCGCTCGTCGTCGCCAACCATGCGGGCGTCGTGCCCGTCGATGCGCTGATGGCGTCGGTCGCCGTGCGAGATCACCACCCGGCGCACCGCCCTCTGCGAATGTTGGCCGCCGACATGGCATTCGAGATGCCCGGCGTCGGCACGATCGCGCGCAAGGCCGGGCACACGCTGGCGTGCAACCCCGACGCCGAACGCCTGCTGCGTACCGGCGAGGTCGCCGCCGTGTTCCCCGAGGGGTTCAAGGGCATCGGTAAACCGTTCAGCGAGCGCTACAAGTTGCAGCGATTCGGTCGCGGCGGATTCGTCTCGGCTGCTCTGCGGACGGGTGTGCCGATCATCCCGTGCTCCATCGTCGGCTCGGAAGAGATCTACCCCAAGATCGGCGACATCGCACCACTGGCCCGGTTAATGGGCGTCCCCTACTTTCCGGTCACGCCGTTCTTCCCGCACCTCGGCCCGCTGGGTCTGATCCCGTTGCCGTCCAAGTGGTACATCGAATTCGGCAAGCCGATCCCCACCGACGGGTACGACTCCACCGCATTCGAGGATCCGATGGTGCTGTTCGAGTTGACCGACCACGTGCGCGAAACCATTCAGCACACGCTCTATCGACTGCTTGCCAAGAGGCGCAACGTCTTCCTGGGTTAGACGCTCGGGTTATCGTGTGGCCGTGCATATTCGCGACACTTCCGCTGCCGATCTACCCGAGATTCTCGACATCCACAACGATGCGGTCGCCAACACCACCGCCATCTGGGACGAAGAACAGGTCGACCTCGCCGATCGCACAGCTTGGTTCGAGGGCCGGATCGCCGCGGGATACCCGGTACTCACCGCAGAGGTCGACGGACGGGTGGCCGGATACGCGTCGTACGGGCAGTGGCGGGTCAAGAGCGGCTACCGACACTCGGTGGAACACTCGGTGTACATCCATCGAGACTTCTACCGTCGCGGGCTGGCCAGTGCGCTACTGAGCGAGTTGATCGAGCGAGCGAAAGCGGGCGACATTCACGTGTTGGTGGGGTTCATCGAGTCCGAGAACACCACGTCGATCGCTCTGCACGAGAAGTTCGGGTTCGCCACCGTCGGACAGATGCCGCAGGTGGGCGTCAAGTTCGGTCGGTGGCTGGACCTGACGCTGATGCAGCTCACTCTCTGACCGCCCGCGGTCGGATGAATCAGGCCTTGCGTCGGCCGATCACCGCAGCCAGCCCGCCGCCCACCGCGCCCAACGCCAACGCCGTGGGCACACCGATCTTGGCGGCCTTGCGTCCGGTGCGGTAGTCGCGGATCTCCCAACCCCGGTTCTTGGCCAGCTCACGCAGATCGGTATCGGGGTTGATCGCCACGGCGGTGCCGACCAGCGAGAGCATCGGCACGTCGTTGTGGCTGTCCGAGTACGCGGTGCAGCGCTTGAGATTGAGACCCTCACGCACCGCCAGCGAGCGCACCGCGTGCGCCTTGCCGATACCGTGCAGGATGTCGCCGACGAGACGGCCGGTGAACACCCCGTCCTTGCTTTCGGCGACGGTTCCGAGCGCGCCGGTCAGGCCGAGACGCTTGGCGATGATCTGGGCCAGTTCGAGGGGAGTGGCCGTCACCAGCCAGACCTGCTGACCGGCGTCGAGGTGCATCTGCGCCAGAGCCCGGGTGCCGGCCCAGATCTTGTCAGCGATCATCTCGTCGTAGATCTCCTCGCCGAGCCTGGTCAGCTCCGAGGTGGGACGGCCGGTGATGAACGAGAGCGCCTTCTCGCGTCCGCTGGCGACATCCTCGCTGTTCTCCTTGCCGCTGACCCTGAATTTGACCTGCTGCCAAGCGAATTGGGCCAGATCACCGCTGGTGAAGTACTTGCGGGCGGCCAACCCTCGAGCGAAGTGAATGATCGACGCGCCCTGCACCATCGTGTTGTCCACGTCGAAGAAGGCGGCAGCAGTCAGATCCCGCGGAACGGCACCCTCGGACTCGATCTGCAACGCCAGAGCGGCATCGGCACTGGCCTGGCCTGCAACGTTGGCGCGAACCTCGGCGTCGCTCGGACCGAACGGATTGCGGATTCTGCGGATGCGGCGCTTGAACTGCTTGTCCTCGCGCGGATCGTTCGTATCGACCATGTCGATATCGGGCGTGTTCTCGATCGGCAGGTCTGTTCCCCCATCACTCACTTCTGTCCACCTCCCAGTCGAGTCGCTCGCCGCAAGCCTAGTCGGGGTTGTCCGGACGACAGGCGAAGGGCAGCACTCGACCCCTGTCGTTCGGCCCCACGTGGGACCGGGGACTGTGACCTTCGTCTCCGTTACGGCCGTGTCACAGTGGAGGCATGCAGACGACCCCCACCGGCGTGGCTCTTCTCACCCGTGCAGGCTGCCATTCCTGCACTCACGCGCTCGAGGTCCTGAACGAGGTGTGCCGCGAATTCGACGTGGCAGTGACCGTCGTCGACGTCGACGAGGCGGCAGCGGAATCGCCTGACCTGCGTGCGGAGTACGGGGATCGAGTGCCCGTGGTGCTGCTCGACGGCATCGAACACAGTTACTGGGAGGTAGACGTGCCGCGGTTGCGGGCCGATCTGACCCGGGCAGGGCACCCTAAGAACGTGTGATTGCTCTCGCGTGTGCAGGTGAGGGCCGGTGTGCGCAACTTTGTTCATTCGTTCACAAGCAGTTACCGTGGTGTGAACAGCGTCCGTGAAATAGACACGAACGCAGGATCAGCGTGAAGATCGGCCGTCGTTGCCGTTCGGACGAGGAGCCCCAGACGTGACCGAAGAGCGCCCGTCGCCCAGCGGCGTAGAGCGGGTCATCCCTCAGGCTACGGTCACCCGTCTGGCGACGTACCTGCGGGTCCTCTCGATCCTCGCAGACGAGGGCGTTCTCATCGTCTCCAGTGAAGAACTGGCCACCGCAGCAGGCGTCGGATCGGCGAAACTGCGCAAGGACCTCTCCTTCCTCGGCCCCAACGGCGTCCGCGGAGTCGGCTACGACGTGGCTCGCCTGCGCGCCAAGATCGACAGCGCACTCGGACTCGACCGCGGCCACCGCGTCGTCCTGGCCGGAGTCGGCAACCTCGGGCAGGCGCTGGCCGGCTACGGCGGATTCGCTCGACGCGGCTTCACGATGGTCGGCCTCTTCGACAGCGACCCGGCGCGAGTGGGCACCGACGTCGACGGCCTCACCGTCCGGCACGTCGACGAACTCGTCGTCGCCTGCCGCGAACTCGAAGCGACCATCGGCGTCATCGCCACCCCCGACGAGGCCGTGCACAGCGTCGCCGAAAAGCTCGTCTCCGGTGGCGTCGAATGCATCCTGAGCTTCTCGCCCATGGTTCTCGACGTCCCCGAACACGTCGAGGTGCGGCGCGTCGACCTGGCCGTGGAGATGCAGGTGCTCTCCTTCAACAGCTCCCGCAACGTCTCCGGACCTGCCGATATCGCCGGTCCGGCCATCGTCACCGCGCCCCGACCGCAGCCGGTCTCGCCGCCCCCGCTCACGTCCACGGCACGTCTCGGCCGCAGTCACGGCCCGCGCATCGCCGGCAACCCAAGCCCAGTCAACAGTTCGACAAGAAACGGATCGGTGATTGCACCGTGAGTGTCCTTCTCGTCGGGATTTCGCACCGTAGCGCTCCCGTCGCAGTCCTCGAGCGTGTCGCCATCACGGACACCGATCGCCCGAAACTGACCGACAAGCTGATGGCCAGCGGAAGCATTTCCGAGGTCATGGTGGTATCCACCTGCAATCGCGTCGAGATCTACGCCGTCGTGGACGCGTTCCACGGCGCGCTGACCGCCGTCGGCGAAGTTCTCGGTGAGCACTCCGGGCTCGAGGTCGCGGACCTGACCAAGCACGCCTACGTCCGCTACAGCGAGGCTGCCGTCGAGCACCTCTTCGCCGTGGCCAGTGGCCTCGACTCGATGGTCATCGGCGAGCAGCAGATCCTCGGCCAGATCCGCTCGGCGTACGCCGCCTCGGACGGGCAGCAGGCATCGGGCCGGGTGATGCACGAACTGGCTCAGCAGGCGTTGCGCGTGGGCAAGCGCGTGCACAGCGAAACCGGAATCGACGCCGCCGGAGCCTCGGTGGTCTCGGTCGCCCTCGACCGCGCCGCGGACCTGTTCGGCGGTTCCCTCGCCGGCCGCAAGGCCGTCGTCCTCGGGGCCGGTGCGATGGGCGGACTCGCCGTCGCTCACCTGGGCCGCGCCGGCATCGGCAGCCTGACCGTCGTCAACCGCACTCGCGAGCGAGCCGACCACCTGGCCGAGAACGCCGTCTCCAACGGCATCACGGCAACCTCGGTCGCGCTCGAGAACCTGGCCGACGCAGTCGCCGAGGCCGACATCCTCCTCACCTGTACCGGAGCGGTGGGGGCCGTGGTCTCCATCGCCGACGCCCACCTCGCTCTCGCCCGCCGCGGCTCCGATCGACCGTTGGTGATCTGCGACCTCGGTCTGCCGCGCGACGTCGACGCCGCGGTGTCGGGTCTGCCGGGCATCACCGTCTTCGACATGGAGTCCCTGCAGCGTGATCCTGCTGCCGGTGCCGCGGCGAACGACGCGTCGGCGGCTCGCGAGATCGTTTCCAGCGAACTCTCGGGATACCTTGCCGGACAACGACTTGCGGAGGTCACCCCCACTGTCACGGCACTGCGTCAGCGTGCTGCCGAGGTGGTCGAGGGAGAGCTGCTGCGGCTGGAATCGCGGCTGCCCGGGCTCGACTCGCCGCAGCGCGACGAGGTGGCCCGCACCGTGCGCCGCGTCGTCGACAAGCTGCTGCATTCGCCCACCGTGCGGGTCAAGCAGCTCGCCAGTACGCCGGGCGGGGATTCCTACGCCGCTGCACTGCGTGAGTTGTTCGAGCTGAGCCCCGGCTCGGTCGACGCGGTTGCCATGCCGATGGAGATCGGCTCGCTGGAACTGGTGGACGATTTCACCGCCAGCCGTACCGATCTGCGCTCGGACTCTTACCCCGGCGAGACCACCGGTCAGGAGCGTGCCGAATGACCGACATCGTCAAGATCGGTACTCGCGGAAGCCTTCTCGCGACCACCCAGGCCGACACCGTTCGGGTGGCCCTCGCGGCAGCCGGAGTCGAGGCGGAACTGGTGATCGTCAAGACCGCGGGCGACCTCTCTGCTGCGCCCGTGCAGACCATCGGCGTCGGTGTCTTCACCGCGGCGCTGCGTGAGGCGCTGGCCGACGGCACCGTCGACATCGCCGTGCACTCGTACAAGGATCTGCCGACTGCGGCCGACGACCGGTTCACCATCGCCGCCATTCCCGCTCGCGAGGACCCGCGCGACGCCCTGGTCGCCCGGGACGGACTGGTTCTCGGTGAACTGCCCGCCGACGCGAAGGTCGGCACGTCCGCACCCCGCCGGATCGCTCAATTACGTGCTCTCGGACAGGGATTGAACGTTCTGCCGTTGCGCGGCAACCTCGACACCAGGATCGGCAAGGTCGCGTCGGGTGAGCTCGACGCCGTCATCGTCGCCCGCGCCGGCCTGTCCCGTATCGGTAGGTTGGATGTCGTCACCGAAGCGCTCGACCCGGTGCAGTTGCTTCCGGCACCCGCCCAGGGCGCGCTGGCAGTCGAATGTCGCGTCGAGGACACCGATCTCGTGACTGCGATCGCCACCCTCGACGACGCACACTCGCGCGCCGCGGTGGCGGCCGAACGTGGACTGCTCGCCGAACTCGAAGCCGGCTGCACCGCTCCGGTCGGCGCGATCGCAGAGGTCGTCGAATCCATCGACGAGGACGGCCGCATCTTCGACGAACTGTCGTTGCGGGGCTGCGTCGCCGCCATCGACGGCAGCGACACCATCCGCGCGTCGATCGTCGGATCACCCGACCGAGCCGAGGAGCTGGGCCGCGAACTGGCCCGCGAACTGCTCGATCTCGGTGCGCGCGAACTCGTTTCAGTCACCGAACCAGCACAGGCCGGTTCTCAGGTACAGGGTGGATCTCATGTCTAGGGCCATAACGGCACCCGTCCGCGGACGCGCCAAACGCAAGGCGACTCGTCCGGTGGTGCGAAGAGAGTCGATCGCCACCGCTCGACTGATTCCGAAACGGGGCACCGCAACCCCGATAGAACTGCAGTACCCACACAAGACAGCACTGGAGAACAACCGATGAGCCCAGTCCGCAAGAACACCAACGGACGGATCCTGTTCGTGGGATCCGGGCCGGGTGACCCGGCTCTGCTCACGGTCCGGGCACGGGAAGTGCTCGGAGCGGCCGAGCTCGCGTTCACCGATCCCGACGTCGACAAGGGTGTCACCGCCCTCGTCGGTGCCGACGTTCCGCGTGACCCGGAGACGGGTGAGAACGGTGTCGAGGTTCGTCCGGCACTCGGCGAACCGGCCGAGGTCGCCAAAACCCTTCTCGCCGAGGCCAAGAACGGCCACGACGTGGTTCGCCTGGTCTCCGGTGATCCGCTCACGACCGACTCGGTGATCGCCGAGGTCAGCGCCGTCGCTCGCACGCACGTGCCGTTCGAGGTGCTCCCCGGCCTGCCGTCGGGATCAGCCGTCCCCAGCTACGCAGGCATGGCACTCGGCTCGGGTCACACCGAGGCCGACGTCCGCGGCGAGGTCGACTGGGCAGCACTCGCAGCTGCTCCTGGCCCGCTCGTACTGCACGCCACGTCGGGCCACCTGGCCGAAACCGCCAGTGCCCTGGTCGAACACGGCCTCGCGCCGCAGACGCCCGCGGCCATCACCGTCCGCGGCACCACCCGTCAGCAGCGCACCGTCGAGGCCACCCTCGCCACCCTCAACGACGCCGGATCCGAGCTCGTCGGATCACTCGTCGTCACCGTGGGCAAGGTCGTCTCGGGCCGAAACAAGATGTCCTGGTGGGAATCTCGCGCACTGTACGGCTGGACCGTGCTGGTGCCGCGTACCAAGGATCAGGCCGGGGAGATGAGCGACCGGCTCGTCACCCACGGAGCCATCCCCATCGAGGTCCCGACCATCGCCGTCGAGCCCCCGCGCAGCCCGGCCCAGATGGAACGCTCCGTCAAGGGCCTGGTCGACGGCCGCTACCAGTGGGTCGTCTTCACCTCCACCAATGCCGTGCGCGCCGTGTGGGAGAAGTTCGAGGAGTTCGGTCTGGACGCTCGCGCGTTCTCCGGCGTCAAGATCGCGTGTGTCGGTGAGGCAACCGCGGCGAAGGTGCGTTCGTTCGGCATCAACCCCGAACTGGTGCCCTCGGGTGAGCAGAGCTCGCTCGGACTGCTCGAGGACTTCCCGCCGTACGACGAGGTCTTCGACCCGGTCAACCGAGTTCTGTTGCCCCGCGCCGACATCGCCACCGAAACTCTCGCCGAGGGCCTGCGCGAACGGGGCTGGGAGATCGACGACGTCACCGCCTACCGCACCGTCCGGGCAGCACCGCCCCCCGCCGAGACCCGCGAGATGATCAAGACCGGCGGCTTCGACGCAGTGTGCTTCACGTCGAGTTCCACCGTCCGGAACCTGGTCGGCATCGCCGGAAAGCCACACGCCCGCACGCTCGTTGCGTGCATCGGACCCAAGACCGCCGAGACGGCCGTCGAATTCGGTCTGCGCGTGGACGTGCAGCCCGAGTCGGCTCAGGTCGGACCGTTGGTCGAGGCACTCGCCGAGCACGCGGCTCGCCTGCGCGCCGAGGGTGCGCTGCCCCCGCCGCGAAAGAAGTCACGTCGGCGCTAGGTCCCACCAGAAGAGCCGAATAGCACCCGGTCCGTAAGGAGTTCGCTTGTTCCCCACCGACCGTCCCCGACGCCTGCGCCGTACCCCGGCACTGCGTCGACTCGTGGCCGAGACCTCGCTCGAGCCACGGCATCTGGTGCTGCCGATGTTCGTGGCCGACGGCATCGGTGAGCCTCGGGCGATCAGCTCGATGCCCGGGGTGTATCAGCACACGCTGGACTCGCTGAGCGCTGCAGCCGAAGAGGCCGTCGCGGCCGGCGTCGGCGGCGTCATGCTGTTCGGGGTGCCGAGAACCGAGGACAAGGACGAGATCGGCTCGGGTGCAACCGACCCGGACGGGATTCTCAATCGGGGTCTGGCGCGGCTGAAGACCGACCTCGGGGACTCGACCGTCATCATGGCCGACACCTGCCTGGACGAGTTCACCTCCCACGGGCACTGCGGAGTCCTGGGGGAGAACGGATCCATCGACAACGACGCCACCCTGCTGCGGTACGTCGACATGGCCGTCGCGCAGGCGGAGTCCGGTGCGCACCTGCTCGGACCCAGCGGAATGATGGACGGGCAGGTCGGTGCCATCCGCGCCGGACTGGACGCAGCCGGACACGTCGAGGTCGGTCAGCTGGCCTACTCGGCGAAGTACGCCTCGGCGTTCTACGGTCCGTTCCGCGAAGCCGTCGGCTCGTCGCTGCAGGGCGATCGCCGCACGTACCAGCAGGACGCAGCCAACCGTCGTGAGGCCACCCACGAAGTAGAGCTCGATCTCGCCGAGGGTGCCGACATGGTGATGGTCAAGCCGGCCATGTCGTATCTCGATATTCTTCGCGACGTCGCCGAGATGTCACCGGTTCCGGTTGCGGCGTACCAGATCTCCGGGGAATATGCCATGATCACCGCTGCCGCTCAGAACGGGTGGATCGACCGCGACGCAGCGGTACTGGAATCGCTCGTCGGCGTCCGGCGCGCCGGTGCCGATGTCGTACTGACCTATTGGGCTACCGAAGTGGCGGGCTGGTTGTGAACGAATATCCTCCGAACAACAACCCGGACGGCAACCCCGACAGCAACACCCCGGGTAACCCACCGCCGCAGCCGGATTGGCAGCGCTGGGAGATGGAGCACGGGTTCCCGCAGCCAGGACCGGAGCTGGAGCCGACCCCGCGTCCGGCCCCCGTCGACGTCGAGACCGCTCGCCACCTGTGGTGGGGAGTGGCGCTGAGCGGAGCGCTCTCGGCACTGTTCTCGGTGTGGACGCTGTTCGGGGCGCGCGAGGAATTCGCGCAGTCCCTGCTCGACGACCTCGCAGCGCAGGACGCGGCCGCCGACATGACGGTGGAGTCCACGCAGTCGATGGTGACGGTGATGCTCGTCGTCACGGTGTTCGTCGTACTGGGATTCGGGGCATTGTTCCTGTTCTGGGTGAAGCGAATGCGAGCAGGGAAGATGTGGGCGCGCATGCTGCTCACCGTCATCGGATCGTTCACCGTGTTCACCACGATCCTGGAACTGTTCTCGATCGCGTCGAGCGCGGGCGCGATGAACATCGTGATGAGTGTGCTCGGCATCGGTCAGGGAGTGCTGGCCGCCGGGGCGATCTACCTGATGCACCGTCGGGAATCCAACGAATACTTCGTCGCCGCTTCGGGACAGCGGTAGTTTTCAGAACTCGATAGTTTCGGGCGTGTTCTCGGCGGCGGTACCGACTGTGTGACTAGCATCACTCTCGATATCTTCTCGAGTGATCGGAACCGACATGGCAGACAACATCCCTGCAGCAGCGAGTATGGCGCAGCCGACCGCAGTACCGGCCGTCGACCGCGAGGCCTGTCCCGCCGAGAGCGGTCGCCCCGGCTGGGCACTGCTGGGGTTGCTGCTCGCCGTCTCGGCCGCCATCGCGATCATGGCGCTGGGAATCTCTGCAGGCTGAGCATCGCGTCGGCGGAGAATCTTTGCCGGCCGAACGCACAGCTCACCGACGGTGGCAGGATGTCTGGCGTGAGCGCAGACACCGACGCACCGACCGCCCGGCCCCGAGTGGTATCCGCCGCCTACTGGCTGTGGTTGTCCTCGGCGGTGCTGCTGATCGTCGTGTGCATGATCGCCCTGACACTGCCGGCCGATCAGATCCGCGCATCGTTCACCACCGGCGGTGCGACCGACGAACAGATCGATTCCTTCCTGACGGTGTTCCGCGGACTCGGGGTCATCTTCGGAGTGGTCGGCTTGGCCGTCGGTCTGATGTCGGGCCCCGTCCGCGCCGGAGACCGCAGGTTCCGACGCGCCCTGGTGGCACTGTCCGGAGCCGTGGCGCTGCTGCTGACGTTCGCCGCGCTGGTGTTTCCGTTCGTGCTGCTGGTGATCACAGTTGCGCTGGTGGTCGCAGCCGTTCTGGTCTACCGGCCGTCGGCGCGGGAGTGGTTCGTCCGTGAGCAGTGAGATGAACAGCGAGATGAACAATGACATGAATAGCGAGACTCCCATCGACGATCCCGTGCTCTTCCACGAGCCCGGTGGTCGGTGGCGCATGCTGGCGTGGGGGCCGGTGTTCTGCCTGGTGGTACTCGCAGTCGAACTCGCATCGGGACCGGTGATCCACTGGTTCGCACTCGCGCTGTTCTCGTTGATCCTCGTCGGTCTCACGTACGTCCAGCTGCGCGCCGCGCGGATGCACGTGAGCGTCGAACTCACCACGCGTCGGCTGCGGCAGGGGACCGAGACCGTCGATCTGGACGAGATCGACGACATACTGCCGCCGGCGGAGTACGCCGACGGCGACTACGAGCCGAAGAGGTGGGAGACCGCGCGGGTACTCGGGGAGCTGTCGGGTGTGCCGCGCAAGCGTCACGGCATCGGGCTGCGGCTGGTGGGCGGTGGGCTGGTGCAGGCCTGGGCGAAGGACGACGACGGTCTGCGTGCGGCTCTGGAAACGGCGAAGCGGGAGTACCTGTGAGGAAGTCCCTCGGGTGGGCGGAGCTGGGGCTGGCTCTGCTCGCGGTGATCGGAGCTGTGGCGTGCTGGAATGCGGGCGTGCGCACCACCGAGTTTCCCGCGGTTGCCGACGTGTCCCCGGCATATTCGGGGACGTTCTACTCGGGGTCCTGGATCGCTCTGGCCGCTCTGGTCGTCACGGTGGCCGCACTGTTGATGGTCGACGGCGTCCGTCGGGTCCTCTCGGGACGTGCACCCCATACCGGGTAGGGGTATGGTGGGCGTTATGAGCAGCTACAGCGCCGAGCAGGACGATCTGCTGAAGCGATTGCGCCGAATCGAGGGCCAAGTGGCCGGTATTTCGCGAATGGTCGCAGACGACCGCTATTGCATCGATGT
The DNA here is from genome assembly GCF_033042225.1 of Rhodococcus cercidiphylli. NCBI lineage: Bacteria > Bacillati > Actinomycetota > Actinomycetes > Mycobacteriales > Nocardiaceae > Rhodococcus > Rhodococcus cercidiphylli. The sequence goes on from NZ_JAWLKE010000004.1 coordinate 192,488, forward strand.
CCTCACTCAGGTGTCTGCGGTGACCAAGGCGCTGCAGTCGGTCTCGTTGAAGCTGCTCGACGCCCACCTCGCAGGATGCGTCGTGGAGGCCGCGAAACACGGCGGACCCGAGGCGGACGCGAAGGTGAAAGAGGCCTCCGAGGCCATCGCGCGCCTGGTTCGTTCCTGACGGAAGAGGGGAAATTCAGATGCAGACGACGTATTCGGTCGAGGGCATGACGTGCGGGCATTGCGCCGCGTCGGTGAGAGAAGAAGTATCGGAGATCGCAGGAGTCACCGGCGTCGACGTCGATGTGGATTCCGGGGCAGTCGTGGTGAGCAGCGATTCGGCGCTCGATGACGCGACGGTGGACGCCGCGGTCGTCGAAGCCGGGTATCGACTGGTGTCCTGACTCGACTGAGATCCGTCGGTGGTTCGGAAGTCGTAAAAACGGTGATACCGGAGAAATGGGACTTACCGAACATCGTCAGGAGAGCTCGTGAAGAAACCGGTCACCGGCGCAGCGGTCATCGCCATGAGTGTGGCCCTGGTAGCGGCCTGCTCGACGGACACCACCGAACAGGGCAGCAGTGCAGAGCCGACCGAGTCGTCTGCGACCTCGTCGTCGCAGGGCTCCGATTCCGACGCTGCTCCCTCTCCGGCCGCGCCTACCGGACCGCTGCCGAACCTGTCGGTCACCACCGTGCTCGACGGCCTCGACAAGCCTTGGGACGTGGTGGTTGCTCCCGATGGCACGGTGCTGACCGGAGAGCGCTCCGGTCGGTTCGTCATCCGCGACTCCGCAGGAGTCCAGCGTGAACTGAACGCGGACCTCGGTGATCTCTACGCCGCCGGTGAGACCGGGCTCATGGGTATCGCACTGGCGGTGGATTTCGAGTCTTCTCGAACCGTGTTCACCTGCCAGGGGCGCGAGGGTAGCGGAGAGAACAGCATTGCCGTCGTGTCGTGGACGGTCGATCCGCAGTGGACGGCCCTGACGAGAACCGGCACTGTCGTCGACGACATTCCGGTCGCCGACGGCGGGCGGCACGGGGGCTGCCGCATCTTGACCCACCCCGACGGCACGCTCTACATCGGCACCGGCGACAACGCGAACCCGACTTTTCCTCAGGATCGAAACTCGCTGGGCGGCAAGGTGTTACACGTCAACGCCGATGGCAGCGCCGCAGCCGACGCGCCGGATCGCATCTTCACTCTCGGTCACCGCAATGTGCAGGGACTGGCGATCCGTCCCGGCACCGATCAGATCTTCGAGGTCGAGCAGGGGACGAGCCGGGACGACGAGCTGAACCTGTTGGTGCCGGGCGGTAACTACGGCTACAGCCCCGATCGACGCCCGTCGGTCTACGACGAATCGGTCCCCATGACCGATCCCGATCGGGTTCCCGGTGCCCTGCCTGCAGTGTGGAGTTCGGGTGATCCGACCATCGCCACCCCCGACGTCACGTTCACCGACGGTGAGCAGTGGGGCTCCTGGAACGGTGCCGCGGTGATCTCGAGTCAGCAGGGGCAGAAGCTCGTCTTCCTGGCCTTGTCGGAGGACGGAACCGAGTACGTCGCCGAGGCGGAGGCACTGGACGGCACCTATGGCAGGTTGCGTTCGCTCACCCCCTTCGGAAGCGACGGCGGCTTCCTCCTCACCACCGACAACGGATCCGACGATCAGGTGCTGCTCGTCACGCCCGAGGTCGGCTGAACCCCGGGCAGCGAATTGCGTCGTGAGTCGGCGAGTATCCCCTCGACTGTGTTTAAAATCATGTGATATCGGTCATATCGGACCGGTCGCGGATCGTCGTCAGGAGTGTGGATGAACAAGCTGGTGTCCAGTTCCGGAGTACTCGCCGCCAGCGTCTTCCTGACGCTCGCGGCTACGACCACCGCGACGGCACAGGCCGATCCGCTACCCGGCCTGACGGTCACCACCGTGCTCGACGGACTCGCGAAACCGTGGGACGCGGTGGTCGCGCCCGACGGAACGGTGCTGACCGGGGAGCGTTCCGGCCGGTTCGTGATCCGCGCCGTCGACGGGACCATCCGCGAGCTCGCCGCCGATCTCGACGACCTCTACGCGTCCGGCGAGACGGGCCTCATGGGCATCGCCCTCGCGACGGATTTTGCAGCATCCAGAACCATCTACACCTGCCAGGGCGTACAGGGCTCCGCAGGCGGAACCGGTAGCGCCGGAACAGGAAGTGCCGGCGGCCGCAGCGACAACCACATCGCCGTGCTCTCGTGGACCGTCGATCCGGAGTGGACCGCATTGACGCGCACCGGCACCCTCGTCGACGACATTCCCGTCGCCGACGGCGGTCGTCACGGCGGCTGCCGAATTCTGGCCCACCCCGACGGCACCCTGTACGTCGGCACCGGAGACACGGCGTCGCCGACGGTTCCGCAGGATCGGAACTCGTTGGGCGGCAAGGTTCTACATATCAATGCCGACGGTTCTCCGGCCGCGGGATCACCGGATCGCATCTTCACTCTGGGGCATCGAAACGTGCAGGGCTTGGCGATTCGTCCCGGCACGGATCAGATCTACGAGGTGGAGCAGGGCACCTCCCGAGACGACGAGCTGAACCTGCTGGTGCCCGGCGGCAACTACGGATACCGCCCCGATCGACTTCCGTTCATCTACGACGAGTCGGTACCGATGACCGATCCCGCCCGCGTGCCCGGAGCACTCGCCGCGGTGTGGAGCTCGGGTAGCCCCGCCATCGCCACGCCCGGTCTGACCTTCGCGGACGGCGCTAGTTGGGGTTCCTGGAACGGGGCCGCGGTGATATCGAGTCAGCAGGAAGAGAAGCTCGTGTTTCTCAAGCTGTCCGAGGACGGCACAGAATTCGTCGACGAGGCCGACGCCCTGGTGGGTACCTACGGACGACTGCGCTCACTCACCAGCTTCGGCGGCGCCGGCGCATTCCTGCTGACCACCGACAACGGATCGGACGACAAAGTTCTGCTCGTCACCCCCGCTGCCGACTGATGTGCGGCCCCGAGGTCGTCGAGACGGTTCACCGCAGAATCGGACGTAGGGCACTGTTCGGGTCGTTTGGGGCCGCCGCGTTGACCGTTGCGACGGCCGGAGCGGTGCGCGCCGAACCCGTTGTGGCGTCGGCGATTCCAGCGGGCCGACTCGTGGACCTGACCCACACCCTGAGCCCGACGTTCCCGGTGTGGCCGGGCAGCGAACCGTTCTCGATGCGGCCGGTCGCCGCCTACGAGCTGGGCGGCTTCCTGGTGAACAAGCTCTCGTACTGGGAGCACACGGGCACGCACATCGACGCCCCGGCACACCGCGTTCGCGGCGGGGCGACGGCCGACATCCTGCCCCTCGAAGATCTGATCGCTCCGCTGGTCGTACTGGACATCTCGGCCAGGTCCGCATCGGATCCAGAAGCTGTGGTGACGACCGAGGACATCGCGCAGTGGGAGCGCGAGCACGGTCGAATACCCGATCGCGCATTGGTGGCGATGCACAGCCGATGGCAGAACAGGCTTGCCGAGCGTGCTGCCCCCGGCTTCGGCGCAGACGCGGCACAGATGCTGGTGCGCGAGCGCAACGTCGTCGGGATCGGCGTCGACACTCTGAGCCTCGACCGCACGAACGACCGCGAATACCCGGCTCACACAGCAGTTCTCGGGGCAGGCCGATACGGAGTCGAGGCACTGGCGAATCTGGACGCGGTGCCCCCGGCAGGGGCGACGGTCGTCGTCGGCGCACCGAAGCACGCGGGCGCGACCGGCGGTCCCTGCCGGGTCTTCGCGATAGTTCCCGGCTGACCCGGGTTCCCGGCTACGCGTCAGTGCGCGTGGCTGGGGTTCGCGGCCGGCTCTTCCTCGGTTCCCGCCCCTGGCTCACCGAGCATCGCGGCACCGACCAACGCGTCGGGTACTCCGAAGCCGTCGACGAGCAGTTCGGCGTGCGGACGCAGCGTGCGGCACCGCTCGTTGATTGCACGGGTGACGGCCTTGGATCGCTCGGTGGACAGGTAGCGGTGCTCGATGAACCAGGCCTTGTCCGCCTCGATCACCGACAGCGCGTACAGGTCGCAGACCTCGTCGAGCAGTTCCTTGGTGGTGGCGTCCTCGCAGGATTCGATGCCGGCGATGAACGCCTCGAAGATGATCCGATCGATGTGCGCACTCGCGGCATGCAGCACGTGATCCTGCACCGCGTTGAACGCCTCGAAAGGAGTGGTCTCCTTGGACTTCGACTGCAACCGGCGCGCGACGGTGGAGAGCAGGTACTCCTCACGATCTTCGAACATCTTGACCTGGGTGCCGCGGTTGAACAGCGAGCCCTCCTCCTCGTTGTCCTGACGGCGGTCGAGGATGGTCTGCATGATCGCCTGAGCCGCAGTGCGTTTGACGACGCGGTCGCCCACCATGTCGGCGGCGAACTTGACCCATTCGACCGGGCTCATGGACTTGACGTCGTCGGCGTACGCGGTGAGCAGTTCCTTGGCCACCAGCTGCGTCAGCACATGGTTGTCGCCCTCGAACGTGGTGAACACATCGGTGTCGGCCTTGAGGGAGATCAACCGGTTCTCGGCGAGATAGCCTGCGCCGCCGCAGGCTTCGCGGGCTTCCTGGATCGCGGCGGTCGCATGCCAGGTGTTCGCGGCCTTGAGACCTGCCGCCCTGGACTCGAGCTCGCGCTGCTCCTCGGCGTCGGGGTTGTCCGCGGTCTGCAGCTCGTGCATCTTCGACACGAGCTCGTTCTGCGCGAACTGCAGGGCGTAGGACTTGGCGATGAGCGGGAACAGTCGACGCTGATGCACCAGGTAGTCCATGATCAGGACCTCCTGATCGGAATCCGGTGCGGCGAACTGCCTGCGCTGCAACGCATATCGCGTCGCGATGTCGAGGGCGACGCGGGCCGCTGCAGCGGCGCTGCCGCCGACCGTGACGCGACCGCGGATCAACGTACCGAGCATCGTGAAGAACCGTCGAGACTTGTTCTCGATGGGGGAGGAGTACGTACCGTCGTCGGACACATCGGCGTACTTGTTGAGCAGGTTGTCTCGCGGGATGCGGACGTGATCGAACATCAGGCGGCCGTTGTCGACGCCGGGGAGACCGCCCTTGTACTGACAGTCCGAGGTGGTGACACCGGGCAGGTCGTCACCGTTCTCGTCGCGGAGCGGAACGAAGAAGCAGTGCACACCGTGGCTCTCGGGCTCCTCGCCCGGGCCTGCAGTGATGAGCTGAGCGAACACCGCTGCGACGGTCGCGGTCTCGGCGGCACCGCCGATGTAGTCCTTGCGCGAGGACGGCGTCGGCGAGTTGATGACGAACTCGTCCGTCTTCGGGTCGTACGTGGCCGTGGTCTCGAGCGACTGCACGTCGCTGCCGTGTCCGGTCTCCGTCATGGCGAAGCAGCCGAGCAGATCGAGACTGATGATCTTGGGGACGTAGGCCTCGTGGTGGCGTTCGGTGCCGAGATTCTCGATGGCACCGCCGAACAGCCCCCACTGGACGCCGGCCTTGACCATCAGCGACAGATCGCTCATCGCGAGCATTTCGATCATCGTCACCGCGGCACCGACGTCTCCGGTGCCGCCGTGCTCCTTCTTGAAGCCGTTGTCGGCTGCACCGGCAGCGGCGAGCAACTTGAGCTGCTCCATTGCCTTGGTGCGGGCGATGATGGTGTTCGGCGTGTAGTGCGGACGGAACTCGTCGCGTGCAAGTTGCTGACGCGCCTGGTTCTTCACATCTCGCCAGCGGCCGTCCAGAGTGTTCCGAAGGTGATCCGTTGTGGTTGCCATACTCGACGGTAACCTTTTGCGGCCGCCTGTGAAGGCCGGAAAGTCAGACCGGCCAGACGAATTCTCGGAACACGGCCCGGCAGCTGCGCCAGAAGCCCTTTTTCGCGTACGGACCGTCGCGGAACAACGACGCGCAGTTGTCCTCCATGGCCCTGTTCACCAGGGGGCTGAAGTCGGTGAACTCACCGACCAGGAACTCCTTGAAGCCCTCCGGCCACGCGTGCTGGGCTGGTTCGTGTTGTGCCTCCACGACCGCGAGTGTAATGCAGCGGTAACACCGATGTTACAAATCCCACTCATTTCAGCAGTGCGAACGCCTGCTGCGCGACGAGGAACGCATAGCTGGACGGAATCAGATCGATCGCGCCGTCGGCCCGGAACTGCTCGGTCACGATCCAGTCCTGGCCGGCCGCGTCCGTGGCGAGGAATGCGCCGGCCAGATCACCGGGAGCACTGCCGCCCTTGAAGCCCGAGTACGGCCACAGCGCCGCGTCGAGCTGCACGCCCGGGGTGATCGCGAGAATGCGGCGGTTCTCCTCCGCTCCCGGGCCGTTGGCCAGGTAACCCATGGCAGCGCAGACGTCCTGCGCATTGGCGAACCATTCGACACCGTCCGCCGACGCCGGATTGTCGAGGAAGTTCTCGAAGTCGATCTCGAGCGGCCTCGCGTCCGCCCGTTCGAGCAGCTCTGCCCGAGTGGCGGGGTCGGCTCCGGACCACTCTTCTCGCATGTCGGGATCGCCGAATCCGATGACGAAGAACTGCCGGGTATCCATCATCGGCGTCATGACGGACGGGTCGTGATGACCCATGACGCCGAGTTGGCGTTCGACCCGGTCGCGGCCGAGGCGTTGCATCAGCAGGTCGGTTGCGGTGTTGTCGGACAACGAGATCATCTTCTCGGCCGCCTCCCGAACCGACACCTTCGTGCCGTCGGGCAGATTCTGCAGTTCACCCGACGGCGCGCTCTTGGTGGCATCACGAACGGTGAGCTGGTCTTCCCAGCGGATGTTGCCTGCGTCGATCTCGTCGGTGAGCGCGCCGAGAACGTACAGCTTGAACACCGATCCGAGGGGAAGCACCGAGTCCGCGTTGACGGAGTAGATCGATTCGCAGTCGCCGCCGTTGAGCCGAGACGCGCTGTAGGAATAGTTCGGGGCGACCTTCGACAGTGCCGCATCGAGATCGTCGAACGACGAGATCGTGGGGGTGTCCGGCCGGGCCAGGAAGCCGTCGAGCTTGCCGTCGGTGCCGATCGACGTCGTGATCGTGGCCGGGATGCCCGCGGTGGTGAAGTGCAGGACGCCGGAGTTCGGACCGGCCTCGAAGCTCGTGGCCACGTTCGGTGCGCCTGCCCGCAACTGTTCGAGTGGGGTGGCGAGCCCACCCAGCGGTGCGACGGCCTCGGCCAGCTCGGGGCCGGTGACTGCCTCGACCTCGGCGGGGTCGGGTGTGTTCTCGGCGTTGATCCACCGCAGGATGCGTTCGTTGACTGCGCCCACGGGAGTGGAGGTATCGACGGCGAAGTCCGGAGCGGTCGTGGTGGGCACGGGCGCAGCGGACGTGCCCCCGCAGGCGGAGAGCGCCAGAGTGGCGGCAACGACCACTCCCACGAGTCTCGTCACGGTGCGCGTCGTCATGCTGCGATGCTAATGGATTCGGACATTTCGCCACCCGTCCAGTCTCGGTACGGCCGGACGGGCGCTGTGGCAATGTGCTCTGGCGTGCTGACTTCCGAAGACGTCCGTCGAATCGACTCCGACCATCTCTGGCACCCCTACAGCCGGTTCCCGGCGGATGCGACGCCGCTGCTGGTCGACAGCGCGTCGGGAGTGCGACTGACGTTGGCCGACGGCAGGCAACTCGTCGACGGCATGAGCTCGTGGTGGGCGGCGGTGCACGGCTACCGGCATCCGGTGCTCGACGCCGCCGCGCACGATCAGCTGGGTCGAATGAGCCACGTCATGTTCGGCGGACTGACACATGCTCCGGCGGCCAGGTTGGCCGAACTGCTGGTCGACATCACCCCCGCAGGGCTCGAGAAGGTGTTCCTCGCCGATTCCGGATCGGTCTCGGTGGAGGTCGCGGTGAAGATGGCGCTGCAGTACTGGCGCGGACGCGGCGAGAACGGTCGCACTCGGCTGTTGACCTGGCGCGGCGGATACCACGGAGACACGTTCGCGCCGATGAGCGTCTGCGACCCGGACGGCGGCATGCACACGCTGTGGACCGATGTGCTCGCGAAGCAGGTGTTCGCTCCTGCTCCGCCCGCGGAGTTCGACGCCGGCTACGTCGCCGAATTCGAGTGGGTACTCGCCGAGCACGCGCACGAACTGGCGGCGATCATCGTCGAGCCGATCGTGCAGGGCGCAGGCGGAATGCGGTTCCACGACGCGCGCTATCTGCTAGAACTGCGCCGATTGGCCGACGAGTACGGGGTATTGCTGATCTTCGACGAGATCGCAACCGGATTCGGTCGGACCGGGGAGCTCTTCGCCGCCGATCACGCAGGTGTCGCGCCCGACATCATGTGCATCGGCAAGGCATTGACCGGCGGATATCTGACCTTGGCGGCGACGCTGTGCACCACCGAGGTGGCCGAAACCGTATCGGGCGGCGAGGCCGGTGGTCTGATGCACGGGCCGACGTTCATGGGTAATCCACTGGCGTGTGCGATCGCGGTGGCGTCGGTGGAACTGCTGCTCTCGCGTAATTGGCGCGCCGAGGTCGCACGTCTGGCGTCGGGGTTGGCCGACGGCCTCGCGCCCGCCAGTTCCCTGCCGGGAGTCGCCGATGTTCGCGTTCTCGGCGGCATCGGCGTCGTCGAGATGCGCAGTCCGGTGGACATGGTTCGAGCCACGGCAGCGGCCGTCGACGCGGGTGTGTGGCTGCGGCCGTTCGGCTGTTTGGTCTACGCGATGCCGCCGTACATCTGCACCGAGGAGGACGTGGCGGCCATTGCAGGCGCGATGCTGGCGGTGGCCCGAAGCCATAATTGAACAGCGTTCAAGTATGGTGCTGCCATGACCGCTCTGGAGTGGCTCGACGCCGCCGCGCACGCCCGACGCGAGGCCGGCCTCGAGCGCATCGTGATCCCCCGCACGGCCGAGGAGGCGATCCTCGACCTGGCTTCGAACGACTACCTCGGCCTGTCCAGGCATCCGGCCGTCATCGACGGAGCCTGCGCTGCCGTGCGCCGGTGGGGCGGCGGATCCACCGGATCGCGGCTGGTCACCGGTACCACGACGGCACACGAGCGACTCGAGGAGAACCTCGCCGACTTCGTCGGAGCAGAGGCGGGACTGGTGTTCTCCTCCGGCTACACCGCCAACCTCGGGATCGTGACGGCACTGGCGGGCCGAGACGCGCTGGTGATCTCCGACGCCGCGTCGCATGCCTCGCTCATCGATGCCTGTCGCCTGTCTCGGGCCCGAGTGGCCGTCTCTCGGCACTGCGATACCGGCCATGTCGACGAGCTGTTGCGGGAGCGTCCCGAACAGCGGGCCCTGGTGGTGACCGACTCGGTGTTCAGCGCCGACGGCGATCTCGCGCCACTGGCCGAGCTGTACGCGGTGTGTCGGAGGCGGAATGCGGTGCTCGTCGTCGACGAAGCGCACGGGTTGGGCGTACGCGGGGACGGTGGCCGGGGAGCCGTTCACGAAGCAGGACTCGCCGGCGCACCCGATCTGGTGATCACCGCAACGCTGTCCAAGGCCCTCGGATCGCAGGGCGGAGTGGTTCTCGGGCCGGCCGCGGTGCGCACTCAGGTGCTGCACGGTGCGCGCACCTTCGTGTTCGACACCGGCCTCGCGCCTGCCTCCGTGGGCGCGGCAGCGGCCGCGTTGACCGTCCTGCGCGGCGGACCCGAACGGGTGCACTCGATCGGTGTGCGAGCAACGCAACTGGCCGCCGCAGCGGGCGTCGAAGCGACCGAATCGGCGGTGGTCCCGGTGGTTCTGGGCGACGCGCAACGTGCGGTGCAGGCGGCCGCGGACTGCCTCGAGCTCGGCGTCCGCGTCGGATGCTTCCGGCCACCGTCGGTTCCGGCCGACGGGTCTCGACTCCGACTGACCGCGCGCGCCGATCTCACCGACGCCGATGTCGACCGTGCCGCGTCGGTCCTCGCGGCTGTGTTGAATGCGGCTGTGTTGAATGCGGCTGTGTCGAATAGGGCGGTGATGTGGTGACGGTTCTGCTCGTGACCGGAACGTCGACCGGCGTCGGCAAGACCGTGGTGACCGCGGGTATCGCGGCGGCCGCGCGCGCAGGCGGATGGACGGTGGCGGTGTGCAAACCGGCGCAGACCGGCGTCGGAGGTGACTACCCGGACGAAGCCGATATCGATGTGGTGCAACGGCTTTCGGGCGTGCGTGGAGTGGAGCTGGCGCGATACCCCGAGCCGCTGGCTCCGGACGTTGCGGCGCGCCGATCGGGTCGGCCGATGCTCGAACTCGCCGCTGTGGTCGACACTGTGCGCACGCTCGATGCGGCCCATGACCTCGTGCTGGTCGAAGGTGCGGGTGGAGTGGCGGTGCGTCTGGGCGCAGGAGGGTTCACCGTGCTCGACATCGCCGGGGCCGTGTCTGCGCCGATCGTCGTCGTGGCCGGTGCAGAGCTGGGAACGCTCAACCACAGCGCGCTGACCACTGCCGCGGCGCGGGCGGTCGGGGTCGAATGCGCAGGGCTGGTGATCGGATCGTGGCCCGCCGAGCCGAGCCTTGCCGCGCGGGTCAACCGCGACGAGCTGCCCCTCGTGACGGAGGTCGGGCTGATCGCGCGCATCCCGGAAGGAGCCGGCCGACTCGCTGCGCGGGCCTTCGAAGCCCTGGCCGTGGGTGCCTTCGGCGAGTTTACCGAGTCGTTACTCGGGTACCCGCCGTAGAGAATCTGCCGTCTCGGCATTCGAAAACAGACGGGAAATAGACACCATGAACACCACCGTATGGATCATCGTTGCAGTAGTAGTCGTTCTGTTGGTCATTGCCATCGCCGTGGTCGTTGCCCGCAAGGGCAAGGAACGTAAGAGAGTGGAAGCGAACGAGATTCGCGAAAAGGCTGCCGATCAATCCTCCGTCGTCGAGGAGCGTGAACTGATGGCGCGCGAAAGCGAAGCCAAGGCACGCCGCGCGCAGGCAGAGGCCGACGTCAAAGCAGCCGAGGCGGAGAAGCTCGCACAGCAGGCGCAGTCTCATCAAGGAGTTGCGGCGTCGTCACGCGACGAGATGGAATCGCAGTTCGAGCGTGCGAATCGAATCGACCCGGACGTGAAGAACGGCAAGAACATGACAGGCGATCGGAACGTCACAGGGGACAGGAACGTCGTCGGTGACCGGAATGTGGCGGATGACCGCACTGTGGCAGATCACCGCACTGTGGCAGATGACCGCACTGTTGCACATGACCGGACCGTGGCAGACGACCGGAACATTGTCGGTGACAGGAACGTCGTCGGTGACCCGAATGTGGCGGACGACCGGAACATCGCCGGCGATCGGAACGTGCTGGGCGATCCGGACGTGCCCCCGACGGCACCCCGGCACGAGCGGAACTAGTCGGTCGAGTTGTGCGGTAGTTCGAGCTCGACGACATCGTGCTCGCCCAGGTTCGGGCGCTCGTTGGTGATCTTCGCCTTGGCGTAGGCCAGCAGGTTCGACACCTTCGAGCCGGGCGTGGACCAGTACTCGGCTCCCTCGGCGGCCACGTGGATCAGGGCGACCTCGCGCGAATCGGGGTTCTTCTCGAACCATGCGGCCGCCCGGGTGTTCCACAGCTCCTCGGCCTTGGTGGTGTTCTCGACCACCGCGGCCGTACCGGACAGCGACACCCAACCCTCACCGGACTGGAACGAGACGTTGACCGTCGGGTTCGCCGCGATATCGGCCACCTTGCGGGAGTCGTGGGCGGCGAAGAACCACAGGTCGCCGTCGAACTCGGCTTCCTGCAATGCCATCGGGCGCGAAATCAGGTGGCCGTCTCGGCCGACGGTGGTGAACATGCACAGTCCGGCTTCGGACATCAATTCGGCGACTTTGGATACGCCATCAGCGCCGTTGTCTGTATTTCTCATCCAAACCGACTACCCGGTGTTCTCTCTGCCCAACCTATGAGCTGGCAGAACGGACTTCGTGGTGAGGAGCCTGCGGATGGCGAAGAATCTCGACAGGAACGATCGACCGGATCTCCGCGTGAGCAACGGCGAGCGTGAGGATGCCGCAACCACGCTCGGCGTAGCCATGAGCGAAGGGCGCTTGACCCTGGTCGAGTACGAGCAGCGGCTGGACGCGGTGTGGGCGTCGACCACCCGCGGCGATCTGGCCGAAGTGATGCACGACCTGCCGGGCGTCGAACTGCCGGGAACGAAGGACGTCGACCGTTCCCGGAGCGAGTGGCGCGAGTACCTCGACGAATGGCGCTGGTGGCTCGGTGGCGCAATCGTCATGAACGGCATCTGGGCCGTGCAATGGATCTCCGACGGAGAGGCGAACAATTACTGGCCGCTGTGGCCACTGGGCATCTGGGGCGTCATTCTCATCGCGATGGCACTCATGCCCGAGGACAAGCACGACGACTGACGCAACGCGTAGCCGATGGATTATTACGCCCTGTAGTTGGCGATTTCGCCGAACCTGGGACACTGGAAGTCGTGACTGTTTCTCCCGGCGACGACGCCCCCGTATCTGCCCAACTGTTCGCCCGCGCGAGCGCGGTGATTCCCGGTGGCGTCAACTCGCCGGTGCGGGCATTCGCATCGGTCGGCGGCACGCCTCGCTTCATCACGCAGGCCAGCGGATACACGATGACCGACGCCGACGGGAAGTCCTACGTGGACCTCATCTCGTCCTGGGGTCCGATGATCCACGGACACGCCCACCCGGCCATCGTCGAGGCCGTCCAGAAGGCAGCCGCAACAGGCCTGTCTTTCGGTGCACCCACCGAGCGCGAAATCGAGCTCGCCGAGGAAATCGTGCGTCGCGTCGGCCCCGTCGACCAGGTTCGCCTTGTGAATTCGGGCACAGAGGCCACCATGAGCGCCGTGCGCCTGGCCCGTGGATTCACCGGCCGAACCAAGATCCTGAAATTCTCCGGCTGCTACCACGGCCACGTCGACGCCCTCCTGGCCGACGCCGGCTCGGGACTGGCCACCTTCGGGCTGCCGACCTCCCCGGGAGTCACCGGCGCACAGGCGTCGGACACCATCGTCGTTCCCTACAACGACCTCGCCGCCGTCACCGCGGCCTTCGAGGCCAACCCCGGCCAGATCGCGTGCATCATCACCGAGGCAGCCGCAGGCAACATGGGAGCAATCCCGCCGGTCACCGGCTTCAACGAGGGACTGCGCCACCTCGCGACCGAGCACGGCGCACTGCTGATCATGGACGAGGTGATGACGGGATTCCGCGTCAGTGCCTCCGGTTGGTACGGCATCGACGGTGTTGCCGGTGACCTCTACACCTTCGGCAAAGTCATGTCGGGCGGATTGCCTGCCGCCGCATTCGGCGGTCGAGCAGACGTGATGGCCTACCTCGCGCCCGCCGGACCGGTGTACCAGGCAGGGACGCTCAGCGGTAACCCCGTCGCCGTCGCGGCCGGTCTGACGAGTCTGCAACTGGCCGACTCGGCCGTCTACGAGAAGCTGCAGACCAACTCGCAGCGACTCGGAACACTGCTCGGCGACGCCCTCACCGCCGAAGGCGTCACCCATCACGTCCAGTTCGCGGGCACTATGGTGAGTGTGTTCTTCGCCGATGGACCCGTCACCGATTACGCGCAGGCCAAGGCCGCGCAGACGTGGCGATACCCGGCGTTCTTCCACGCCTTCCTCTCTCGCGGCGTGTACCCGCCGCCGAGCGCCTTCGAGGCCTGGTTCGTCTCGGCTGCTCTCGACGATCGAGCCTTCGAGATCATCGCCGACGCAGCCCCCGCCGCTGCGAAAGCAGCGGCCGCCGCCACCGCTCCTCAGTGACGTCTGCACCGAACTGATTGCCCACCCGACTAGCGAGAAACAGGACCCCGACGTGACCGAGGCCCCCGCAACACATCCGCACTCGACGACGCGCACCATCGTGCACGTCCTCCGGCACGGCGAGGTGCACAACCCCAAGGGCATCCTCTACGGGCGGTTGCCGGGCTTCAAGCTGTCGGTGACGGGCCAGGCTCAGGCCAGGTCGGTCGCGGACGCGCTCGCCGGCCACGACATCACCCACGTCGTGGCATCGCCGTTGCTGCGCGCACAGGAAACCGCCGGACCCATCGCCGCAGCGCACGGCCTGACCATCGCCGAGGACGAGAACCTCATCGAAGCAGGTAACGAATTCGAGGGACTGCGCGTGGCCGTGGGCGACGGTGCACTGCGTAGGCCCCGGCACTGGTGGAAGCTGCGCGACCCGTTCACCCCGTCCTGGGGCGAGCCGTACCTGCAGATCGCACACCGCATGCTCGCCGCGGTCAACGCGGCCCGCGTCGAAGCCGTCGGGCACGAAGCCGTCTGCGTCAGCCACCAACTCCCGGTGTGGACACTGCGCCGCTTCCTGCAGGGCGACCGGCTCTGGCACGACCCGCGAAACCGTCAATGCGGTCTCGCGTCGCTCACCTCGTTGGTCTACGAGGGGGACCAGCTGGTCGACCTCGTCTACTCCGAGCCCGCGGGAGCATCCGACCCAAGGATTTCCGGTGCGTAGGTTTCTGCTGGGTGTGGCAGCAGCGGCCCTCGTCGCGGGATGCTCCACCGGCACCGACGCGGTGGCGCAGGGCGGAACCTTCCAGTTCGTCTCACCGGGCGGACAGACCGACATCTTCTACGAGCCCGACGAGCGCGGCACCATCGGCGAGCTGTCCGGGCCCGACCTGATGACCAAGGGCAAGACGACCTCCCTGTCGGACTACGACGGTGACGTCGTCGTCCTCAACGTCTGGGGCCAGTGGTGCGGACCGTGCCGCGGTGAAGCCGACGACCTCGAAGACGTCTACGAGGCCACCAAGTCCTTGGGCGTCGAATTCCTCGGGATCAACGTGCGCGACGAGTCGCAGACCGCCGCGCAGGACTTCGTCGTCAGCAACAACGTCAGCTACTCCTCGATCTACGACCCGCCCATGCGCACCCTGACCGCGCTCGGCGGCGTCCCCACCTCCGTCATCCCGACGACCGTCGTGCTCGACCGGCAGCATCGCGTCGCGGCAGTGTTCCTGCGCGAACTGCTCGCCGATGACCTACGGCCCGTCGTCGAACGCGTCGCAGCCGAGGAGCCAGTGCAGCCGTGACCGAGACGATGTACCTCGCCGGGATAGGCGCGAGTTTCCAGGAAGCTGCGGCCTCCGGGCCGCTCGTCCTGGCCCTCGGAGCCTGCGTCCTGGCCGGGCTCGTCTCGTTCGCGTCGCCGTGCGTGGTACCCCTGGTGCCCGGATACCTCTCGTACCTCGCCGGAGTCGTCGGAGCCGACGCCCCGGCCGTCAGCGCCGACGAGGCAGCCGTGAAGACGAAGGTGCGCAGCGGGCGGTTGCGCGTGGCCGGAGCGGCGGGTCTGTTCGTCCTCGGATTCACGGTGGTGTTCGTTCTCGCCACCGCATCGGTGTTCGGAGCGATCTCCGTCCTGGCGATCAACCGCGAACTGCTCATGAGGATCGGCGGCGTCGTCACCATCGCCATGGGCCTGGTGTTCGTGGGACTGATCCCCGCGCTGCAGCGCGACGTGCGCTTCGAGCCGAAGCAGATCGGCTCACTGGCCGGAGCGCCACTGCTCGGTGGCGTGTTCGCGCTCGGATGGACCCCGTGCCTGGGGCCGACACTCGCGGGCGTCATCTCACTCGCCGCAGGGACCGACGGCACGACGGCAGCGCGGGGCGTCGTTCTGATCGTGGCGTACTGCCTCGGTCTCGGCTTACCGTTCGTGATCCTCGCGTTCGGTTCGGTCAGCGCGCTGCGTGGCGTCGGCTGGCTACGTACACATGCACGACAGATACAGGTGTTCGGCGGAATCATGTTGATAGCGGTAGGAATTGCACTGGTCACCGGTGCCTGGGATCAATTCGTCGGCTGGGTTCGCGACGCCTTCGTCTCCGATGTGGTGTTGCCGATATGACCACCGACATCGAAGAGCGCACCGAGGCATCGCCGCCGCGCAAGCAATCCGTGCTGGGCAGGGGAGCGGCGCTGGTCCGTAACACCTGGCGCGGCCTGACCAGTATGCGAACCGCGCTGGTGCTGCTGTTCCTGCTGGCCTTCGCCGCGGTACCCGGTGCCCTGGTGCCGCAGCGCAGCCTCAACGCCGGCAAAGTCGACGAGTACATCGCCGACCGCCCGACCCTCGGCCCGATCATGGACAAGCTCGAACTGTTCGACGTCTTCGGCAGCTTCTGGTTCACCGCGATCTACGCGCTGCTGTTCATCTCGCTGATCGGCTGCATCCTGCCGCGCTGCATCGAGCACGCGAAGCAATTGCGCACCAAACCCGTTCGCGCGCCCCGCAACCTCTCCCGACTGCCGCACCACAGCCGCTACGACGTCGACGGAACGCCGGAAGAGATCGCCGCGCAGGTACGCACCCAGTTGCGCGGTTGGCGCGTCGCCCAACGAACCGAGGACGGCGGAGCAGTGACGCTGTCGGCGGAGAAGGGCTACGTCCGTGAACTCGGAAACCTCGTCTTCCACCTCTCTCTCGTCGGACTGCTCGCCGCAATCGCCATGGGCAAGCTGCTCGGGTACGAGGGCAACCGCATCGTCATCGCCGACGACGGCCCAGGCTTCTGCACCTCGACCCCGGCCAACTACGACTCGTTCCGCGCAGGCAACCTCGTCGACGGCACCGACCTCGAACCACTGTGCGTGCGCGTCAAGGACTTCAGAGCCGACTACCTCGACACCGGCCAGGCCGAGATGTTCACCTCCAACATCGAATACCAGGCAGGGCAGGACCTGACGAACAACGTCTGGCGCGACGACCAACTAAAGGTCAACCACCCGTTGCGCGTCGCAGGAGACCGCGTCTACCTTCAGGGCCACGGCTACGCACCCACCTTCACCGTGACGTTCCCGAACGGCGAAACCCGCACCGACACCATCCAATGGCAACCGACGGACGCCACGACTTTCCTCTCCAGCGGAGTGCTCCGCGTCGACCCGCCCGGCGGCTTATACACCGACCCCCTGGACCGGCGAAAGAACCAGATCGCCATCGAAGGACTGTTCGCGCCGACGGCGTCGTTCCACGGCAGCCTGCTGTCGTCGAGCTTCCCCGCCATGAACGACCCCGCAGTCGCCATCGACATCTACAAGGGCGACACCGGCCTCGACACCGGACTGCCGCAGTCGATCTTCTCGCTCGATCAGGAAATGATCGCCCAGGGCAGGCTCGTGAAGCAGGACCGCGTCAACCTGATGCCAGGAGAATCGGCGACGCTGAGTGACGGAACGGTCGTCACCTTCGACGGAGCGAAAGAATTCGTCAACCTTCAGGTCTCACACGACCCGGCCCAGACCTGGGTGCTCGTCTTCGCACTCACGATGATGGGCGGACTGCTCGTCTCACTGGTGATCAAGCGTCGCAGAATCTGGGTCCGACTCACCGCCGACGCCCAGGCACGACGTACTGTAGTAGACCTCGGCGGACTTGCACGCACCGATCAGGCGGGGTGGGGCGAAGAGTTCGACCGCCTGTGCACCCGCCTGCTCGGCGACACCTCGAAACAGGAGAACTGACCGATGCCGATCAACGAGACCCTCTCGCAGTACAGCGACTGGTCCTTCGAATCAGCGTTCACCATCTACGTGCTCGCATTCGTCCTGCTCATCGCCCAGTACGCCTCCGCGAAGGCCACGGCCGCTCAGGCGAAGGAACTCGTCGGTGCCGGTGCGCCGGTGGCCCAGTCGCGACCGGGACTGGTTGTCGAAGCCCCGAAGCGACCGCTGTCCGAGCGACTCGCAGGCATGGGCTTCGCCCTGCTCGCCCCGGCTCTCGCGCTGCACATCGCCTCGGTGGTGCTCCGCGGGTTCGCCACCCACCGCTTCCCGCTCGGCAACATGTACGAGTTCGTCACCATGGCCACCGCAGCCGCCGCCCTCACCTCCGTGATCGTGCTGCGCAAGAAGACCATGCGCCCGATGCTCGTGTTCGTTCTCGCACCGATCATCGTGCTGATGTTCTTCGCCGCCACCAAGCTCTACGCCGACGCCGCACCCGTCGTCCCCGCGCTGCGCTCCTACTGGCTGCCCATCCACGTCACCATCGTCAGCGTCGGCAGCGGCATCCTCCTGGTCTCCGGCGTCGCCTCCCTGCTGTTCCTGCTGCGCATCAAGCAGCCCATCGGCGAAGAAAGCGTTGGGTTCTGGGGCAAGTTCGCATCCAAGCTGCCCGACGCCCAGGCCCTCGACCGACTCGCCTACAAGACGACCATCGTCGCTTTCCCGCTCTTCGGAGCCGGCGTCATCCTCGGTGCAATCTGGGCCGAAGCCGCATGGGGCCGCTTCTGGGGCTGGGACCCCAAAGAGACGATGTCGTTCATCACCTGGATCATCTACGCCGCCTACCTGCACGCCCGCGCCACCTCCGGATGGCGCAACACCCGCGCCGCCTGGATCAACATCGCCGGATTCACCGCCATGCTCTTCAACCTCTTCATCATCAACATGGTGGTCTCGGGACTGCACAGCTACGCGGGACTGAACTAGTTCTCGGCCGCTGGCAGCCTCCGCGCGAGACTGTCAGCTGGTAGCGTCCGATCCGGCTCGATGGGGGACACATCCGAGCTCGGATCTTCGATGTGGGACGCGAACTGGGGGGAATCGGTCATGGCCGATCGGCACGAGAACAACTGGCAACCCGTCCGGCCATTGGACGACGACGTTCCCGAAGAACACGTAGCTCGCCCCACTGAATCCGAGCCGGTCGGTGTCGTAGGGGCGGCGGAGGTTACACCCGCACCGCCGCGGGAACCCTTCAGATCGACCCCCATCACGATGCCGCCCGAAAGCATAGGCAATTCGCCCGTGCCGCAGCCCGAGGCCGCCCACGCATCGCCGCCGCTTCCCGGGTCGCGGGACGGTGAAGCCCACGGTGGCGCAGGTGGTGAGGCGGCGTCGGTCGCGGTGCCACCTGCCGGGATCGACAAGACCGTCGTCGCACCACCTAAGCCCGTGGAACCGCCGACGACTCCCGTGGCACCGACCGTGAAACCGACTCCTTCACATGCGCCGCCCGTCGCATCAGGGCCGCCGCCGTCCCAGAATCCGCCGTCCCCGAATCCGGTGCTGCAGAATCCGGTGCCGCAGAACCAAGGTGGCCCACAAAACTATTGGGCTCCGCAGAATCAAGCCGGGCCGCAGAACTATTGGGCTCCGCAGAACCAGGGCGGCCCGCATGGGCAATGGCCGTCGGAGGGTCACTGGAATCCCCAGAATCAGTGGAACGGTCAGAATCAATGGGGGCCTCAGCCCGGCCAGTGGCCTGGGCCGGCGCATCAAAATCAGCAGCATCAGAATCAGCAGTATCGGGGTCAGCCTCAGCAGGTTCGGCAAGGCCCGGGCGACGCGTTGGTTGCCGCCCCGGGAGCGGTACCGACCATGGGCCCGAGTCGGTCGGATCAGCAGTCGGTGTCCTCGCTCGATCTCGGCAGTTCGTTGCTCGTCCGATCAGGGAATGCGCCGCCGGTGGCAGGGTGGCGTCGGGCGCTGTATCTGATGTCGCGTGGTCGTCTGAATGCGGGCAACAGTGCTGCCCAGCAGCGACGCCTGGTTCTGACCGCGGAGGTGGATCGCCCTCTTGTCGGGTGCCATCGCGTCGCGGTGCTGTCGCTGAAAGGGGGCGTGGGCAAGACCACGACGACGGCCACACTCGGCTCGACGTTCGCCGAGATCCGGGGTGATCGGGTGATCGCCATCGACGCGAACCCCGATCGGGGAACGCTGGGGCAGAAGGTGCCGGCCGAGACGACCGCCACCGTCCGTAATCTGTTGCGCGACATCGAGTCTCTGGACCGTTACAGCGACGTCAGGGCTTACACGTCGCAGAACGTGCATCGACTGGAGGTGTTGGCGTCCGATTCGGATCCGGCGGCTTCGGAGGCATTCAGCGGTGAGGATTACGATCGCGCCGTGTCGCTGTTGGAGAAGTTCTACAGCATCGTCATCACGGACTGCGGCACCGGTCTGATGCACTCGGCCATGGAAAGCATTCTCGAGGGAGCCGACACGCTGGTGGTGGTCAGTTCGGGCTCGGTGGACGGCGTGCGGAGCGCGTCGGCGACATTGGATTGGCTCGATGCGCACGGCTACCGCGAGCTGGTCGCCACATCGGTCGCCGTGGTCAACGGCGTTCGGCCGAGAGCTGGAAAAGTGGACCTGCACAAAGTTGTCGAGCATTTCGAGCAGCGGTGCGCTCGAGTGAGAACGATTCCGTTCGACCCGCATCTCGAGGAGGGGGCGGAAATCGAACTGGATCGTCTTCGTGGGCGCACACGGAAGGCACTGTTGGAAGTCGCGGCGGCGGTAGCGGCAGGTTTCCCCGACGCGCCCACCGCTGCCCACCGCAACTGAGAACTACCGAACCCTATTCGCTGGGTTCGGTGCCTGCCTCGGTCCCGTCTTTCCCTCCGCGGCGAGCTTCACGGTTGATTCGCCACAGAAAATCGGGATCGTCATCGGGTCCGACAGTGCGGGTGGGTGGAGCCTGTGTGCTGGGTCCGAATGCCTTCCAGAACAGCACGATGACTGCCACCAAGCCGATCAACGCCAATAGATAGATCACGACGCACCTCCTACTACGAGGGTAGCCGCGATGCAACACCCTCCGCACCCGTCGAGCGTCGAAGATTCCTGAGAATGTTCGATGAGTTCGAGCGGGTGCGGAGATCGAGGGTATTTCCTACGTCAGGACGTCCGAATCAGTGGTGTGCGCCGGCTTCGGTGGTCAGAGAGGTCAGCAACTGCATGACCTCGGTCTCGCGGAATCGACGGTGCCCGCCCGGAGTGCGGAGCGATCCGAGGCGACCGGCGTGTGCCCAGCGTGTCACTGTCTTGGGGTCGACGTGAAAAAGCGCGGCTACCTGACCCGGCGTGAGAAGTGAGTCCTGAGCCTTGTGAAATGTGGGTGCGCTCATCTGTCGTGTCCTCCTACGATTCGGTTCGGTGCATATGCGTCGAACCGGAGATATCGGTCTGCTGCGTTCGAACCCCATGGTTGCACTCGAACCCCTAGGTACTCGACTGATACAAGGTTGGTAAAGGGGAGGTAATGGACAAATCGGTCACGCCGGGGGTGGGTCGAGGTGCTTGCCGAGCCCGGTAACCTGGGACCCGTGAGTGACGCGACGAACGCCGACAGCAGCGAACCTACCAGCGGAAACGGCGCGAAAGGTAGGTCGGCGAAGAAGTCTCTCGCCGTGAACCTGGGTGTCTACACCTTCGCGCGCCTGGCGCTCGTCATCGTGATCGGCGCACTCATCGTCGGCATCGGTTTACTCTTCGGCGTCGAGGTTCCGGTACTCGTCGCCGCGATCTTCGCCGTGCTGATCTCGCTACCTCTGTCGCTGCTCCTGTTCAAGAACATGCGCATCCGCGTCAACGAGTCCATCGCGGCAGTCGACGAGGACAGGCGCACCGCGCGTGCTGATCTGCAGTCGAAGCTGCGCGGTGAAGACGGCAAGAAATGACCAGGACGGTCGATCACTCGGGGTCACGGGCATGGGTCGACAATGCGGTCCGGTTGATCGAGGCCGATTCCCAGCGCAGCGCCGACACGCACCTGTTGCGATACCCCCTTCCCTCGGCCTGGGGAATCTCGCTGTACCTCAAGGACGAATCGACGCACATCACCGGCAGCCTGAAGCATCGACTGGCTCGGTCGCTCTTTCTGTACGCAATCTGCAACGGATGGGTCACCGAACGCACCATGGTGATCGAAGCCTCCTCGGGCTCCACTGCCGTCAGTGAGGCCTATTTCGCCGGACTGCTCGGACTGCAATTCGTCGCCGTGATGCCTCGGAGCACCAGCCCGGCAAAGATCGCACTCATCGAGTCCCATGGCGGGAGATGTCATTTCGTCGATCAGCCCGGCGAGATGTACACCGAGGCGCATCGACTCGCGGCCGAGCCGGACAGCCACTACATGGACCAGTTCACGCACGCCGAACGAGCCACCGACTGGCGCGGTAACAACAACATCGCCGAGTCGATCTTCGACCAACTTCGGCTAGAGGAATGCCCCATTCCAGACTGGGTGGTCGTCGGTGCGGGGACCGGAGGGACCAGCGCCACCATCGGCCGGTACATCCGATATCGCAGGCATGCAACGCAATTGGCGGTGGTGGACCCCGAGAATTCGGCGTTCATCGGCGGCTACGAGTCCGGAGACGCGTGCTACGAGACAGGGCTGTCCTCCCGCATCGAGGGCATCGGCCGACCGCGCGTCGAACCCTCGTTCGTCGGCCAGGTGATCGATCGAATGATCGCAGTGCCCGACGCAGCCTCCGTGGCCGCCGCACGATTCACCTCGGACGCACTCGGTAAACGAGTGGGCGGATCGACGGGCACCAACATCTGGGGTGCCTTCGGACTGATCGCGGAAATGATCGCAGCAGGCCGCAGCGGGAGCGTGGTGACACTGCTGTGCGACGGCGGAGACAGGTACACACAGACCTACTTCGACGACGCCTGGGTTTCGAGCCAAGGTATGGATCTCGACGAACCGAACGCAGCCCTCGAAAAGTTCGTTCGTACCGGGGTGTTCTGAGGAGATCTACTTGCTCACCGCCATCGACGCCGCGGCAGTTGCAGCGGCGACGGTGACGACCGCCGGCCAGGCGCCGATCTTCTTGGCCAGCGGGTGCGAGGCACCGAACGCGACGAGATAGGTCCCGAGCAACGCACCGGCTCGGGCCGAACCCGAGGATTTCTGCCACCGGGTCGTGCACGCCACACCCGCAGCGGCCAGTACGGCTCCGCCGAGCTGACGGTTGTGCGACTGCCGGGCGACGGCGAAGCCGCCGAGCAATCCACCTGCAGCGAGTGCGGACGTGGCGATCGAGCGTCGAGTGTCGTTGGTGGCCATGATCATCACCCTATCCGCGCCTGCACCCGCAGGCTCCTCGCCAGATGGTCTCGTTGCTCGATCACCAAGCGCCGCAGGGCGGCCGGTGCCCACTCGTGCTCGGCTAGCCAGCTGTCCGCGGCTACCGTCGACGATTGCTGCGGGAACAGTCGGACGACGATGCGCCGTGCGATTTCGATGCTGCGCGAGGTCCACAACGACGCGATGGCTTCGAAGTACCGGTCGTGGTACCCCTGCGTCAGGTCCGGCCGGTGCCCGGCCCCGAAGCCGGTGATGAAGGCGTCGAGAACATCGTTGGACGCATCGTCGCGCTCGGTGATGGCAGCCCACGCCCTTGCCTTGACCTCGGCGTCGGGTATCGCCGTCGACGCCGCCGTGTGTGAGGTGCGTCCAGACGACGTGTTGTCGGAGGCCAGCTCTGCATCGAGCTCGGCCGAGGTCGCGTTTCCGGTCGCGGCCAGAGCCAGCCAGAACGACCAGCGCTGGTCGGGATCCAGGCGCAGACCTGGCACGGTCGACGTGCCGTCGAGAAGTGCGCGTAGGTCGGCTGCGCGGGAGCCGTCGAGTTGGGCCGCGGCCGCGGTGGCTCGCGCCCACACCAACTGGGTATCGCTCCCTGGCTCACTCGCATGCAGCTGCGTCCACGACGCCTCGAGCCACTGCCGAAGGGGTTCGCGCCGTCGGTCCTCCGGGAGGTAATGCTCGAGGGCGTACGCCACATTGGCCGTGACTGCGGACAACAGACCGATCTTGGGCTCATTCGGTGCGAATCTGGTTGCGATGTCGATGTATTCGAGTGCAGACAGCTCGGCGTCGCGGGTGGAGTTCCACAACGCTGACCACACCAGGCCCCGGGCGAGAGGGTCGACGATGCGATCGAGGTGGTTTCGCACGGTGGTACTGGAGCGCTCGTCGAATCGGATCTTGGCGTATGTCAGGTCGTCGTCGTTGAGCAGCACCAGCGCGGCCTCGGGAAGGTCGACCGGCGTTCGTTCCTCGGCGATGTCGAGTTCTCGTCGGTGGGTTCTCGTCAGATTTCCGGCTTCGTCGAGGTCGTAGAGCCCGACGGCAATTCGGTGAGGCCGCGGGTCCGTCTGCTCGATGGCATCGCCGGTGTAGCTGAGCGTGGAGACGCCGGTGGTCTGCAGCCATGCTGCAGCCCAGGTGTCGAGGTCGCGTCCGCTGGCGGTCGACATCTCGCTCAGCAGGTCCGTCAGAGTCGTGTTTCCGAAGGCGTGCGCGCGAAAGTAGTTGCGGGAGGCGGCGAAGAAGGCATCTGCGCCCACGAACGCCCCGAGTTGCTTGAGGACGCTCGCACCCTTGGCGTAGGTGATGCCGTCGAAGTTGAGCTTCGCGGCCTCGAGATCGGTGATGTCGGCGACGATCGGGTGGGTGGTCGGAAGTTGGTCCTGCAGGTACGCCCACGCTTTTCGTCGGTTGGCGAAGCTGACCCAGGCGTCGGTGAATCGGGTCGCTTCGGCCGATGCAAATGCACCCATGAAGTCGGCGAAGGATTCCTTGAGCCACAGGTCGTCCCACCACTGCATCGTGACGAGGTCGCCGAACCACATATGCGCCATCTCGTGCAGGATCGTGTTCGCGCGGGCCTCGTACTGGGCTTCGGTTGCCGCAGAACGGAATACGTACGACTCGGTGAACGTGACGAGGCCGGGATTCTCCATCGCGCCGAGGTTGTACTCGGGGACGAAGATCTGGTCGTACTTTCCGAACGGGTATGAGTAGTCGAACTTGTCGTGAAAGAAGTCCAGGCCTCGTTTCGTGATGTCGAAGATGTCCTCGGCATCGAAGTACTCGGCGAGAGACGCCCGGCAATAGGCACCGAGGGGGACGGTGAGTTCGCCTCGCGTCCAGGATGATTGGACGCGGTGATACGGGCCGGCCGCAACTGCGGTGATGTAGGTCGAGATAGGCAGGGTCGGCGCGAAGGTGGTGACCGTGTCGGCTGTGACTCCCTCGCGGTTCGACAGTACGGTCCACGTCGGCGGAGCCGTGACAGTGAGAGTGAAGGGAGCTTTCAGATCCGGTTGCTCGAAGTTCGCGAACACTCGGCGTGCATCGGCCGGTTCGTACTGCGTGTAGAGATAGACGTTGTCGTCGACGGGATCGACGAACCGATGCAGTCCTTCACCCGACCTGCTGTATCGTCCGCGCGCGCGAATCCGCACGATGTTGTGCTCGGTGAGCCCGATCAGTTGAATCCGTGAGCCGTCGTAGTCGACCGCCGTGTCGACGCCGTTGACGGTCACTTGGTCCACTGCCGCACCGATGAAGTCCACCCAGGTCGCAGCGGTGGTCGCGTCGAATTCGATGGTCGTCACGGTCTCGAAGGTGTCGAGGTCTGCGTCCTCTGCGCGCAGGAGATCGAGGTGAACGCGGTACTTCACCCCGCCGATGTGGCGCGATCGCCTGCGAGTTTCGGTCCGGGTCAGATTCGCGGTGCTCACCGAACCAACCCTAGGCGATCGGTTTTCACAGGGTCGGCGCGGTGAAGTAGTGGTTTCCGAGAGGGTCGACGATATGCAGGACTCCTTCCGGGAGTAATTCGGTGCGCCAGAGTTTCCGTGTTTTGAGGTTGTGGTGGAGCCGACAGCGCGGGCCGATGTTCGTCCGGATGGTCCATCCTCCTCGTTCCGGATTCTGTCGATCGAATTCGACGATGTGGTCGAGGTCGCACCGTTCCGAAGGCACGTTGCAGCCAGGATGCAGGCAGTACGGATGTTCGGCGCGAACCTGCGCGGCAAGGGCTCTGCTCGGCGCATAGGTCAGTGCCCCCGGAGGCGGAATCGTCATGCCTCCGTGGCCGTCGGGGTGTAGGGCGTGGACGCCGCGAGGGTTGTTCTCGACGATGGCACGCCAGCGTTCGATCAACGTCCCTCCGCCCGGTCTCGATCGAGTCGCTGTATCGGGTGGCGGTGCGTCGGGTGCTGGTGAGACGGGTGGTGGTGTGTCGGGTGGCAGCGGGCCCGTCAGTGCCCTGCCCAGGGGCTCACTTGTGGGGCGCTCGGACCCCGGCCGTGCGGAACCCGAACCCTCGGTGGCTGTTTCACCGGTTGCGTCGGCATTCGCATCCGAACGCTCGGGCATTGCTGCCACCGGCTCACCGTGTTCGGGAGTTTCGGCATCCGCGACGTCACCCCGAGAGGTCAGGCATGTCGAGCACTCGCACAGCAGTGTCTCGCCGCGCATCAGTGCGGTCTGTGCGTCGCCCCGTCGTTGATCGTCCGAACGTGGATCCTCGGGGTGCAAGCGGGAGACTTCGGCGTCGATGCGCGAAAGCTGTTCGTCGGCTTCGCGATCGGTCATCACCGTGGTGAGGCTCGCCAGCCCTCGTGCTCGTCGACGAACCCGGACGCGCTTCTCGGTTCGCGCGGCACGTGTGCGTACTGCGCGGTCCCACTCGGCATCGGCCTCGACGAGCAGTCGGTCGATCTCGCGACCCAGGGGGCCCGGTGCCATCTCTGCGGCAGCTTTGAGAACCTCGGCTTCGATGGCGACGACTGTCTCCGGACGCGCATGAAGCAGATGGTCGTGGATCGTTTTGACTCGCTCTTTGTCGATCGATCCGTTGATGAAACTGTTCCGTACGAGGGGACGCAGCTGGCGCCACATCTGAAGCTTGTTGTGAATGGCGGCGAAGGTGGACGACAATGCCGCAGCCAGTTCGCAGATCGCCGAGCTGTACAGATCCTTTTCGGTCACTCCTGTGTCCCACGGCGAGGCGCATGCCGTTCGGCCGCGAACGTAGTGGTCCATGAGCGCCAGTTCCGATGCGGCAGCGGCGTTTATCGTCCGGCGCGCACCGAGGACGTCGGCGAGCGCAGAGTGATCGTCCGCCATCCACGTCGACTCACGTAGCCCCATGTCACCCCCCAGCGACGAAGGGCCGAACACGTATTCGACCCGTTGCCGAGAAGTGTAGAACCGGGCACCGACAAGTTTTGGCGCCGATGCAGGACGGGTCTCTTCGCAGTGACAACTCCATTTGCATGCAACGCCGATACGCTCGTCATCACGTGCAGGGCAAGCCCGGAGGCGGCGCAATGAATACCTTTCAGAAGTCGGCAGCAGCGTTCAACAAGATTTTTGTGGTCGTCATGAGGGCGCCGGTGCTCGACAGGGTTCTCGGACGGTCGATGGGGATTCTGACCTACACCGGTCGCAAGTCCGGCAAGAAGTTCTCACTGCCGGTGGCATACAAGCGAACAGGCAATCACGTGAAGGTTGCGGTGGCCGTTCCGGACAAGAAGAACTGGTGGCGAAATTTCGAGAACGACGGCGGACGGGTCGATGTCGACCTCGGCGGCGTCCATCATTCCGGCCTTGCCGTGGCGACTCGCGACGATCGTGGGCGAGTAACTGTCGACATCGACTTGGAGCGCTGAGTACGTCGTAGCCCTCGGCCGTCCACGAACCCTACGATGGCGCCATGAACTTTTTGATTCGGCTCGTGATCAATGCCGTTGCAATCTGGGTTGCCAAGGAATTCGTGGATGGCATCACTGTCACCAGCTCGGGGCGCGGCGACGGGTGGGACATCGTGGTGCTGCTCGGTATCGCTGCCGTGTTGACGGTCGTCAATGCGTTCATCAAGCCGCTGGTGCAGCTCATGTCGCTGCCGCTGCTGATTCTGACTCTCGGGTTGTTCACTCTGGTGATCAACGCGTTGATGCTGTTGTTGACGGGCTGGCTGTCGTCACAGACCGGCTACGGCCTCGAGATCGTCGGGTTCGCCGCGGCGTTCTGGGGCGCGATCATCATCTCGATCGTGAATTTTCTGCTGGGCGCGTTCGTTCCCGACAAGCGCTAGGCGAAGGCCAGCGCCACTCCTGTGCTCGCGCCCCAGACGAGCATCGCCAGCCCCGAATCGCGCAGTGCCGGAATCAGTTCGAATCCGTGAGCGCCCTTGCGTACCGGGGAGTTGGCGCGTGCGGCGAAGGGGAGCGCGAGCAGGCCGACCAGCGCCCATGGAGTGCGGGCGATCAGTGCCACCGTCATCGCAAACGGCACCACCAGTAGCGCGAGATGCAGGTAGCGAGTGCGCATGTCACCCAATCGCACTGCCAGCGTGAGCTTTCCGGATTCGGTATCGGTGGGGATGTCGCGAAGGTTGTTGGCGACGAGTACTGCGCTGGAGAACGATCCGACGGCCACTGCAGCCAACACGCCTGCCCAATCGATCTGCTCGGCTTGTACGAACTGGGTGCCGAGTACGGCGACGAGACCGAAGAACACGAACACGGCTATCTCGCCGAAACCGCTGTATCCGTACGGCTTCGAGCCGCCGGTGTAGTACCAGGCACCGGCGATGCAGACGAGTCCGACGATGACCAGCCACCAGGCGCTGGTCGCTGCCAGAACCAATCCGGCCACGGCACCGACTGTGAAGCAACCGATGGCGGCCTTCTTGACGGCACCGGCGGACGCAGCCTTCGAGCCGACCAGTCTCAGTGGCCCGACTCGGTCGTCGTCGGTGCCCCGGATTCCGTCGGAGTAATCGTTGGCGAAGTTGACGCCGACGATCAGAGCCAACGAGACGACCAACGCCAGCAGCGCCTTCCACCACACTCCTCCGTCCAGCGACAGGGCCGCGCCGGTGCCGACGAGGACGGGGGCGATCGCATTCGGGAGCGTGCGCGGTCGCGCACCTTCGATCCATTGCGCTGTGGTGGCCATGAGCGACGATCTTTCCGTATCTGTCCGACGGGTGAGAACGCGGCCGGTCAGAACGGCAGGCGTGGCAATACCGGCAACGGGATGACAGGCATCTGGACCCCGGGAATCTGTGGCAAGGGCACCGTGGGTGCGGGCGGAGGTGCCGGCGGGTAGTAGTGCGGCTGCTGGTACTGCACGTAGGGCGCGGAATTTGCGGCGGCCGGTGCCGGTGCGGTGGTTGTCGGTGGGGGAGGAGGGATGTCGGGAAGCGGTGCCGGCGTGGTCGTCGCCGTGCTGGTACTCGACGGCCTGGTGGTTTGCGACACTGATTCACCGACGCTCGACGGGGTGCTCAGCGGTTGACCCTCGTCGCTGGATCCGAGTGCCGTGAACAGTCCGATGGCGGCAAGGACGCCTGCGATCGGAAGTGCGATCATGCCCAGTCGCGCCAGGGCTGGACGGTGCGAGACGAGGGGCGGCACGTGGGTGGCGTCGACGTGGGCGGCGTGCACCGCGGCACCGCCGGCGACGACGAGCTCGGGCCGGTCCGGGACCACGACCGGTAGCTGCAGGAAGCGTTCGAGGGTGGCCCGGACCAGCGGAATGTTGGACGTGCCGCCGATCGCGACGACGGCGTCGGGGTAGAACTCGGCCTCGCGGCCGAGTCGGCGCACTGTCTCGGCGGCCTGCTCGGTGGAGCGTGCGATGGACAACTCGAAGATGTGCCGCTCGAGGAGGATGTGCTCGCCATCCGGGGTGCTGGTGGTCAGGTGCGAGGACAGCGCTTCCTTGATGCCGCGGCAGAAGGCCGTCAGCGCACTGTCCTCGTCCGGAGATTGGGGCGCACGCACTATGCCGAGTCCGAGTATGTGTTCTCGGACCACCGCGTCGAAGGAGGCACCGCTCATGGCGGTGGTCCGCGCGGAACCGTAGGAGCGGCCGGATTCGACGTCCACGATGTCGACGTCGACACCGGTCTCGCCCGCGTCGAACAGCGCGATGGTCCGGTGGTGGGAGGGGAGCCCTGGGCGCAGGTACTCCATGGCCGCGCCGGTCTTGTCGATGAGGTGGACGTCGGAGACGTACTCCTCGGCCAGTGCGTCGGCGATCTGGGTGCGTTCCTCGGAGGTGCGATAGGCGACGCCTAGAGATTGGGGCGCGTCCGGACTGTCGACGATGCCGCGGACGACGCGCGCGACGTCGGATGCCGTGGGGGAGAGCTGCCAGTCGTCGAACGGGGTGCCGTCGGTCCATGCACCGTCTTCGGTGGTCCGCGCCGTGCGAATGCCGCACGTGCCCAGGGACACACCCACTGACGAACGCATCGCTTCTCCGGCCTCTCCATTTCGATGACGGTGTTCGGGTCTGAAGACTCGCCCTCATGACAGGCGACGTGGACACTGTACCGTCTCGCGGTTTGATTAGAAGCTCGAAACAATCCGAAGGTCAGCTCTATGGAGTTGCATCATCGATCTACTATCTGGTGGCCGTCGCGCTTGCGTCCGCTGTTCGGCCAGGTCAGAGCGGGAGTGAGGTCTCCGTCATGCCGACGCCGCCCGTGCCGCGCAGCTTTCGGAACCATTCGGTACCGAAGGTGGAGGCGAGGTCCTCGACGGACATCTGCAGAAACGGTCCGAAGTCACCGACCTGTGTTTCGTGGGCTTCCATTGCATCCCGTTTCGCGTTCATGACGCTGGAGACGTCGACCACCGTCGTGATCTCGGTTTCCGGCAGACCGAACGTTTCCATGTCCGGCGGTGACGCCTCCTCGCCCCAGTGCGGATTGGCCTCCATCAGTCGGCGCATGTGGTCGCGGTTGGTGGTGGTCTCGTAGACGAATCGAGTGTCGGCGATCTCGGTGGCGCGCTTGCCGACGACGTGAACCTGGATGTGGTCGGGGTGCCCGTAACCACCGTTCGGGTCGTAGATCGTCACGACGTCCGCCTGCTCTTCGAGCAATACGTCGGCCAACCGTTGCGCTGCGGTGTCGACGTCGACGTTGCAGAAGGCGTCCGGGTTCGCATTCTCCGGAGTACCGGCCATTCCGGAATCGGCGTAGTGCAGCCGCACGATGCGGGAGACTCCGAGAACGGCTGCCGAACGATCCAGCTCGACGCGTCTGCGCTCGGCCAGTGTCTCACCGTCGGTGAGGATTCCGTCTGGAAACTCACCGAGGGCACCGTCGGTCGCGGTGACCAGGACGACGCGGTGGCCGGCATCGGCGGCGAGCCGCATGACTCCGCCGGTGCCGAATACTTCGTCGTCGGGATGCGCGTGGAAGCAGACCAGAACACTCATGCGGTGAATGCTTGCATGTCGAAGAGGGTGCGGCCCAGTCGGCGGGCAAATACGATCTGCGGATGACCACACAGCGGTCGGCCGCGATTCGTTCGTATTGGCAGGACTCACGAGCGGATCGGTACTGCCGCGCACTGCATCCCGTCGGGATTTTCTTCGCTCTGGTGTTCTTCGCGCTGTCCATGACTCCGTCGCTGCTGCCCAGGGCCTGGTATCTGCAGGCGGTGGCCACCGGAATCAGCGTCGCGATCGGATACGGCGTGGGTTGCCTGATCGCGTGGGTGGTGCGGATCTGTGGAGTGTCACCCGACTGGTCGGAGCAGTGGCGTCGACGCGGGTGGTGGGCGCTGGCCGTGGCCGCGGTGGTGGTGATTCCGCTGTTCCTGATCCTGGGATCGTGGTGGCAGCAGATCGTCCGCAAGCTCGTCGGTGTGGAGGATCCCGGGAGGCCGCTGTACATCGCGGTGCTGGTGGTCTCGCTGGTGGTTGCCGTGGGAGTGCTCGCCTTGGGTCGTCTGCTGCGGCGAGCCACCCGTGCGTTGACGCGATGGGGCAAGCAGTACGTGCCGAGGCCGGTCGCGAGGATCGCGAGCGTGATCGTCGTAGCCCTGTTGGTGGTGTTCGCCGTCAACGGCGCGCTGATTCGCGGCATCGTGGCGGTCGCGGAGAGGTCGGCCTCTACTGCGGACCGCGGCAATCACGAGGGCGTCGAGAAGCCCACCGCGGCCGAACTGTCGGGTTCGGACGCCTCGAACGAGGAGTGGGATTCCCTGGGGCAGGAGGGCCGACGCTTCGTCGTGTCCGGGGTATCGCCGGACGAGATCAGTGAGTTCACCGGAAGGCCTGCGGTGCAACCGATCCGTGCCTACGCGGGCGTGGAGTCCGCGGACACCGTCGAAGGTGTCGCCCAGCGGGTGGTGGCAGAACTCGACCGTACCGGCGCATTTTCTCGCGCTGTGCTCGGTGTCGCGACGACCACCGGGCGCGGGTGGGTGAACGAGAGCGTCGCTCGCCCTCTGGAATACCTGTACGACGGTAACTCGGCGATCGCGTCGATGCAGTATTCGTTCCTGCCGAGCCCGATGGCATTTCTGGCCGACCGCCAGACTCCCCAGGATGCCGGACGGGCCCTTTTCGAGGCGGTATACGAGGTGTGGAGCGAACTCCCCGAGGATTCGCGACCGAAGCTGGTGTTGTTCGGCGAGAGCCTCGGTGCCTACGGCGGACAGGATGCGTTCAGCGGCGCGCAGGACATGATCGCGCGCATCGACGGTGCCCTGTGGGTGGGCAACCCGAACTTCACCCCGCAATGGGCCCGCATCACCGGTGGGCGCGACGCCGGATCTCGCGAGATCCTGCCTGTCATCGACGGTGGCGAGCACGTTCGTTTCGCCAGCTCGTCCGGTGACCTCGACATCGGCGGGCAATGGGACGAGCCCCGAATCGTGTACTGGCAGCACGCATCCGACCCCATCGTGTGGTGGTCGCCGGATCTGATCCTGAACAGGCCCGACTGGCTACGCGAACCCCGCGGCGCGGACGTCGACCCAGGAGTGCAGTGGTTCCCGTTCGTGACCTTCTGGCAGTTGACGTTCGATCAGGTCTTCTCCACGAACGTCGACGACGGCCACGGCCACAGCTACGGAGCCGACGCGGTGAACATGTGGGCCGACATCCTCGAGCCTGCCAACTGGTCCGAGTCCGACGTCGAGCGGTTGTACGAGAAAATGGCGGGCTGAGGCGTCGGTTGCTCGGTCGTTCGCCCACCCACCACCGGCGCAAATGCGCGCGCATTTGTCGGACGCGCGCAGGTTCGCTACCTGCCGGCCGACGACTTCACATGCACCTGACGAACGCGCGCGCGTTCGTGCGTGAGGCGTGCGTGCGTGAGGCGTTCGTGCATGAGACAGTGCAGCCATGCCGTCTGTCTCTGCCGGTCGACCCAACGCTGACAACGACTTGTCTACAGTTCTCGCGCTCGAACGAGAGCTACAGACTGCGGAGTGTCGACGCGATCGCGAGAGGCTGGCCCGCCTGCTCGCCGACGACTTCACCGAAGTCGGAGCCTCGGGCACGGTGTGGGACAAGTCGTCGATACTCGACTTGCTCAGCAGCGAAAGCCCCGTCGAGATCGAGGTGATCGAACCGACCGGACGGGTAATCGGTGCAGATTGTGTTCTGCTGCAGTGGGTTTCGAGAACACCCGATGCGCGAGCTCGCAGAACCTCGCTGTGGCGACGCACGAACATCGGTTGGGAATTGGTGCACCATCAAGGCACGCCGCTCGAGTGAGCGCTCCGGGGCAAATGCGTGCGCGTTTGCTGAA
This sequence comes from Rhodococcus cercidiphylli, assembly GCF_033042225.1. Taxonomy (NCBI): domain Bacteria; kingdom Bacillati; phylum Actinomycetota; class Actinomycetes; order Mycobacteriales; family Nocardiaceae; genus Rhodococcus; species Rhodococcus cercidiphylli. Next base: position 225,590 of record NZ_JAWLKE010000004.1, read on the forward strand.
CGCGCGCAGTGTCGCCACCTGTTCGCTGACCAGTCCGCGCGCACCTGACAAACGCGCGCGCATTTGCGGTCTAACCGGAACCGCTGCGCTCGGTCGGAACTCCCCAGTCACTCAGCGTTTTTCGAGCACCGTTCGCAGTTTCACCCGATTCAGTTTTCCCGGCCCTCGTGTCGGCAGTGAGTCGAGGAGGAACAATTCTCGGGGTGCCGCGGTGATGTCCAGCGAAGCGGCGACGTGGGAGCGCAAGTCCGCCAGTGTCACCGGGGCGCGGGCCACTACCGCGACCACCACTTTCTGGCCCAGGCGCTGGTCGGGCAGTCCCACGACGGCGCATTCGAGCACTGCGGGGTGGGTGGCCAGTGCAGCCTCGACGACCTGCGGCACGACGGTCAATCCGCCGGTCGAGATTGCCTCGTCGAGTCGCCCCGAGATGCTCAGCACGCCGTCGACGATGGTTCCGGCGTCGTCGGTGCGGAACCATCCAGGTTCGGCGAAGGCCGGGTGGTCGGGCAGTCCGCGGTATCCCGAGGCCAAGGTCTTTCCCCCCAACACGACCCTGCCGTCGTCGATGCGAACCACCGTGTTGCGCAGTGCAACTCCGTCGTACACGCAGCCGCCGGCCGTTTCGCTCATTCCGTAGGTCCGCACCAATCGGATTCCCGCGTCGTGTGCCTTCGTCCGCAACGGCATCGGTGTTGCCGCCCCGCCCAACAACACAGCATCGAGCGAGGCCAACGCAGCCACGGCCTCGGGGATCTCGAATGCCTTCACCAACTGCCCTGGAACCAGCGACGTGTAGCGCAAGGGCCCCGACATCCGGCCGATCGCGTCGATCAGAGCGGTGGGATCGAAACCTCTCGACACGTCCATGATCACGGGCGAGGTTCCGGCGAGCACACTGCGCAGCAGCACCTGCATTCCGGCGATGTGGTGCGCGGGCAACGCCAGCAGCCACGACCCCGGTCCGCCGAGTCGCTCCTCGGTGGCCGTTGCCGACGCCACCAGCGCAGCGGCCGACAGCATCGCTCCCTTGGGAATGCCCGTCGTTCCAGAGGTCGCGACGACAAGCGCGACGCCGTCGTCGATGGGTGTTCCCGGTGCCAAGGCGTCGTGCAGGCGCTCGGTCTCACGCGGATCGTCGGCCGGCACGGGAAGCAGGGCCGGGCCGTCGCCGGCAAGCATGCGGCTCAGCCGCGGCATGATGTTCGCCGCTGCCGGTCCCGACGGAATGGATACGCTCTCGAGCACGGACTCGAGGCTAGTCGCTGGGCTCGAACCAGGACGGGCGCACCTGTCGGCCCGGCGGTTGTCACCCGACGTCGAGTCGCTGTGGAACAGTGGAACATCGTGAAGGGATCGGGCATGGACGACGCGGTGTGGGCAGCTCTGTCGTACTTCGATTCCGTCGATCCCGCGCTCGCCGCCGATGCGCGCCTGGGGTGGGACGGTCTGGTCGAGGTGTCTCCGCCCGCGGGCCCGACGCAACATTCCGTGCAGACCTACCTGTGGGTGTATCTGCGCCACGCGGCCGAGGGGCCCGATCGTGCGGTCGACATCGCCCGTGCGCTCGGCGATCTACTCGACCGCCTTGGACGCGTCGGATACGCGGAGATAGCTCGGAGCACCGTCACCGAGGAGCTCGTGCGAATCTCCGACGATGCCGTGTGGTTGCAGCACTATCGCGCCGCCACCGAACAATCGGGTATCGGTGCCGTCGATACCGATCTCGTCACCTGGCAGGACGCTCCGACCGGCGTCGAGCGGGCCATCGTCGAGAAGATCGGCGAGACGTTGGAAGTTGCGACCATCGCCGGTGAGTTCGAGCCGTCCAAGCCCGGTGGGCGACCGCTCGGCACCAATGCGCAGGCCATGCGCCGACGCGGCGTCACCGATGCTGTGCTGACGTCCGATCGAGGCAAGGACGACTCCGAGGCCGTCCTGCTCGAGCAGCTTCTCGACCACCGGATCGACCTGTGGAGCAACTACAGCGCACCGCGGGCCGAGCTCTATCTGGGGCTGCGCGAGACGCTGCACGAGGCCGCCCAGCCCGTGTACGGCTGCGTGCGCAGGCTGGAGAGCTTCATCGGATGCATCGGCGACGGTGTCGGATTGACCGACGCCGGGTATCTGCCGGACGAGCTGGTGGCGAGCATTGCGACCACGGTGTTTCCTCCGGCCGAACGTCCCTTGCACATCGGCCGCGAACTCGACACCGAGAAAGTACTGATCGTCCGACGCCTCCTGATGAGGGTGCGTCTGCTGCGTCGTTCCGCCGGGCGGTTGGTGCCGACGGCGCGGACACGGCAGCTCAGCTCCGACGGGCTCTGGCGCGTGCTGACCGCAGGCATCGTCGGCACCGAATATCACCCGGACACGATTGCCGCCGAGGTGGTTCTGGCCCGGATGATCGTCGGTCACGAGGTCACCGACGTGGACGCGACAGCAGACGACCTCGCGCGTCTGCTGCGCGCCGAAGGGTGGACCCATTCCGGTGAGGAGCCCGCTGCCGAGCACGCCGAGCCGCTGGCGCGGACCCTGATTGCCGAACTGGGTGCCCTCGGAGCGTTCGAGCCGACGGAACCGGGCGCGTCGGGACCGGGTGTTTCGGGACCGGAGCGGTCCGGTTCGGTGGCGACCGAGGAAGGCAAGCGACTCGCCGCAGCCGTGCTGCGGCATCGGCTGCTGCACACGCGCTATCCGTCGTTGTGACCGCTCCAGGTTGGGCTATCGGTCGAAACTGCAGATCCGGCACGGTTAAACTCGCCTGGATCCGGTTCCAGAACGGGCCCGGCTGGTCGTTGCGAGGTGATGCCGGTGGACGGTGAGGTCGCGGACCCCGCGCGCTCCCAGTCTCGCCGGCAGAGCGACTCCGCCCGTCGTTACCTCGATTTCGAGGCGACGACGCCTGCTCTGCGATCGACGGTCGAATTCGCCGCACGCAGCGTCGGATTCGCCATCGCACAGCTCAACGTGCTCGACGAAGACACTCAGTACACGCTGGTCAACATCGGTGGACCGCCGGTATCCACCGTCGTGCGAGCCGACACCCTGTGCGACGACGTGGTGCGTTCCGGCGAACCTGCAGTCGTGGCGCACGGTCGCGTGCACGCCACCACTCGGCAGCGCGCCATCCTCGACGAGAACGGCATCGCGTCGTACGCGTCGGTTCCGCTGCGTGGGCGAGAGGGCCTGGTCATCGGCACCCTCTGCCTGCTCGATCGCACGCCCCGTCCGCTCTCCGGTGAGCAGATGCAGGAACTCGAACAGTTCGCGTCGGTGCTCGAGGAGCAGCTCGATCTGCATCGCCGCGTCGGATCCGGCGTCATTCGGCTGGGCAGCGACAACGACATCGCCGACTCCATCGCCGACGGTCACATCGTCCCCTGGTTCCAATCGATCGTGGACTTGCGCACCGAGGAGATCGTCGGCTTCGAGGCATTGGCGCGGTGGCACCACCCCACCAGGGGGATGGTGGTGCCGGCGGATTTCGTACCGTTCGCCGAGGCGAGCGAACTGATTATCGACGTCGACCTCAGCGTGCTCACCCAGGCCGCTGCCGAAATGAAGAAGTGGCACGTCCATCGTCCGGACCTGCGACTGACCGTCAACATTTCCGGACGCCACCTCGCCCATCCCGACGGCGTCAGTCAGCTGCAGCGTGCCATCGCGTCCTCCGGGGTGTCGCCGTCGTCGATCTCGCTCGAGCTCACCGAGACCACTGCCGTGACGCCGGGGCCGCTGCTGCGCAGGCATATCGACGACGTGCACCGGCTCGGCTTCCGGGTGTTGCTCGACGATTTCGGCTCGGGCTGGTCTTCGCTCGAACGACTGGTGACGCTGCAGCCCGACGGCATCAAGATCGACGGGCACCTGACGAGGTTCGTCGACACCGTGGCCGGACGAGCCATGATCAGGTCGTTGGCCGGAGTGGCGAAGGATCTCGATCTGACGATGATCGTCGAAGGCATCGAAAGTCGCGAACAAGCCGACGCGGCCCTCGAACTCGGTTGCACGCTGGCGCAGGGATATCTGTGGTCGCGGCCGCAGTCGGCAACGGCAGTACTTCGCACGATCGCCGACGCCGCGAAAGACCGCTAGCGGTTGTCCTTTCGCAACGGGTGATCCTGTGGAATCTGCACCAGCACGATGGGAATCCCGTCCGGATCCTCGATCCACATCTCGATCAGACCCCACGGCTCGGTTCGCGCCTCACGGACGATCTCGATGCCGGCTGCGGTCAATTCCTCTGTAGCAGAACCGATATCGCGTACCTGCAGCCACAGGGCACCGGAGAACGACCCCGATTCTTCACCGCGATGGTGCGCAGCGACCTCGATCAGCCCTTGCCCCGCAAAGAACACCGTCCCACCGGGGTATTCGCGACACACCGCCAACGAGAGACCGTCACGGTAGAACTCGAGAGTCCTCTCGTAGTCGACCGGCCGAAGAATTGTCCGAGAAGCGAGTATGTCCACCCCGCATGGATACCACGATCACAGATGGTCCTTCCGCAGGCTCCACTCCTGCCGACCCATGGTCGTTCCGCAGGCTCCACTCCTGTCTCTCTCTCACCGTTCGGTCGTCGCGATTCGGTTGCCGCCCGCGGCCTTCGCCTCGTACATCATCGAGTCCGCGACCCGCGTTGCCCGCGTCACGATGTCGAGGTTCTGGTCCCACACGGGCGAATCCGCGTGCAGAATCGCGGCCCCAACACTGACCGTTACCGCGATGGGATCCTCGGGATCGCGAAGCGCTCGGCGTACTCCGTGGACCAGAGCATCGATGTGGAGTCGTGACGTCGACACGACGGCGAGATACTCCTCGCCGCCGGTGCGCGCGATGACGCCGTAGTCGCCCAGGTGTGCTCGCAGACGCTCGGCGACCCGCACGATGACCGCGTCGCCTTCCTCGTGGCCGTACATGTCGTTGACGGATTTGAAGCGGTCGATGTCGATCATCACCGCCGCCGAGCACTGATCCTTCTCTCGGCCGAGTGGCCACACCTCGTCGATGGCCGCGTCGAGACCACGACGATTGCGCAGACCGGTGAGCGGATCGAGCAACGAATTGCGGGCATCGTCGGTCAACATGGTGATGAGCAGATGCGACACCAGCGGAACGCCGGCGACCGCGAGCAGTACGACGTGCGTCCGGAAGATCAGTGAGGCGGTGTCGATCTCCCCACCGGAGTGCGTGGCCGCCGCGGCGACGAGGGTGCACGCCACCGCGAACACCAGGTGCGCGAGCAGCCAGCGTGGACTGAGGCAGAACGTGCAGAACGTCCCGATCACCGCGAACAGCGTGCAGGTCAGGAGCGCGTCCGCGAGTGGGTTGATCGCTATCGCCGACGCGGTTCCGAGGTCGGCGAAGACTGCGAACGCCACCACCCCGACTCGGCCGGGAAACGGTCTGGTGATCCACGCCGCGCTGACGGCCACGACCATGACTGCCAGACATGCTTTCCAGGCGACGGCGACCGGGCTGCGTGAGGTGTCCTCCGAGAACAGCGACACCACCGCCAGCACGCCGAAATTGAGCGTCAGGAATGCCATCACCCACCGGACGATCTTTCCGGCGGGCCGGGAGTTCTGGAAGTCCGCCATCCAGCGGTAGTCGTAGGGCTGGGTGAACCAGGCGCGTACAGCGCCCACAGCACTGTGGTGGTTTCGGCGGTGCGACGTCGAAATCACCAGTGGGTCAGAAGTATCGGGGGAAGGGAGACCAGTCGGGCTCGCGCTTGTCGAGGAAGGCGTCGCGACCCTCCACCGCCTCGTCGGTCATGTAGGCCAGGCGTGTCGCTTCACCGGCGAACAGTTGCTGACCCACTAGGCCGTCGTCCTGCAGGTTGAAGGCGTACTTCAGCATTCGTTGTGCCTGAGGTGATTTCGCGTTGATCTTCGCAGCCCACTCGATTGCCGTGTTCTCGAGCTCTGCGTGATCGACCACCTTGTTCACTGCGCCCATACGGTGCATCTCCTCGGCCGAGTACGTCTCGCCGAGAAAGAATATCTCCCGGGCGAACTTCTGACCGACCATCTTGGCCAAATACGCACTGCCGTAACCACCGTCGAAGCTACCGACGTCCGCGTCGGTCTGCTTGAACCGGGCATGCTCGCGGCTCGCGAGGGTCAGATCGCACACCACGTGCAGGCTGTGGCCGCCGCCCGCTGCCCAGCCGTTGACCAAGCAGATGACCACCTTGGGCATGAAGCGGATGAGGCGCTGCACCTCGAGGATGTGCAGGCGCCCGGCGCGGGCCTTGTCGACGGTGTCGGCGGTCTCTCCGTCTGCGTACTGGTAGCCGCTGCGTCCGCGAATGCGCTGGTCACCGCCGGAGCAGAAGGCCCACCCGCCGTCCTTGCTGCTCGGCCCGTTGCCGGTGAGCAGTACGGTCCCCACATCGGAGCTCACCCGAGCATGTTCGAGCGCGCGGTAGAGCTCGTCGACGGTGTGCGGCCGAAACGCGTTGCGAATCTCGGGACGATCGAACGCAACCCGGACGGTCGCGTCGGACACGTGCCGGTGATACGTGATGTCGGTCAGGTCCTCGAAGCCGGGAACGGGACGCCACAGTGCTGGGGTGAAGGTCACGGGCGTCAGCTTAGTGTGGGCCGACGCCGGATCAGGGCTGGGTCCGTGCCGACCGGTCGGTGCAGCTAGCGTGCAGTCATGACCGACCCGATCGAACTGGACCGCGATTACGACCACCATGGGGGCTTCCCGCGTTTCGTGCCTGCGAAGGTGGGGCCGGAGTACGGGCAGCTGCTCGAGGCGCTGCGCACGGTGCAGGACCTCGCGGTATCGACCTCGTTGCCGGCCGAGGTCACCCAGGCGGCGGCCGACAAAGCCCGGGAACTGATCGAGCTGCTGACCCCGCACGTGGTGGCCGAGGGCCGCCAGACCGCCGGGCGCGTTCCGCGTCTGCCGGGTCGAGGTTCGCTGCTGTTGATGCCGTGGATCATCGAGAAGATCGACGCCGACGGCGTCCGTAGTCGGGGCATGTTCCGTCGTTTCCATCTCGGGGGTAACTCCGCAGCGCACGGCGGCACGCTGCCACTACTGTTCGACGACCTCTTCGGCCTCATCCAGCACGCGTACGGCAGGCCCATCAGCCGGACGGCGTATCTGCACATCAACTACCGCAAGGTGACGCCGCTCGATACCGAGCTGGTCGTCGAGGGTGCGGTGGATCGGGTCGAGGGACGCAAGACGTTCATCAACGCCCGGCTGACCGATCTGGACGGCAACCTGTTGGCCGACTGCGAGGCGTTGATGGTGCAGCTGCTCCCGGGGCAGCAATGATTCCCCCGATCGACGATGTGCTCGACGGTGCACACGTGCTCTCGCTGCCGATGCGCACCAAGTTCCGTGGCATCACCACCCGTGAGGTGATGTTGATGCGCGGGCCCGCCGGTTGGGGTGAATTCTCACCGTTTCCCGAGTACGACGACGCGGAATCGGCCCCGTGGTTGGCGTCGGCGATCGAAGCCGCGTGGGACGGCCCGCCGAGTCCGCTGCGCCGACGCATCCCGGTGAACGCGACGGTTCCGGCGGTAGCGGCTTCGGACGTGGCGTCGGTGCTGAGCCGGTTCCCCGGGGCCGAGACGGCGAAGGTCAAGGTGGCCGAGAAGGGGCAGACCCTCGCCGACGACGTCGCCCGGGTGCGCGCGGTGCGCGAGTTGGTTCCGCGGGTACGGGTCGACGCCAACGGGGGTTGGAGCGTCGACGAGGCTGTTGCGGCTCTGGCCGCCCTGACCGCCGACGGTCCACTCGAGTACGCCGAGCAACCGTGCGCGTCCGTGCCGGAGTTGGTCGAAGTTCGGCGTCGGGTGCCCGGGGTGCGGATCGCTGCCGACGAGAGCATTCGCCGGGCCGAGGATCCGATGAAGGTCGTTCGGGCAGGCGGAGCCGACATCGCCGTGCTCAAGGTAGCCCCGCTCGGCGGGATGCGAGCGGTGCTCGAGCTGGCCGGAGAGCTGGGGGAGTATGGCGTGCCGGTGGTGGTGTCGAGTGCTCTCGATTCTGCTGTCGGTATCTCGTCCGGTTTGGCCGCGGCCGCTGCGCTGCCGCATCTCGAATTCGCCTGCGGTCTGGGAACGGGCGCACTGTTCGTTCGAGACGTCGCACCCGTGCCGGAGGTGATCGACGGAACGTACCCGGTCGGCAGCCTCGAACCCGATGCCGAGGCCCTGATCGAGCTCGATGCCGACGCCGATCGCACGCAGTGGTGGATCGAGCGAGTTCGGCGCTGCCACGCCCTTCTGCGGTAGTCTTGCGCCCGGTCCGCGTGGGGCCGCTGACACATCTGGGAGGAACTTCGAAGTGGTTGCTGCACTCAAGGATTCGCTGCTCGACGAGTCGAAGGCCGACGCTCTGCGCGTCGATGTCCTGGCGCTGATCGACGCCGAGGTCGCAGACAAGAAGGGTGCGAGCGGGCTCGCGGTCAAGGGGGGATACGGCGCGGTGAAGAAGGTCGGGCCGTCGTACATCGACAACGCGGTCTCGGCTCTGTGGCCCGATTTCGTCGACAAGCTCGACCCGTTCTGGCAGTCGTACAACGCTGCCCCGCAGGGCACGTTCGGTCAGTACCTGGCCGCCAACGGCGACGCCGCCTCCGACGCACTGCTCTCGGTCACCGATGCGCGCATCGAGGAGACCGACAAGTCCGTCGTCAAGAAGTTCTACGGCAGCCTGCGTGGCTCGGCGAAGAAGAACGTCACCGAGGCACTGCCTCGGGTGGGTGACCTGGTCGCCAAGCACGCCTGAGCGGCTTCGCCGCATGTGAGTGTGGAGCCCTCGGGTCGTTCCGCGGGCTCCACTCCCACCTCGTAGCAGGCTACGAGTTTCCGTTCACATGCGCGTAGCGCTCAATCGCTCCCAGTCGGCTTCCGTCTGATCCGCGTACAGCTGCGCGAAGCGGCACAGCGCCACCTCGAGGGCGTCGGAATCGCCGGTGTAACCCGAGATCATCGACGCGCCACTGGTGCGCGCATGTCCTTTGGCCAGCAGTCGGCCCACCACCCGTGCGTAGTCCACCAGAGCGGGTGCGTCGATCGACGACAGGTCGATCGTTCCCTTCATGTTGCGGAACTGGCGCACGTAGTACTGCCGTCCGGCGATGGTCGTCCAGCCCAGCAGCGGATCGCTGACGGTCTGCAGATCCTGCTGATACTCCACGACCCGCTGGCCCTGATGATCGTGCCAGGCCGATTCGCCGTGCACGTACGGCGCGAGCACCGAGCGTCTGGCCTGCTTGAGCTGCAGAAACACCACGTCGTCCTCGCTGGTGCCCTCGAGCAGAGCCACGTACGCCCGCAGTCCGACGCTGCCGACGCCGACGACGCGGTGCGCCACGTCGATCAACGTGTATCCACCGAGCACTCGACGCCAGTGCGGGGTGAGGGTGAGCAGGTACTCGTCCAATCCGACGGCGAGAAGTTCCTCGTCCCGCGCCGAGATGCGGGTGGTGATCGGCGGCTCCTCGACGATTCTGCGCTTGCCCTCGTGCTTTTCGGTGAAGCGCGGCAGAACGCGGTCACTGGTGCGTCGACGCGCCTTCTTGGTGGCGCGTTTGATCTCCTTGCGCAGCGACCCCTCGGTGGCGTCGCGCTGCAGTTTCTCGGCCGTCAGGCGCTGGAACGATCGCGACATCAGTGGTTCGTCGGCAAGTCTGGCCACCTCGATTCGGTACGCGGACACGCAGGCGGTGACGGCGTCGCGGCACTGGTCCTCGGTGCGGCCGTTCTGCCGCCCGGCCACCCAGATGCTTGCGGCGAGGCGTCGTAGATCCCATTCCCAGGCTCCCGGGTGGGCCTCGTCGAAGTCGTTGAGGTCGATGACGAGGTCGCGTTCGGGGGAGGCGTAGAACCCGAAGTTGCCCAGGTGGGCGTCGCCGCTGATGACCGGGTTGATGCCGGTCGACGGCAACATCGCCACGTCCCGGGCCATGACGATGGCCGTGCCGCGCAGGAATCCGTAGGGGGATTCGACCATCCGCTCCAGGCGCGTCGGTATCAGCCATTCGATGCGGCCCTGGTGCGAGTATTCGATCTGCTTGACCGGGTCGGGTCGATCCGCCGGTGGGGTCCAGTCACCCAGGGAGGCGATCGGTACCTTCTCGCGGAGTCGTCGACCCAGTTCGTAGCGTTCGGCGCGGGGGAGAGGACGGGCGCGCAGCGAGGCGAACGATGCGCCGTCGATTTCGACCGAGTCGGTGACGACCGTGTGACCTTTTCCCAAGCCGGACATGTGAGATGACACTAATCCAGTGCTGTCCGGTGGCTTCACAGAACTCGGGTTGGAGGTACTCGGCCGTGCCGGCGACATCGGTGGACCTGAGTCCGAATGGGGTCGCGTCGATTCACTCGGGCCGCCCTCGCCGGTAGTGCTGGACGACCTTCGCTCCCATCGGCACCGCGAACAGCATCATGAACACTCGGATCACCTGCGCGGCCACGACGAACGTCACGTTCGCACCGGTCGATGCCGCGATGGCCAACACTGCGTACACCCCACCCGGGGTGGTGGCGAGGTAGCCCTCGTATCCGCTGGTGCCCGTCGCCGAGGCCAACCACAGCCCCAACATCGCGCACCCGACGGTGACGGCGATGATGAGCAGCAACGCGGACGGCAGCACCCGCGAGATGGACTTCAGGCTCGCGACGGTGAACCGCAGACCGGCTTGCCACCCGATCACGATGTACGCCGCCCACAGCAGCAACGTGGGAACACTGGCGTCGAACGAGAACCCGAGAACGTCGGCGCACGTGGCGACGATCAGCGGGCCCAGCAGCGCCGGAGCGGGAAATCGGAGTGCCAGTGCGAGCAGGACTCCCACCCCGCCGCAGACCAGAACGAAGGCCAGGTCCACGTACAGCGGAGCGCCGGAATCGGCGAGCATCGTCGACTGACCGGGTTGTGCGCGGAACACCAGTGTCGCCACCAGCGGCAGGGTGGTGGTGACGAGAACGACCCGCAGGTACTGCACCACTGCCACGACGCGTTCGTCGCCGCCGAGTTCCTGGGCGATGGCCACCAGCCCCGACGCGCCGCCCGCGACCAGTGCCAGCGCACCGGTCAGCGAATCGATGTCCTTACGCAGTCCCAGCAGCGCGCCCGCGGCGATGGACAGCACGAGCGTTCCGACGCATGCCAGCAGTACCGGCAACCAGGCGTCGCCCAGTGAGCTGAGGGTGTCTCGCTGCACCAGCGTTCCGATCTCGACACCCAGCACCGCCTGTGCCACCATGCCGAGTCGGCGCGGCAGCGGGGCGCGCTCGGTTCCGGTGGTCGGTGCCCAGCCGGCGAGCGCGAAGATCACCGCCACCAGCAGCGCGACGAACAGTGCGGCCGACGGAATCCCCAGAGCATCCGCGCCGACGGTCAGGCCGACCGTGACGAGAATCAGCAGCGACCAGCGAATCAAGAAGGGCGCTCGATCTCACGAACCTCGGGCGGCAACCCCCACTCGGTACGGCCGAGGCGGCTGAGCGGAGCGATGGCGTCGAACTCGGGCAGTCCGTCCTCGGCCAGATATTCGGGACGCACCGACAGGGCGACGACGGTGCCCATGACGACGAAGCAGTTGCCCACCTCGACGACGCGATGCAGTCTCGCCTCGATGGCGATCGGAGCGGCTGCCACGCGCGGTGGTGTGACGACGGTGCTGGGTTCGCTCTCGATCCCGAGCTCCTCGAATTCGCTGACGCCGTGATCGAAGCTCGCCGAGCTGCCGTTGACCTGATCCACCAACGGTGCCGTCGCCAGATTGACGACGAACTCGCCGGTGGCCTCGATGTTGCGCAGACTGTCCTTGCGGCTCACCGAGGTGAACTGCACGACCGGCGGTTCCACCGAGGACACCGTGAAGAAGCTGTACGGCGCGAGGTTCGCCACACCGTCGGTCGAGACGGTGGAGATCCATGCGATCGGCCTGGGGACCACCGACGCGGTCAGGAGCTGGTAGAAGCGGCGGGAGGAGACCTCATCGGGCCGGAAGACTGTACGCACACGTCAATACTGTCAAAGCCCGGTTGCGGCGGCTGACCGACGCATCTGACACTCTGGATTCTGTGAATCCGTCCACCGCACAGGCCACCGCAGTCGTCGACGAACTGGCGCGCAGCGGCATCCGAGACGTCGTGTTGTGCCCCGGCTCGCGGAACGCCCCGCTGGCGTTCGCGTTGCAGGAGGCGGACGTTGCCGGCCGCCTGCGGTTGCACATGCGGATCGACGAGCGAACCGCGGGCTTTCTGGCCATCGGCCTGAGCCTGGGCAGTGGTCAGCCCGTTCCTGTGGTCATGACGTCGGGAACCGCGGTCGCCAATCTGGGGCCTGCGGTTCTCGAAGCGAATTACGCGCGCATTCCGCTGATCGTCATCAGCGCCAACCGCCCGTACGAGATGCTCGGCACCGGCGCGAACCAGACCATCGAGCAGCTCGGCCTGTTCGGATCTCAGGTACGCGCGACGATCAGCCTCGGACTCGCCGAGGAAGGCCCCAAGCAGAACAGTCAGTGGCGCAGCGCCGTCTCCCGCGTCATCGCCGCGGCGCGCGGCGCACGTTCCGGCAACGCCGGTCCGGTGCACTTCGACATCCCGTTGCGTGAGCCTCTGGTGCCTGCGATCGGCGACCCCGGCGCGCGTCCGGAGGGTCGGCCCGACGGGTTGCCGTGGACCTCGACCACGCAGGCGACATTGGACGTCCCCGTCGAACTGGATCTGACAATCGACACCGTGGTCGTCTCCGGTCACGGCGGTGCCGTGCGTCCGGAGCTGGCCGGGTTGCCGACCGTCGCCGAGCCGACCGCACCCCTGCACGGAATCCCGTTGCATCCCTTGGCTCTTGCGCAGTTGAAGCCGCGCCAGGCCGTCATCACCGGGCGGCCGACGCTGCACAGGCAGGTCTCGGCGCTGCTGGCCGATCCGGCCGTGGACGTCATTGCGCTCACCACCGGTCCGCGCTGGCCCGACGTCTCGGGCAACGTGCTGGCCACCGGTACCCGAGCAGTCACCACCGGTGCGCCCGACCCCGCCTGGATCGCCCGCTGCGCCGCGCTCTCCGAGAGGGCCGAACTGGCTGTGCACGAACAACTTCGAGAGCACCCCAAGCCGACGGGACTGCACGTGGCGGACGTGGTCATGTCTGCGCTGCGGTCCGGAGATCAACTGGTGCTCGGAGCGTCCAACCCCGTGCGCGACGCGGCCCTGGTGGCGACTCCGAACCCGGACGTGAAGGTTCTCTCCAACCGCGGCGTGGCCGGTATCGACGGCACCGTCTCGACGGCCATCGGTGCCGCGATGGCCGGAAAGCGGCGCACCGTGGCACTTCTCGGTGATCTGACATTTCTGCACGACGCAGCAGGCTTGCTGATCGGCACCGGAGAACCGCGTCCCGAAGACCTGACGATCGTCGTAGCCAACGACGACGGCGGCGGCATCTTCGAGCTCCTCGAACAGGGCGATCCGCAGTACGCGGGGGTGTTCGAGAGAGTGTTCGGTACGCCGCACGGCATGGACCTCGGCGCGCTGTGCGGTGCCTACCGCGTGGAGCATCGACTGGTCGACTTGGCCGATCTGGCAACCGAACTCACCGGGCATGCCACGGGAATCAGGGTGCTGGAAGTGACCACGGAGCGATCGGGACTGCGCGATCTACACGCGGCGATTCGGGCGCGTCTCTAGTTCTCCTGCGCTGCAACCCATTCGAGGGTCTGGCCGGTTTCCTGGTCGATCATGTCCTTGATCATCTTGTTGATCAGGTCCTCGATCTTGCCGCCCACGATGGGGATCTTCACGGTCGAGTCACCCTTGACGATCAGTTTCGCGCCGGTGCCGTTGGGGCGCAACGACAGGGTGCCGTTCACCTTCGCGGGCAAACCGGTGGTGCCGCCGATCAGCGTCCCCTCGGCGCGGTCGCCCTCGAGTGGCCCCCAGTGATCGGTGCGCGAGACGATCAGCTTTCCCTTGATCACCTTCGTGACGAAGCCGGGGAGTTCGGACGTGCCGACCTCTTCGGAGATGTCGACGGTCAGGCCACCGTCGTCGTGCTTGGTCAGCTCGTACCCGTCGGTCTTCTTCGCTTTGGCGAAGCGCGCCATCCACTGGTCCTCGCTGGTGAGTGCTGCGTGCACGTCAGCGGGGGGATTGGACGATTCGACGGTGAACTCGAAGCTGCGCGACATGAGTCCAGACGCTACCCGAGCCGAGTCGCGTCGGCTGCGAAGTAACCTGATCGCTGTGACCGATACCGACAGAGGCAGCCGAACGCTGCACAGGGCCCGGCTGGTCGTGCTGGTGGTCGCCGTCGCGATTTCTGTCCTCGCCGTGCTTCTCGTGATCGGGGCCTGGCGCAACGACGTCACCATCGACTCCGACAAGGGCACCGCCACCGCCGAGGTGCTGTCCGCGGGCAAGTTGCGCTCGGCCGTCAGCTTCATCACCCCCGACGGTGTGACGCACAACCCCCCTCTCGGCGTGCTGTACCCCACCAATCTCGTCGCGGGCCAGCGCATCGAGGTCGAGTACTACAAGGCCGACCCGGACGTCGAGTTGGTTCGCGTCGCGGGCCGCGACGCCACCGTCGCGATCGTTCCGGCCGGATCCGTCATCGTCGTCACGTGGCTGATCGCCGGTCCGGCGCTGTTCTGGTTACGTCGCAAGGAGGCCGAGAATGCGTAACGCAAAGCATTTCGTCCTCGCTGCCCTCGGTTCGGTCGCCGGGTTCGCGCTGGTGAACTTCGGAAACATTGCGTCCTCGATCGTGGTGATGGTGCTCGCCGTGGTGTTCGTTCTGGTCCTGACGACGCCGGTGCTGTATCCGCGATCTCTGTCCGACGACGCGTCGCGCAATCAGGCAACGGAGAAATCGGTGCCGTTGATCTACTGGCGTCCGGGATGCATCTTCTGCTTGCGGTTGCGGGTGGCGCTGCTGCTGCGCGGAAAGAAAGCCGTGTGGGCGAGCATCCGCCAGGACCCCGCTGCGGCCGCGCGAGTGCGATCGGTGAACGACGGCAACGAGACGGTTCCCACGGTGTTCGCGGGATCCGAACATCGCACCAACCCGGATCCGTCGTGGGTGCTCGCGCAATTCGTGTGACGTTGGCCCACACGTAACGTTGTCCATACCTGGCCGACGGCGGGGCCGCCCACACTGAGGATCGTGCGAGTAGCCATCGTTGCGGAATCGTTCTTGCCCAACATGAACGGCGTCACCCACTCGGTGATCCGTGTCCTCGAACACCTCGACAAGACGGGGCACGACGCCATCGTCATCGCTCCGGACAATCCGTCCGGTCCCAGAGCCGCGACGTGGCACGACAACGTTCCGGTGCACCGGGTGCCGTCCGTCATGGTCCCCAAAGTGAGCTCGCTGCC
Source organism: Rhodococcus cercidiphylli (assembly GCF_033042225.1). Classification (NCBI taxonomy): domain Bacteria; kingdom Bacillati; phylum Actinomycetota; class Actinomycetes; order Mycobacteriales; family Nocardiaceae; genus Rhodococcus; species Rhodococcus cercidiphylli. Next base: position 240,964 of record NZ_JAWLKE010000004.1, read on the forward strand.
CGTCGGCGTCCCCGGGCTCGGCATGGTCTCGGCGATGCGCGCCTTCGCCCCCGACGTCGTACATCTGGCGTCACCGTTCCTGCTCGGAGCGGGCGGTCTGGCCGCAGCCAACCGGCTGGACGTCCCCGCGGTCGCCGTTTATCAGACCGACGTCGCCGGTTTCGCCGCCAGCTACGGCCTCGGCCTCACCTCGAAGGCCGCGTGGCGCTGGACCAGGAGACTGCACAGAGGCGCGGCCCGCACTCTGGCCCCGTCCACCTCGGCCGTCGACGCGTTGGAGTTACACGGCATTCCGCGCGTGCACCGGTGGGCCAGGGGAGTCGACGCCGGTCGCTTCGCACCCTCGGCCGCATCGCAGACGCTCAGAAATCAGTGGGGAGCAGGCGAGAAGCTGATCGTCGGCTTCGTCGGCAGGCTCGCCCCGGAGAAACACGTCGAGCGGCTCGCCGTACTGGCCGCAGACCCGTCGATCCAACTGGTGATCGTCGGCGGCGGACCCGATACAGCAACACTGCAGGCCCTGATGCCGAACGCCGTGTTCACCGGCCAACTCGGCGGCGTCGAACTTGCACAGGCCTACGCCAGCTTCGACATCTTCGTGCATCCAGGCGAACACGAAACCTTCTGCCAGGCAGTGCAGGAGGCACTTGCCAGCGGAGTGCCCGTCATCGGACCGGACGCCGGCGGCCCGCGCGATCTGATCTCGCACTGTCGCAACGGTTATCTGCTGCCGGTCGACAAGTTCACCGAACTGCTACCCAGCGCCGTCGGAGCGCTCGCCGAACCCACCACCCGCGCCCGCTTCGGCGACGCAGCCCGCAAATCGGTACTGCACCGCACCTGGCCTGCCATCTGCGACGAGCTGATCTCGCACTACTACGACGTGCAAGGCATCACAGCGCCGCGGGTGCAGAAGATCGCTTGAGTAGTCTGGACTTCGTGGCCCAGACATCACGCGCAACCCTGGCAAAAGAGCCCCACGAGGTGGCGTCGATGTTCGACGGCGTCGCCCGTCGATACGACATCACCAACACGGTTCTGTCGTTCGGACAGGACCGGAGTTGGCGCAAACTGACTCGGCGCGCCCTCGATCTCAAACCTGGCGAGCGGGTACTCGACCTCGCCGCAGGCACCGGCGTCTCGACCGTCGAACTCGGGCTCAGCGGAGCCTGGTGTGTGGCCACCGATTTCTCCAAGGGCATGCTGCAGGCAGGACTGCAGCGAGGCGTTCCGATGGTCGCAGGCGACGCGATGGCACTGCCCTACGCCGACGCCAGCTTCGATGCCGCCACCATCTCCTTCGGCCTCCGCAACGTCTCCGATTTCGACGCAGGCCTGCGCGAGATCGCCCGCGTCACCAAGCCCGGTGGCAGGCTCGTCGTCTCGGAGTTCTCCACGCCGGTGTTCGGCCCGTTCCGCACGGTGTACATGGAATACCTGATGAAGGCGTTACCGAAAGTCGCTCGCGCCGTGAGCAGCAACCCCGACGCCTACGTCTACCTGGCCGAGTCCATCCGCGCGTGGCCGACGCAGGAGCAATTGGCGCAACGCATCGCCGACGCCGGTTGGACCGACGTGCAGTGGCGCAACCTCACCGGTGGAATTGTGGCTCTGCACAAGGCAACTCGGCCCTGACGCGATTCAGGTAAAAGGCGGTCGGGAATCGATTTTCAGTGATCCGCTTCCCGATGCCCGCCAGGTGCGGGCGACGAGGTCGCTGTCCGCTTCGGTGATGAGGTTGCCCATGCAGCGGACGGCGACTTTCATCAGTGCCCGCGAGCGCATGCCCACCGGTCCCGTTGCGGGCAGGAATCTCGGCACCGTCAACAGTCCGGCGAGGCGTCGAGCGATGGAGAAGGACTGCCCGTAGTGCTCGCGCAGCAAGGTCGGCCAGGCGTCGGTGAGGTCGGGGTGATCGAGCAGGTCGACGACCATGCGACCGCCTTCGAGTCCGTAGTCGATGCCCTCGCCGTTGAGTGGGTTCACGCAGGCTGCGGCGTCGCCGATGATGGCCCAGTTGGTGCCTGCGATTCCCGAGACCGCGCCGCCCATCGGCAGCAGCGCCGACGCCACCGAACGCAACTCCCCGCCGAGGGCCCATTCGCCGCGGCGCTGGTGGGTGTAGAGGTCGAGCAGTGGCCGCAGCGCTCCGGGTGCCGGCCTCTTGGCGGTGGCCAAGGTGCCGACGCCGATGTTGATGGTTCCGTCGCCCAGCGGGAAGACCCAGCCGTAGCCGGGCTGCAGAGTGCCTGCCGCGTCACGTAATTCGAGGTGCGAGCTGATCCACTCGTCGTTGCTGCGGCCCGAGTCGATGTAGGCGCGAGCGGCGACGCCGAATGCGGTGTCGCGATGCCATTGCCGCCCGAGTTGCTTGCCCAGAGTGGAGCGGACACCGTCGGCGACGATCACTGTGCGGCAGGAGATCTCGTGTGCGCCGGCGGCGGTCTGCAGGGTTACCGAGCGGACCGAATTGCCGTCGCGGGTGACGGCGACAGCCTTCGCTCCCTCGGCCATCACGGCCCCGGATTCGACTGCGGCGACGCGAATCCTGTCGTCCAATTCGGTTCGGGGAACGGCACTTCCGACGGTGGGAAGGGACTTGCTCGGCCACTCGAGTTCCAGTTCCTGCCCGAAACCGCTCAGTCGCAGTCCTCGGTTGCGCGCTTTGCCGCGCACCCACTCGCCCAGACCCAGCTGATCGAGCTCGGCGACGGCGCGTGGCGTCAACCCGTCGCCGCACGTCTTGTCGCGGGGGAACACTGCCGCGTCGGCCAGGACGACGTCGCGGCCGGATCGTGCGGCCCATGCCGCAGCGGACGATCCTGCGGGGCCCGCGCCCACGACCAGAACGTCGGTCGCGGTGGGTGGGGCCGGGTGGGAAGAGGTCACGGGTTCCAGTATCCCGATTTCTACGAACGGGTGCGTCGAGGGCCTCCGGTCGACGCCGTGTGAAGCGTCACCTGTGGTCGGTGACACCGTCCCACCGGTGTGCACGCTAGGTTCACTACGGTAGAAGGCGAGCAGTGGCGCTTCGCCGCTGCCGCCGGCATGTCGACGACAGGACAGGGACCAACATCGTGAGTACAGACGACGCTGCCGTAGCAACGGTCGTTGCCGGAGTCGACCTGGGTGACCCGGAGCTCGCGCGAACCGTCGCCGACGGCCTCGCACGCGTCGAAGAACTGATGATCAGCGAGCTCTCCGACGGTGAGGAGTTCCTCACCGAGGCCGCTCTGCACCTGGCCAAGGCCGGCGGAAAGCGCTTCCGGCCCCTGTTCACCGTGCTGACCGGTCAGCTGGGACCGTCGCCGACCGATCCGGCGATCGTCACCGCGGCCACGGTCGTCGAGCTGGTTCATCTGGCGACGCTCTATCACGACGACGTCATGGACGAGGCGTCGATGCGTCGAGGTGCCGAGAGCGCGAACTCACGCTGGGGCAACAGTGTGGCGATCCTCGCAGGCGACTACTTGTTCGCGCATGCGTCTCGTCTGGTGTCCACCCTCGGACCCGACGCCGTCCGCATCATCGCCGAGACCTTCGCAGAACTCGTCACCGGTCAGATGCGCGAAACCATCGGGGCCAAGAGCACCGACGATCCCGTCGCGCACTACCTGAAGGTCGTGTGGGAGAAGACCGGATCGCTCATCGCCTCCTGCGGACGCTTCGGCGGAACGTTCAGCGGCGGCGACGCCGAACATGTGGGACGCCTCGAGCGCCTCGGTGACGCCGTCGGTACAGCCTTCCAGATCTCCGACGACATCATCGACATCTCCTCGGCAACCGAGCAGTCCGGAAAGACTCCCGGCACCGACCTGCGGGAGGGTGTACACACTCTGCCGGTGCTCTTCGCTCTGCGCGAGGAAGGTGCCGACGGCGATCGGCTGCGCGAGATCCTCGCCGGTCCGGTCACCGAAGACGCACTGGTCACCGAGGCTCTGGAGCTGCTGCAGCGCTCACCCGGCATGGTCTCGGCAAAGAAGACACTCGGTGAATATGCCGCGCGGGCTCACGCAGAACTCGCCCTGTTGCCGCAGGGTCCGGCCAACGATGCCCTCGGTCGCCTGGTGAACTACACCGTCGAGCGCGTCGGGTAGTCGGCTCGGACTTCGGGCCGGGAACTGCCGGTCCAGGTGTTTTCGTTGAATCGGGTAGGAAGACCCGGTACGAGGAGGCATCTTCAGTCATGAACGGTTACGCGAACGGTGCGAAGACTTTCGGCCTGTTGGTCGGGATGTCGGCGCTCATCGTGTTCATCGGTTCGCTGTTCGGTAACGCGACCATTCTCATCGGCTCCATCGTGTTGGCAGTCGGCGTCAACGGCTACGCGTACTTCAACAGCGCGAAGATGGCCCTGCGGTCGATGCATGCCGTCCCGGTGACCGAGCTCGAGCAGCCGGCGATGTATCGCATCGTGCGCGAATTGGCGACGGCCGCTCATCAGCCGATGCCTGCGCTGTACGTCAGTCCCACCAACAACCCCAACGCGTTCGCCACCGGCCGCAACCCCCGCAACGCTGCGGTGTGCTGCACCGAGGGCATTCTGCGGATCCTGGACGAGCGGGAACTGCGCGCGGTGCTCGGGCACGAGCTCTCGCACGTCTACAACCGCGACATCCTGATCTCGTCGGTGGCCGGTGCGATGGCGTCGGTCATCTCGGGTCTGGCGAACCTGGCCTTCTTCGCCAACATTTTCGGCGGACGCGGCAACGGGGGCCCGAACCCGCTCGCGTTACTGCTGGTGTCGATGCTGGGGCCCGTTGCGGCCAGCCTGGTTCGCCTCGCGGTCTCTCGCTCGCGTGAGTACCAGGCCGACCAGTCCGGGGCCGAGCTGACCGGTGACCCGTTGGCGCTGGCGTCGGCGCTCCGCAAGCTCGAGCAGGGAGTGCAGCTGGCACCGCTGCCGCCCGAGCCGCGGTTGGCGGCGGAGTCGCATCTGATGATCGCGAATCCGTTCCGCATGGGCGACAAGGCCGGGCAGCTGTTCGCCACCCACCCGCCGATGGCCGACCGCATCGAGCGACTCGAGCGGATGGCCGGCCACCGGCCGTATTGAGCGGCCGCGCCGCATGTGAGCAGAAACTCGTAGTCCACTACGAGGTTCCGTTCACATGCGGCACAGGAGTGGAGCCTGCCGAACGACCCAGGTGAGAAGCCGCTCTATCGGTAGTTGACGAACTGCAGCGCGATGCCGAAGTCCTCGTTCTTGAGCAACTGCTGGATGGCCTGCAGATCGTCGCGCTTCTTGCTGCTCACGCGCAGTTCGTCGCCCTGGATCTGCGCCTTGACGCCCTTGGGGCCGTCGTCGCGGATCTTCTTGGAGATCTTCTTGGCGTTCTCGGTCGTGATGCCCTGCACCAGCTTGCCGGTGACCTTGTAGACCTTGCCGGACGCGGCCGGATCGTTGGTCTCGAAGGCCTTGAGGGAGACGTCCCGTCGGATCAGCTTTTCCTTGAACACGTCGAGGGCGGCCTTGACCTTCTCCTCGGATTCGGAGGTGATGACGATCGTCTCCGACTCGCCGCTACCGGACCATTCGATGCTGGTGTCGGATCCGCGGAAGTCGAAGCGGGTCGCCAGCTCCTTCGCGGCCTGTCCGACGGCGTTGTCCACTTCCTGTCGGTCGACCTTGCTCACTACGTCGAAGGACGAATCAGCCACTTCTCACACTCTCCAGTCGAATCGAAAATTTGATTTGGCGGTGGTGTCGGTCCACATCCCGCAGGGACTTTATCGGCCCGCTACCGACCGTATCCACCCGGTTTGCGTTCCGGGGGGACGTTCGTTGTATTCTTCTCACCGCGCCGAAGAGCAGTACGGGCTTCGATCGCATCACGGCAGATTGCCCGAGCGGCCAATGGGAGCGGACTGTAAATCCGTCGGCTTATGCCTACGTAGGTTCGAATCCTACATCTGCCACACCTGGAACCCCGGCGAGGATTTCTCTCGCTGGGGTTTCCATGTGAAGAGGGACAGGAACGGCTCGCTGACCACGCAATTTGGTAGTCGGCGCTCCGAATGTGTAACCTCTTGAAGGCTTCAGCGCACGGCTCGATGTGTTCTGATCCCGCCCCCTTAGCTCAGTCGGTAGAGCGTTTCCATGGTAAGGAAAAGGTCAACGGTTCGATTCCGTTAGGGGGCTCGCTGGATTGGATGGCTCGACGTCGCGTTCCCCGCGTGGGATGGTGGACGGTGAGCACCTGAGGCGGTGTAGCTCAGTTGGTAGAGCAAACGACTCATAATCGTTGCGTCGCCGGTTCAAGTCCGGTCACCGCTACACAGTAGGCAAGCACGACCAGTAGCACTCATGAACAGTCCTGATTGACCCTGATCAGATTTACCCGAAAGTAGGCGTCCAGTGGCCTCCTCCACCGATGTGCGGCCCAAGATCACCTTGGCCTGCGAGGTTTGCAAGCACCGCAACTACATCACCAAGAAGAACCGTCGGAACGACCCCGACCGCATCGAGCTGAAGAAGTTCTGCTCCAACTGCGGAACGCATCGGGCGCACCGCGAATCTCGCTAGTCTGCTCGGCTCGCTGGTTCGCAGTTCCGATTTTTCGTCGGCGCCCGGCGTTAGGTCGCATTTTCTTCCCTAACGGCTCTTGCGTCCAGGGTAGAAAAGGTCTCCACCGTGTCACAAGCTCCACATGACGTACCGGCCATGGATGCATCCGCTCACGCGGCGTCCATGGTCGGTTGTCATTTCCGCGTCGACGACTTCTACGAGGTCGGCCGCGAGAAGGTCCGTGAGTATGCGCGTGCCGTCCAGGATTTTCATCCCGCGCATCACGACGAGGACGCAGCGAAGGGCCTCGGTTACGACGGTCTCCTCGCGCCCTTGACCTTCGTTTCCCTGCTCGGGATCATGTCGCAGACCCGGATGTTGCAAGAGGTCATCACGGGTTACGACCCGAGTCAGATTCTGCAGACCGATCAAAAACTGGAATTCCATCGCCCGATCCAGGTCGGCGATCGAATTTTTTGCGACGTGTATCTCGAGTCGTTCCGGCAGATGGGTGGCAGCGACATCATGACCACCAAGAACATCATCACCGATCAGAACGGCGACCTCGTGCAAACCACGTGGACGACGATCGTCGCGCGAACCGGCGGGGAGATCGACGAGAACATCGCCCATGCGGTGAAGGAAGTGATCAGGCATGGCGCTTCGTAACTTCGACGACGTATCGGTCGGGGACGAACTGCCTGAGCGAGTGGTGTCCCTGACCCGCGGCGACCTGGTCAACTACGCAGGCGTGTCCGGCGATCCCAACCCGATCCACTGGAGTGACGAGGTCGTCGCGCTGGCCGGATTGGACGACGTCATCGCGCACGGGATGCTCACGATGGGCCTCGGTGCCGGTTTCGTCACGTCGTGGCTCGGCGACCCGGGTGCGGTCACCGAGTACAACGTGCGCTTCACCAGTGCGGTGTTGGTCCCGGCCGATGCCCCGGCTTCGGTGGAATTCACCGGCAAGATCAAGTCCGTGGATGGCGACGAGCGAACCGCGATCGTCGCCATCGTCGCGAAGTCCGCGGGCAAGAAGATTTTCGGGCGAGCGACCGCAACGGTGCGCTTGGCCTGAGCATGGTCGATCCGGCGGAGGTCGTTCGCCGCCGGGACGACGGGATTTATCTGTTCCGAAGGGTGTGCAGTACACTGAGATTTCTGGGGTAATTCGGCGCTCCGCGCTGCCCGCGTCCTCCTCCGGAGGTTGCGTGGGCCGTGTAGTGCCGGATGGACACCAGAGCGGCCGAGAAGTTTCGGCCGAAGGGGCGTAGCTCAATTGGTAGAGCAACGGTCTCCAAAACCGTAGGTTGCAGGTTCAAGTCCTGTCGCCCCTGCCCAAGGTGTCAGCAACTGAGAGGAACGACGTGAGCGAGGAGCGCGGTAAGCGCGACGGTCGATCGGAGGAGGAGTTCGAGAACTCCTCGGCTTCGGGCGACGTCGCACCTGGCTCCGAGGGCCGTCCTTCCGATGCTGACACCACTGCCGGTGAATCCGCTGCAGACGCCGTGGTGCCCACCGGCAAGCGATCCACCAGCAGGTCCCGCGGTAGCGCTTCGGGCGTGTCGATGTCCAAGGCTCCGGCCGCATCCACCGCGCCGGCCAAGACCAAGACCGGCAGGACTCGATCGGGCAAGGTCAAAGCCGACAAGCGGCCGAACGTGTTCATGCGTCTGCTGCAGTTCTTCCGTGAGGTCGTCGCCGAGCTTCGCAAGGTCATCTGGCCGAACAAGAAGCAGATGGTCACCTACACCAGCGTCGTGCTCGTCTTCCTGACGTTCATGGTCGCGTACATCAGTGGCCTCGACCTGCTCTTCATCCAGGGCGTCGGCTGGCTGTTCGGCTGACCGATCGCAGCTGCGTGACTTATCGACGATCGAACCGAGCAGGAAACTAGAGAAAGGGTGCTGACGTGAGCACGCCGCACAACGACGCCACCGAAGTGGCCGCATTCGACGCCGATGTCGAGGCGACCAAGCAGGGCCTCGAAGCGGAGCAGGCCGCTCAGGACCGCGAAACCGACGAAGCCATCAAGGCCGACGTTGCCGCTGCTGCCGGTGAGGATGTTCCCGCCGAAGACGGCGAGGCAGCCGATGCCGACGTGACAGCCGAGCCCGAGGATCCCGTCGCCGAGATGAAGGCGGCTCTGCGCCGCGCTCCCGGTGACTGGTACGTCATTCACTCGTACGCCGGCTACGAGAACAAGGTCAAGGCCAACCTCGAGACTCGCGTGCAGAACCTCGACGTCGGCGACTACATCTTCCAGGTGGAAGTTCCCACCGAAGAGGTAACCGAGATCAAGAACGGCCAGCGCAAGCAGGTCAACCGCAAGGTTCTGCCCGGCTACATCCTCGTGCGCATGGAACTCAACGACGAGTCCTGGGGAGCGGTTCGCAACACTCCCGGCGTCACCGGTTTCGTCGGTGCCACCTCGCGGCCGTCACCGTTGACCATCAACGAGGTCGTCAAGTTCCTCATGCCGCAGGAAGGCACCAAGAAGGACGCGAAAGCGACCGCAGGTGCAGCCGAGCAGGGCGGCGACACCACGTCGAAGCCGACCATCGAGGTCGACTTCGAGGTCGGCGAGTCGGTCACCGTCATGGACGGCCCGTTCGCCACGCTTCCCGCCAGCATCAGCGAGGTCAACGCAGAGCAGCAGAAGCTCAAGGTGTTGGTATCGATCTTCGGCCGTGAAACACCGGTCGAGCTCGGCTTCACTCAGGTCTCCAAGATCTAGAAGCCGACCACAGACTTGCAGTAGCAACCGCAAGAAACCCGAGCGAATACAAGGAAAAAGAAATGCCCCCGAAGAAGAAGAAGCTAGCCGGGATCATCAAGCTTCAGATCCAGGCCGGTGCCGCCAACCCGGCACCGCCCGTCGGCCCCGCACTGGGCCAGCACGGCGTCAACATCATGGAGTTCTGCAAGGCGTACAACGCAGCGACCGAGTCGCAGCGCGGCAACGTCGTGCCGGTCGAGATCTCGGTCTACGAAGACCGTACGTTCGACTTCAAGCTGAAGACTCCTCCCGCTGCCAAGCTGCTGCTCAAGGCCGCAGGCGTGGCGAAGGGCTCCGGCGAGCCGCACAAGACCAAGGTCGCCAAGGTGACCATGGACCAGGTGCGCGAGATCGCCAAGACCAAGCAGGAAGACCTCAACGCCAACGACATCGATCAGGCCGCGAAGATCATCGCCGGCACTGCTCGCTCGATGGGCATCACCGTCGAAGGCTGATTTACCCGCCCAGCAGGAGCGGAGCCTGCGGAGCGACCGTTCCAGTAGGAGCGGAGCCTGCGGAGCGACCAAAGACACAGAACGTGGGAGAGCCGGCCAGGCTCGTCAACCACACTGAACTCGAACGAAGGACAGTAAGACATGGCAAAGCGCAGCAAGGCCTACCTCGAGCAGGCCGCGAAGATCGACCAGGACAACCTCTACTCGCCTCTCGAAGCCGCGAAGCTGGCCAAGGAGACCGCGTCGAGCAAGTTCGACCCCACCGTCGAGGTCGCAGTGCGACTCGGCGTGGATCCCCGCAAGGCCGACCAGATGGTGCGCGGCACCGTCAACCTTCCCCACGGCACCGGCAAGACCGCTCGGGTTATTGTTTTCGCCGCTGGTGAGAAGGCTGCAGAGGCCGAGGCAGCAGGAGCCGACGTCGTCGGTGCAGAAGATCTGATCGAGCGCATCCAGGGCGGATTCCTGGACTTCGACGCCGCGATCGCCACCCCGGATCAGATGGCCAAGGTCGGCCGTATCGCCCGTGTTCTCGGACCGCGTGGCCTGATGCCGAACCCGAAGACGGGCACGGTCACCAACGACGTGACCAAGGCCGTCAACGACATCAAGGGCGGCAAGATCAACTTCCGCGTCGACAAGCAGGCCAACCTGCACTTCGTCATCGGCAAGGCCTCGTTCGACGAGACCAAGCTGGTGGAGAACTACGGTGCCGCACTGGACGAGATCCTGCGTGCGAAGCCGTCGTCGGCCAAGGGTCGTTACGTCAAGAAGGTCACCGTCTCGACCACCACCGGACCCGGCGTCCAGGTCGATCCGAACCGCACGCGCAACCTCCTCGAGGACGACGCGAACGCGTAAGTCAGCTCAGCACTACCACGAAGGCCGGCCCCGATACATCGGGTGCCGGCCTTCGTCGTTCGTGGAGGTGCCTACGCAGCCCGCGCCCGAGCGAAATTCGTCAGGATGATGCCCGCGATGCGGTCGATCAGTGCGGCGGGCAGGTCGTGGGCCATCCCGTCGATCAGCGTCAGTTCGGCGTCGGGGACAGCGCGGGCGATGGCCTTCCCACCCGACGGCCGGACCAGTTTGTCGGCGGTGCCGTGGATGACCGTGGTGGGAGCGGTGATCTTCTTCGCGTAGGGCCGCAGACTGCCGGTGCCGGTGATGGCGGCCATCTGCCGCACGACACCGGACGGGTTGTAGTTCCGCTCGTACATCACCTGCGCGATCTCCAGTTGCTCCTCGGGTGGAGTGCGGTAACCGGGGGAACCGATCGCGGCGAGCGTCTTCGCCGAATGCGCGATGATCTCGTCCTTGGTGGCGTCCTTCCCGACGCCACCGATGAGCGGCAGCAGCGCGCGTGGATCGGGCGGTGGCAGGAACGGTTCGTTGGTGCTCGAGAAGAGGATGCCGACCGACTTCGTTCGTTCGGGATAGCGTCCCGCGAAGACCTGGGTGATCATTCCGCCCATGGAGGCACCGACGACGTGCACCGAGTCGATGTCGAGGTGGTCGAGCACTCCGACGGCGTCGGCCGCCATGTCCGTGATCGTGTAGGGCACGTCCGAGGACATCCCGAACTCGTGCCGGATCAGGCGAAGAATCTGGGACCCTCGCACTTTCTGCCCGGTCATCTTGGTGGACAACCCGATATCGCGATTGTCGATTCGGATGACCCGGTAGCCGGCGTCGACGAGACGGGTGCAGAAGTCCATGGGCCACAACGTCAATTGCGCGGACAGGCCCATGATGAGCAACACTGCGGGGTCGTCGATCGACCCCATGTCCTCGTACGCGATCTCGACGGAGTTCGTCGGCGCGACACCTTGTTCGATTCTCATGTTCTCGTTCCTACCAGCCGGGCTCACCGAGTACCGGAACCACCAGGTAACTCGGATTCTGCGGATCGATGTCGATGTCCTGTCTGCGCAGTCGCGTACGCACCAGATCCGGCAGGATCGGGATGAACCGCGGTGTGTCGGTGGCGAATACGCTCACGCGCAGGCAATGGCCGGATGCGATGACGGCCTCGGTGGTGAGGATGTCGATGTCGAGAGCGATGGGTTCGCCCATGGGGACCGGGAGCAGCGCTGCTTCGGTGAGTGGATGGTACGGGCGGGTGTAATCGCCGTTCGGGGCGAACAGTGATCGCTCGTCGTCGACGGCTCGGCGGGAGGCGAGCAGGGCTCCGTTGCTCAGCACGATCGATCGACCGCTCGGGGCGACGTCGCAGATCATGATGGCCCACATCGCTTCCGGTGCATGGCAGACGACGCGCAGGTGCAGGTTCATGGGGCCGGACAGCACGGTGTCCGACTCGGCGGGTGCGGTGGTGAAGGTGACTGCGGCCCCCTCGGCGAATCGATTGTCGTAGGTGAAGCCGCCGCCCAGGACTGCCGTCACGCCGGCGAGAACCTGTGTGGTGTCACGAGATACGACGGCTCGCAGTGACGGGCGAACGGTCAGGACGTCGGATTCGGCGGCCGGCTCGCCGGTGAGGCGGCCGTCGGCGACGGCATGGGGCGCGGTGCCGGACGCCGCTGCCGACAGGTACAGCCTGCGTGGTTGCGCCTGGGGAGCCGGAAAGCGCCCGTGCGCAGTCCAATTGCCGCCCTGTTGACGCAGGGTGACGGGGCCGTAGTTCTCGATTCCGTTGTCCACGTCGCGCAGCCATTTGTCGAACCAGGCGCGCTCGAGTACGTCGAGCCGAGGCGGAAATCCTGGTTCGCCGAATCCGATTCCCGGGTTGCCGTGGTAGCCGTCGCCGACGAGCAGTTGCTTGAATCCGCGTTCGAGGGGCAGCCGGTTGTAGATGTCCGGTGCGGAGCCGCCGAAGATGTCGTGCCAGCAGCCGTACAGAAACGTCGGTGCCGCGATGTCTTCGATGACGGCATCGATGGTGTCGTAGTACTCGTTGTCGTAGATTCGCGGATCTCCGCCTGTGACAAAGCCTTTGGCCAGGTCGAACAGATTGGTGGCCGGGGATCGAGCGCGATCGCGGAGCCAGGCGAGCGTGTCGATTCCGCCGACCGCAGGCGCCCACTTGAGTCCGTTGACGGCCGCGAGCCACAGTGGAATGAACGCCGAGGTTGCGCCTCCGGTGGCGAAGATCTCGCGCACGATGTCCACCGAGCCCTCGACCGCGAAGATCGCGTCGAGCCCGGGAGGCTGCTTGGCTGCGGCCTGCAGGGAGTTGATCGCGGAGTACGAGATTCCGGCCATTCCGATCCGGCCGTTGCACCAGTACTGGCGCCGGGCCCAGTCGATCACCTCGAGCGAGTCGAGCTGTTCCCGGGGACCCAGAACGTCCCAGGTGCCCGAGGAGCTGCCGGTGCCACGGACGTCGACGATAATCTGCACGTACCCGCTGCGCACGAGATGACGGTTGACCGAGAGCAGGTCGGCAGCGCCGCCCGCCACCACTCGGGTGATCTCGGTGATGCCGTCGAATCTGGTTCCGGTCAGGTCGAATGCGGACGAGAAAGCTCTGATGGCACGGCCCAGAACCGGGGTCTCGAGGATGGTGTCGATGCCCTTGATCAACAGCTTGTTGTAGGGCGTGAGGTTCAGGACCGTGGGAAACGTGCCTTCCACCGCCTGTCCCGACGCGTCCGCGGGGCGAAAGACGTATGCGCGCAACGCGGTTCCGTCGCTCATCGGAATGCGCACGTTCGTCGTGATGGACACCCGAGGGTAGCGCGGTTGCTCGCGCACGATTGCCGCCCACGCCGCTGCCGCGTCGCCGCCGCTCGGATCGCGTGCGGGTTGCAGGAGGGGGTGGGGGTGTACTGCCGTCATGGGAAACGATTAGACCGTCGAAGGGCCTCGTTTGTCTCGTGGAACGCACATCACCGGTGATGTCACCGACCGGCACAGGGCGATTTGCCGACTTCGATTGGGAACACTCTCAACGCCGGTTGAGCGCCGCTGTGGGGGTTCCCAGACTTTCCCGGTCACCCGGTTATGAGCCCGCGTCATTGCTAACGTCTGCCCGTCCGAGTGATGTGGGACACCGACCGTTGCAGGGGAGCGCGAATGCACGTAGAAGCACTGTTCGGAGACGGATCGTTGCGTCCGATCTGGCCGCACGCAGATGCACTGATCACCAACGAATGCCCGGGGCTTCGTTTCGCCGGGAAGTATGCCGACGTCGTCGCGCTGAGCAACGGTGATCCGACGGCGCTGCGCCCGTTCATCGACGAGGACACTCGCCGCCGCGTGGCAGGTATGGCAGCACCGCGTACCGACACCGCGTTGGTGTTCGGGGCCAACGGCTTTCTCGGTGCTCACCTGATCGGCCGTCTCACTCGTGATGCCGCCGTCGAGGTCGTTTACGCGATGGTTCGTCCCACCGAGGAGGAAACGGCTCTCGAGCGCCTGCAGCGCACGTTCGACCAGTACGAGATCGCGGTGGACGCAGACAAGATCCGCATCGTGGAGGGCACTCCGACGAAATTCCGGTTCGGTCTCGACAAAGCTGCCTACTACGACCTGGCTGCCGGAGTGGGGCAGATCTTCAACTGCGCCAGCTCCACCGATTACACCGAGAGCTACGCCGAGCTGCGCGACGACTGGTTCGTCAGCGTCCTGCGCATCCTCGAATTCAGCATCACTTCCACTCGCAAGCACCTGACGTACGTGGGCAGTATCGGTGCCCACCTCTATCAGAAGCCCGAGGATTTCCGTCGTCCCGATTCGTGGTGGTACTCCGGGTACGCGCAGATGAAGTGGGTCAACGCGACGCTTCTCGGGTGGCTGTCGATGTCGGACACCTACTCCGTCACCCTGTGCGAGGCGCCCTACATCCTCGGTAGCACCGAACTCGGGCGTGATCCTGGCCGTGTCTACAGCTTCTGGCGCATCATCGAACTGGCGATCGCGGCCGGTGCCATCTGGGACGGACCGGGCATGAACTACGTCCCGGTCGACGTGATGTGCGACGTCATGGCGAGCAACTCGTTGCGCAGCCATCCGTTGACGAGGCTGTTGCCGAGCAATCCCACCGGCTACGGTCACGATCTGTACGCCGATCTCCTCGGGCTCGATCTGGTGAGCTGGGAGGAGTTCAAGGAGCGCGTCAGTGCGCGAATCTCGCCGCGGTTCGCCGAGACGATGCTGGCCGACAACATCGATCAGCTCATGCGGCTGGTGCACAAGCCCGAGGCTATCCTGCCCGTCGACCACGACATCTCCTGGTGCGATCACCGCCGACTCTTCGAGCTCTACTTCGAGAAAGCACAGCTCAAGACGCTCACGCCCGCCGCCGTCAACTGACGTGTCGGACGGATTCGAACCCACCTCGGTGCGCCTGCGGGAAGTACCGATCGGCCGCGAGGTGACCAACGGCGTTCTCTCGCTGGGCTTCTACGTGGTGTGTGGGCTGATCGGGTTGCTGCCTGGCTCGCTGCGGAACCGGGCTGCCGATGCCTTCGTGACCTGGTCGGAGAGCGTCGACGAACAGCGGCACAGCTGATGTGGTGGGTTCGAGGGGTACTCGTCCTCGGTGTGATGCTGGCAGCTCCGTTCGCTCTGTTCGTGTACTGGCGGACCCGGTTCTTCTTCCGTGATCCGCATCGCGAACCGCCGGCCGATCCGCGGGCGGTGCTCGCGCCGGCCGACGGTTTCGTCACGTACGTCAAACGGGTGGAGGCCGGCAGTACCGCGTTCGCCGTGAAGAAGGGACGGACGATCGTCCTCGACGAGATCGCCGGAGTCGCGTCCACCGACAGCGGCTACCTGATCGGGATCTACATGTCCGAATACTCGGTGCACCGCAACCGAATTCCCGTCTCGGGCACCGTCGGTATGCGTCGCCACCGGTCCGCGGCACCGTTCAACAAGTCGATGGCCAGGGTGGGCGCGAATCTGTTGACCCGACGCACTCCCTACGACGAGGGCTGCGACTACCTGCTCACCAACGAGCGGCTCACCATCTCGATCGAGCACGAGTCCGGAGCCGTGGTGACGGTGACGCAGATCGCCGATCTCTGGGTGGACCGCATCGTCGCGCACGTCGCCGTCGGCGACACCGTCGAACGCGGTGAGCAGTACGGAATGATCCGCTTCGGTTCTCAGTGCGACGTGTTCGTGCCGGACGCACTCGTCGACGAGATCACCGTTCGGCCAGGAAATTACGTGTTCGCCGGGGAGACGACGGTGGCCCGTTCGCCCATCCTCGTCGACGGCAGTCAACGGAGCGAAGAGGAACGATGATCACGATCGAAGAGGTCGACGGCAAAGCAGGCTGGCGCGAGTTCGAGGCCGTCTCGGACCTGGTCTACCAGGGCGATCCGTACCGCCTTCCCGACGAGTCGATGGACCTGCGTCGAGTGCTCATCGCACCGCCGTCCTCGGTCGCCGCCACCCGTATCACCAAGGCATTCCTGGCCCGCGAGAACGGAATTGCCGTCGGTCGCGTCGTTGCGATCCACGATCTGTCGTTCACCGAGTACACGGGGGAGTCGATCGGCTTCTTCGGCTTCTACGAGGCCGTCGACGATCACGACGTCGCGACAGCGTTGCTCGACGCTGCGGCGCAATGGCTTTCGGCGCGCGGGCTCGCGACGATATCCGGGCCGTTCGGACCGTCGATGTTCTACAGCGCCGGCATCGTCGTCGACGAGATCCCGGCGCTGCCGCTGGTGGGGATGCCACACAATCCGCTCTACTACGCGGCCCACTTCGAGAAGTGGGGACTGATGGCGGTCAAGGACTTCTACAGTTACCTCTTCGACGACCCGTGCATCATCTACAACGACCCCAAATACGCGCGGCACATGCAGATCTTCGAGAAGATCAAGGCGCGGTCGGAAGTGACGTTCCGGTCGATGAAGTATCGGACGCTACGCCGCGACGCGCGCATCGTGCGAGACCTCTACAACAAGACGTTCGTCAACTTCTGGGGCTTCTCACCGCTGTCCTACACGGAGCTGTTCGAGCTGCTGAAGATGATGCTCCCGGTCATCGACCGCAGGCTCACCCTGCTGGCCGAACTCGACGGCAAGCCCGTCGGCTTCCTGATGGGCATCCCGGACGTCAATCAGGCCGCCGCCAAGGCGTCGCACCTGAAGTCGCGCTGGGCGCGAGACCTGGTGACGCTGTGGCACGTCAAGCGTCCGGGTCGCACGGAGGTCATCGACGGCGTGCGGGTGGACATGCTGTTCGTCGATCCCGATTGCCCCGATCGAGCCGTGTCCTCCCTGCTGATCATGGAGATGTCGGTGCGCATGCGCGACCTCGGGTTCACGCGCGTCGAAGCCGCTCCCGTGCTCGACGACAGTCCGTGGATGAAGGGCTCGGTCCTGTCCAGGACGAAACTCGCCCCGCACCGCACGTACCGCATCTTCAGCCGGGAGTTGACGTAGATGACCGACACGATCTCGCGAATCGACCCGCAGGTGACCAGGGGCAACATCGGCGACCGGTGGGGTCGGTTCGTCGCGCGTCGACGCTGGGTGGTGCTGGCGATCTGGACGCTGCTGGCGGTTGGATCGGCGATTCTGTATCCGGCGCTGCAGAATTCGCTGGTCGGGGCCAACTTCTCGGTGCCGGGCACCGAATCGAGCCGGGCCGACGACCTGATCGAGCGTCACTTCGAGTCTTTCGGCTCCGAACAACTCGTCGTCACGTTCACCTCCGAGTCGGTGAACACGTCGGACCCGGCGTTCCGTGAGCGAGTGGGGGAGGTCGTCGGTCAGCTGCGGCAGTCCCCGGATGTGCTGCGGGTCGTCGACCCCTACGAGACCGCAGGCTTCGTCCCGACGATCTCCGAGGACGGTACGTCGGCGCTCGCGTTCGTCGGTATCGGCGGGGAGGCCAGCGATCGGATCGCGGTGGCCGAACGCGTGCAGGAAATGATCGGCGCGGCGTCCGGCGACGGCGTCGAGGTGGCGGTGACGGGATATTCCCCGATGACGGTCGATCTCACCCGCGTCGAATCCGAGGACGCCGTCCGGGCCGAGAGCATCGGTCTGCCCATCGCCTTCGTGGTTCTGGTTCTCGCGCTGGGGTCCGTGGTCGCGGGAATCGTGCCGTTGGTCTCCACCGGAATCGGTGTGCTGGCGGCGTTCGGAATGTTCGCGCTGTTGTCCAACTTCATGACGTTCGACGTTCTCGTCACCACCGTGGCGGCGATGTTCGGCCTGGGTCTTGGAATCGACTACGCACTGTTCATCGTCAGTCGATTCCGGGAGGAGATCGGGCGAGCCGGACCACCCGACGATCCGCACCGGACCGAGCGCGCGGTGGGGGCGGCCATGGGTACGGCCGGGCACACCATCGTCATCTCCGGTCTGGTCGTGTTGATCGCACTCGGAGCCCTCGCCATCGTCGATGTTCCTGCCGTCCGCAGTATTTCGTTGGTCGTCGCGCTGACCATCGCGACCGTCGTCGTGGTCGCGTGGACCCTGCTGCCGGCGATTCTCGCGGTACTGGGAACGCGCATCGGCGCGTGGTCGCTGCCTCACAGATTCCAACCTCCGTCGGTCGACGAGCACGAGGCCGCAGTACCCACCTGGTGGTCACGGTGGGCGCAGCACGTCATCGAACGACCGTGGCGCTACACGGTCGCGTCGGCCGCGGTGCTCGTCGTGTGCCTGATTCCCATCGGTTCCATCTCGTACGGTGTCGACCTCGGGGCCGAGGCGCTGAGCGCGGAACCGTCCGGACGGGCCAACACGGTCCTGACCGAGAAGTTCGCGCCCGGGACCATCTCGCCCATCACCATCGTGTTCACGGGTGAGGACGACAGTCCGTTGGGACCGCAGCAGTTGGCCACCGTCGACGCGTTCGCTGCCTCCGTGCGCGACGACGATCGCGTCGCCTACGCGCTGGCACAGCCGGAAGGCGGGCGGTCGTTGCTGATCGTGGTTCCGTCGGTGCCGATCGACTCGACCGAGGCCGCCGATCTCGTGGGATCCCTTCGCGCGCAGGCGCTCACCGCCGGCGACACGGACGGCACGAGCGTCTCCGTCGGTGGCACCACCGCACTGGTGGTCGACGCCTCCGACGAGATCTCCGGCAAATTCGCCTGGGTCGTGGCCGCGGTCCTGGCCTTCTCCCTCTTCTACCTGGCCGTCGTCTTCCGCAGCGTGGTGATTCCGCTGAAGGCCGTCGCCATGAACCTGCTGGTCACCGGCGCAGCGTTGGGTGCGACGGTCGCCGTCTTCCAATGGAGTTGGGGGTCGAGCATTCTCGGCTTCGAGAGCCCGGGCTACATCCAGGTGTATCTACCGGTGACGGTGTTCGCCGTGGTCTTCGGCCTGTCGATGGACTACGAGGTGTTCCTCATCGGCCGCATGCGTGAGGTGTTCGTGCGGGGAGCGAGCAACGACGTGGCCGTGGTCGACGGCATCGAGCACACCGCCAGGCCCATCACGGCCGCCGCCGCGATCATGATCGCCGTGTTCGCCAGCTTCCTCACCGCCGACGTGCTCGAGCTCAAACAGTTCGGCTTCGCTCTCGCCATCGCCGTGCTGTTCGACGCGGTGCTGGTGCGCATGATGATGGTGCCGGCGATGATGAAGCTCTTCGGCGAGCGCAACTGGTGGCCCGGCTCGAAACGCTACGAGGCCGTCGGCAGCTGAGCACGCGCCAGGACGGCACCGCCGGACGTGCGGATCTCGATGTCGGTCACGTCCTGGCGCAGCACCGCGGCGTTCATTCGGCACTCGATGGTGATGTCACTACCGAGGAACGTGCCGGACGGACGTTCGACACCCGATCGGTCGACGAGAACCACCTCGTACGGGCCACGATCGGAGATGCCGTCCATCTCCAGGACGGTCTCGGTACCCCACGTATGGGCGACCAGACCTCCTTCTATGTCCACACTCGGCACCTCGGTGGTGAAGCCGACCTGCTCGTACGCGCCGAGGGTTCCGGGTGGACCGGTGATCGCGGCGGGTGGATTCATGGGGTCCTGGCGGTAGGCGTCGACTCCGAGCACCACCCCACTGCCGACCACCACCCCTACTATTGCGGCCGCAACGGCCAGTCCTGCCGATCTGCGCTGCCTTCCCAACCGCTGACCTCCGAACCGCTGCCCTCCGAACTGCTGTGTTCGCCGATTTTGCTGCGGCGACCACTCGGAGCTGCCTGTCGCACCGAGGATTCGCTCGCGAAGGTCGGGTGACGTCGAAGATTCGAGCCACGCGTCGGTAGGGCCGCGGCTCCCGAGAGTCATGGTCAGCGAGCGCAATTCGGCGATCTCGTGGTCGATCGTGGGATCGGATGCAGCGAGTCGACGCAGTTCGGCGGCTTCGGCGTCGTCGAGATCGTCACCGACGGCAGCGGCGATCAACTCGGCTCGGCGATCGGGTGCTGCGCTCATGTCTCCTCCTTTCCGTCGAGATGTTGTCGTAGGGCTCGCAGTGCGTAGAAGGTGCGGGTGCGCAGTGTTCGCACGGCGACCCCGGTCGATTTCGACAGCTCCGCGTAGGAGCTGCCGCCCAGGTGCACTGCGACGACGACCTGCCGATGCTCGGGGGAGAGCAGGGCGAGCGCGGCGATGATGCGGAGCCGCTCGTCGATATCGGGGCTGGTGTCACGCGTGACACTGCCCGACTCCCGCCCGACGTCGTCGATCCGGTCCGAGGCCGGCATCGGCATCCTCGTCAGCGACCGCTGAGCATCGACGATCACGTTGCGTTCGATGGCGAACAGCCACGTTCGCAGGGACCCGCGCCCGGGCTCGAATCGGGACCTCGCTCGCCAAGCCCGCAGGAAGGTCTCCTGAACACAATCCTCGGCCAGAGTTCTGTCGCGGAGAGCGTTGACGGCGAACCCGAGCATGGCCGACGCGTGCTCGTCGTACGCGGCAGCGACGTCGAAGTCCAGTTCGATCACGCTCCCGATGCTCATGACAGTGGATACGTCGGTGGACCCTCGGACGTTCATGGCGAGGGCGGAAAACATTTCTTTACCGAGCTTTGAACATTTTGGCATCGGCGCTCGTACACCTTGCACGGGCTCGCCTGCCCGATACTCCCACGGAAGGCACACGAGATGACCAGACGCTCGATCCCACGCCCGGCAACGTCGATCCGATCCACCGCCACAGCGCTCGTCGGTGGTACCGCCACCGCTGCGGCGATGATGCTGTTCGCCGCCGCCCCGGCCGGTGCCGATACGCCTGTCGCCGAACCGGATTCCTTCACCAGTGCATTCACGGCCATGGCCACTCCCGACCAGGTGCTCAACGGAGAGGGCGTCGCCACTCCGGGTCAGCCCGGTGCGATGGGTACCTTCACTCTGCGCATCAACTCCGACCTCGACATCATCTGCTACGACATCGCGCTCGAAGGCGTGACCGGCGACTACATGAGCCCGGCCAAGACCGCCACGCACATCCACCAGGCAGCGGCGGGCGCAGCAGGTCCTCCGCGTCTGGCATTCCCGAACCCCACCCCGATCGGCGACGGCCCGCGCACCAGCAGCGGCTGCATGCAGGGACCGTTCACCACCGGCCTCACGCCTGCCGGTGCCGACGCGGACAGCGGGACCGGATTCACCCTGGA
Organism: Rhodococcus cercidiphylli; assembly: GCF_033042225.1. Lineage (NCBI taxonomy): Bacteria > Bacillati > Actinomycetota > Actinomycetes > Mycobacteriales > Nocardiaceae > Rhodococcus > Rhodococcus cercidiphylli. Next base: position 262,228 of record NZ_JAWLKE010000004.1, read on the forward strand.
CCAGATCGAAGCCGACCCGGCCGCCTTCGCCGCCGACACCCACACCGTCGACTTCTCGGCCGGAGCGGTGCGTGGCCAGCTCAGCCAGATTCCGGTCGGGTCCGTCGCGACCGGTGGCGGCGGGTCGGCGCTCGCGGCGTCCGATTCGGCGTCGAGTTCGGTGCTGCCGGTCGTCAATGCGGTTGCCCTGGGCGCGATGGTCGTCGCGGGCGTGACAGTCGCTGCTCGACGCGAGGTGCGGAGCTGAGATATCCGGTTCTGATCGCGGTCGCTGCCGCGGCGGTGGTGGTGGGCTGTTCCTCGCCACCCTCACCGCCGCCGGCGGCGACCACGCCGGTGTCCTCGCAGCCGTCGTCGAGCACCGCCGTGCCTGCGCCCGCCGTGCCAGTGCCCGCCGTGTCAGTGCCCGCAGTGGATTCGGTGAGACCGGCCCCGACGCGGGTGAGTGCCGCGGACATCGCGCTCGACGAGCCGTTGATCGGCCTGGGTCTCACCGAATCGGGTGAGATGCAGGTGCCCACCGACTACGACGACGTCGGGTGGTTCACCGGAGGTGGCCGACCCGGCGCGATCGGTAGCCCGACGGTGATAGCCGGGCACGTCGACTCGACGACCGGTCCCGCCGTGTTCGATCGCCTGTCGGAACTCGGAGTCGGCGATGTCGTTGCGGTGGACGACGAGGCGGGTGGCCGAGCCGAGTACCGCATCGACGAGATCGGTGATTACGGCAAAGCCGAGTTCCCGACGGCGTCGGTCTTCGGGGCTGTGCCTGCCGACGAGATCCGGCTCATCACCTGTTCGGGTGACTTCGATGCAGCCGTGGGCAGCTACGAGCGCAACCTCGTTCTCTACGGGGTGCGCAAATGACAGTGCAACGCCGATGACAGTGCAACGCCGATGACAGTGCAACGCCGATGACAGTGCAACGCCGAACGTTTTGGAGTTGACACCGAACGTGTTGTAGCCTGGTCGACGGTTCGGATCACGAATGCTCGCACTCGTGCCCTGACCGCCCAATCAAGTTCTACCCAAGACCGTTGGTCACCGCCTTCTCGAAGGATTCGCTTCCGGGAGTTGCGCGGTTGAAGGTCCGAGATCGCTTCGGACGGCCCACGCAGGAGAACGAGGTAGGGAACCTGTATGCAGCCCTGGTGGCTGCCCGCTCGTTCACGCCCCGTGTGCTTCTTGCGCCGGGGCGTTCGTCGTTTTCCGGCCCTCTCGCGATCGACACAACTTCCCACGAGAGGAGGCGAAGTATGGCAAAGCCCGAAAAGGTCTCAGCAGTATCGGAGATCACCGAACAGTTCAAAGGTTCGACGGCTGCCGTCGTCACGGAATACCGTGGCCTGTCGGTGTCCGGTCTGACTCAGCTCCGGCGTGCGCTCGGCGAAGGTGCCACGTACTCCGTCGCCAAGAACACCCTGGTCAAGCGCGCAGCAGCCGAGGCCGGCATCACCGGCCTCGACGACTTGTTCGTCGGACCGACCGCCATTGCATTCATCAAGGGCGAGCCGGTCGACGCAGCGAAGGCCATCAAGGCCTTCGCGAAGGACAACAAGGCCTTGATCGTCAAGGGCGGCTACATGGACGGCGCAACGCTGTCCGTGGACGAGATCAACAAGATCGCAGACCTCGAGTCGCGCGAAATCCTGTTGGCCAAGCTCGCCGGCGCCATGAAGGGCAACTTGTCGAAGGCTGCAGGCCTGTTCAACGCTCCCGCATCGCAGTTCGCGCGTCTTGCGTTCGCTTTGCAGGAGAAGAAGGCTGCCGGCGAACCCGCCGCAGCCGAGGCACCTGCAGAAACAGAAGCACCGGCGGAAGCTCCCGCCGAAAGCTGATCCGCTGGTATTGGCGAACAGCTCAGCTCCACACCACCAACACCAAGTCGCGGATCAGCGACCAGGTACTTACAGGAAGGACCCGCCACCATGGCGAAGCTCAGCACCGAAGAATTGCTCGACCAGTTCAAGGAGCTCACCCTCCTCGAGCTCAGCGAGTTCGTGAAGGCATTCGAGGAGACCTTCGAGGTCACCGCAGCCGCTCCCGTCGCAGTTGCAGCAGCAGGCGCAGCCGGTGCTCCGGCCGAGGCTGCCGAGGAGCAGGACGAGTTCGACGTCGTCCTCGAGTCGGCCGGCGACAAGAAGATCCAGGTCATCAAGGTCGTCCGTGAGGTCGTCTCCGGCCTCGGCCTGAAGGAAGCCAAGGACCTCGTCGAGAGCGCTCCGAAGGCAATCCTGGAGAAGGTCGCCAAGGATGCAGCCGAGGCTGCCAAGGAGAAGCTGGAAGCTGCCGGCGCAAAGATCTCCGTCAAGTAAGACCGCTTCGTTGCAGTCGCACGTCACGCTCTGACATCGAGAGCGAGTCGAGGGACCGTTTCCACTCCGGTGGGGACGGTCCCTTTTCTGTGTTTCCGGTGGCACCGGTCGAGGTGTCGTTGTGATCGGTCACGGACTCCGCGAGATCGCGTGACACTCGCTCTGCGTCCCTGTTTACTCGACCTCGCCGAAGTCCGAAGCTTTCCGAAGGGTTTCGGCTGTGATCGCTTGTGGCTTGTCACAGCAAAGCACGGCAGGGACTTGTCACAGTTCTGGCGAGTCGCCGACCGTGTCGCGTGAGATGGGCCACACTGATGCAAGCTCTACAGCCTGACTCGGGGAAGTTCTTACTGGGCGGTAAGCTCCTGTGTCGGAGCGGACACGTGCATGGGTTACAGTGACGCAACCCACATCTGGGTCGATGTGTACGAATTGTGGAGGTCAGCGTGGGAGTCGAGGTTTCGGTCGAGGGATTGACCAAGTCTTTCGGTGTACAGAAGATCTGGCAGGACGTGACGTTGACCCTGCCGAAGGGTGAAGTCAGTGCTCTCCTGGGTCCGTCCGGAACCGGTAAGTCGGTCTTCCTGAAGTCTCTGATCGGCCTCCTCCGGCCCGAGCAGGGCAAGATCTTCATCGACGGAACCGACATCCTGCAGTGCTCCTCACGTGAGCTCTACGAGATCCGCAAGCTCTTCGGCGTGCTGTTCCAGGACGGTGCCCTGTTCGGCTCGATGAACCTCTACGACAACGTCGCGTTCCCGCTCCGCGAGCACACCAAGAAGTCCGAGTCCGACATCCGCAAGATCGTCATGGAGAAGTTGGAACTGACGGGTCTGCTCGGTGCCGAGGACAAGCTCCCCGGTGAGATCTCCGGCGGTATGCGCAAGCGCGCCGGCCTCGCCCGCGCTCTGGTTCTCGATCCCGAGATCATCCTCGTCGACGAGCCCGACTCCGGCCTCGATCCCGTTCGTACCACCTACATTTCGCAGACCCTGATCGACATCAACGCCGAGATCGACGCGACGATCCTGATCGTCTCGCACAACATCAACCTCGCGCGGACGGTGCCCGACAACATCGGCATGCTCTTCCGTCGCCAGCTGGTGATGTTCGGCCCGCGTGAGGTGCTGCTCACCAGCGACGAGCCGGTGGTCAAGCAGTTCCTCAACGGAACCATGATCGGTCCGATCGGTATGTCGGAGGAGAAGGACGAGGCGCAGATGGCGCAAGAGCAGGCCATGGTCGACGCCGGGCACCACGCCGGTGGCGTCGACGACGTGGAAGGCATCGTCCCGCAGATGAAGGCCACCCCGGGTACTCCGGTGCGCCAGGCCGTCGGACGCAGGCAGGAACGCGTCCGCCAGATCATGCACACCCTGCCGCACAGTGCGCAGGTCGCGATCCAGGAAAGCCTCGACACCACCGATCCCGGCCAGCGGAACCCCGTGTACGCAGACCAGCAGCAGGGTTACGACCAGCAGGGCTACGACCAGCAAGGCTATGGCCAGCAGAGCTACGACCAGCAGGGTTACGACCAGCAGGGCTATGACCAACAGGGCTATGGCCAGCAGGGCTACGACCAGCAGGGTTACAGCAGCCAAGGTCATGACCAGCCGGGCTACCAAGCTCCGACACAGGGTCGGGGTCAATAGCAGACATGGGGGGATCGAAGAAGTCCGCGTTCGCTCCGGCGAACGCCGCTCTGACTCAAGCCGGAAATATCGTCGAGCTGTTCGTCGAGGTCGTTCGGAACACCTTTCGTAGGCCGTTCCAGTTCCGTGAATTCATCGAGCAGGCCTGGTTCATCGCCAGCGTCACGATTCTGCCGACAGCGCTCGTCGCGATTCCGTTCGGCGCGGTCGTGTCGCTGCAGACCGGATCGCTCATCAAGCAGCTCGGTGCCGAGTCGTTCACCGGCGCGGCCAGTGTGCTCGCGGTCATTCAGCAGGGCAGTCCGATCGTGACCGCGTTGTTGGTGGCCGGTGCCGCAGGTTCCGCCGTCACTGCCGACCTCGGCTCGCGCACCATTCGCGAGGAGATCGACGCCATGCGGGTGCTGGGCATCGATCCGGTACATCGTCTGGTCGTTCCGCGAGTGCTCGCGATGATTCTCGTCGCACTGTTGCTCAACGGCCTGGTCTCGGTCGTCGGCATCGCCGGCGGTTACTTCTTCAACGTGATCCTCCAGGGCGGCACCCCCGGTGCGTACCTGGCGTCCTTCGGAGCGCTGGCGCAGCTTCCCGATCTGTATGTCGCAGAAGCGAAAGCGGCGATCTTCGGGCTCATCGCGGGCATCATCGCCTCCTACAAGGGGCTCAATCCCAATCCCGGACCCAAGGGCGTCGGCGAGGCAGTGAACCAGACGGTTGTCATCACGTTCCTGCTGCTCTTCTTCGCCAACCTCATTCTGACCCTGGTGTATCTCCAGGTCGTCCCAGCGAAGGGAGCGTAACCGCGATGACGATCGCAAGAGGTCGCGGTGACCGCACGTTGATGCGCGTCAAGCGCGTCGGCAATGCCCCGCTCAACGTGCTCGACCGTGCAGGCGAGCAGATGTCGTTCTACCTGCGGGCCATCGGGTGGATTCCCAAGACCGCGGTGCATTACAAGAAGGAGGTGCTTCGCCTGCTGGCGGAGGTCACCTTCGGCAGCGGTGCGCTCGCCGTCATCGGCGGAACCATCGGCGTGATCGTGATGATGTCCGGCTTCACCGGCATCGTCGTCGGGCTGCAGGGCTACGCAGCACTCGAGCAGCTCGGTAGCTCGGTACTGACCGGCTTCCTGTCCGCGTACGTCAACACTCGTGAGATTGCGCCGATCGTCGCAGGACTTGCGCTCTCGGCCACCGTCGGCTGTGGCTTCACCGCCCAGCTCGGTGCCATGCGGATCTCGGAGGAGATCGACGCCCTCGAGGTGATGGCGGTACCGAGCGTGCCGTTCCTGGTGACCACCCGCATGATCGCCGGCTTCGTGGCCGTCATCCCGCTCTACATCGTCGGACTGTTGGCGTCGTACGTCGCGTCCCGAGGGATCAGCACCATCTTCAACGGGCAGTCCACGGGGTCCTACGACCACTACTTCAACCTCTTCCTACCTCCGGAAGACGTGTTGTATTCGTTCCTGAAGGTGTTGATATTCGCCTTCGTCCTGATCATGATCCACTGCTATTACGGCTACCACGCCTCGGGCGGACCTGCCGGTGTCGGTGTGGCCGTTGGCCGTGCCGTTCGTACCGCGATCGTCACGATCGCAGTGCTGGACTTCTTCTTGAGCCTCGCCATCTGGGGCACGACCACCACAGTGAGGGTTGCGGGATGATCGACTCGCCGTCGCGACTGAAGCGAGTACTGCTCGGTTTGGCGTTCTTCCTGGTGCTCATCCTGTTTCTGGGATGGAGCATCACGTCCTACAACAAGACGTTCAAGTCGGTGGTCAACGTCAGCCTCGAAACCGACTCGGTCGGAAATGCTCTGCCGATGAACGCCGATGTGAAGGTGCGCGGAATGATCGTCGGCGAGGTGCGCTCGGCGTCCACCGTCGACGGAGTCGTCACCTCGCAGCTGGCCATCGACCCGGACAAGGCTCCACTGATTCCGTCCAATGCGACGGCGCGGTTGCTGCCCAAGACTCTGTTCGGTGAGCGTTACGTGTCGCTGATCCTGCCCGAGAACGATTCCGCGTCGCCGATCACCGACGGCACGGTTCTTCAGCAGGACACCAGCGGCAACGCCATCGAGGTCGGGCAGTTGCTCGACGGCCTGCTTCCCCTGCTGCAGGCGATCCCGCCGCAGGACCTGGCGAACACCCTCGGGTCGTTGGCACAGGGACTCAGTGGACGCGGCGAGCAGCTCGGACAGACCATCGACAACCTGACCAACGTCGTGTCAGGGCTGAACACGGAGCTGCCGAACATCCAGCAGACGCTGGTCGGGCTGGCGGACTTCTCGGAGACCTACGCCGACGCTGCGCCCGAACTGATTTCGGCGCTGGACAACCTGCGGACGACGGGCAACACCGTGGTCGAGCGGCAGTCCAGCCTCGAAACGCTGTACGGCTCGCTGACCTCGGCGTCCTACACCACCGCGGACTTCCTGCAGACCAACTCCGAGAACTTGATCGGATTGGCCGCGAACTCTCGTGAAGCTCTCGAGCTGCTGGCCGAGTTCTCCCCGACGTTCGGTTGCACGTTCTCTCAGTTCGCCGAAGGTGCCAGGCGCGGCAAGATCGTGCTCGGCGAGGGCGACGAGTACCCCGGCATCAACGTGTCCGCATCGTTCGTCAACCCGAAGGGCCGTTACTTGCCGAACCAGGACGAGCCGCGCTTGTTCGACGATCGCGGAGCCACCTGCTTCGAACCCGCAGCACCGGGAGAGTTCTTCCCGCAGTACCCGGGAGGTTCGATCAACGACGGCTCCTACCAGGTGCCGACCCGCAACCCGGGACCGCAGGTGATCGAAGGGCAGGGGCCGCCCAAGTCGGCTCAGAGCTCCATCGTTCCCGCGGTCGCCGCATCCGCGCAGCCTGCGAGCTACGAGGGCTCGGACTTCGAGCGTGACACTCTCGCCGTGATCTACGGACAGGCGAGTGGTGTTGCACCAGACAGTGTTCCGTCGTGGGCAGCCGCTATCGGCGCACCGGCGATGAGAGGAGTGGAGGTGACCGTGCCATGAGAGGCCTTCTCGCGCCGATCATCAAACTGATCGTGTTCGCCGTGATCACGATCATTGCTACGGCCACCCTTGCCTTCACCATCGCCAACAGCAGTGGCGGCGGCGGTAGCAAGTTCTCGGCGGTCTTCACCGACGTCACCTCACTCAACGAGGGCGACGAGGTTCGCATCGCGGGCGTTCGCGTCGGCCAGGTCGACTCGATCGAGATCGCCAACGAGCGCGAAGCGAAAGTGGACTTCACGCTGAGCAGTCGCGACTGGCTGCCCGCCAGTTCGACGGCGACCATCCGGTTCAGGAACCTGGTGGGCCAGCGCTACATCGCCATCGAGCAGGGCTCGGGTGACCAGGGCCGCAAGATCACCGAAGGTGCCACCATTCCGTTGGAACGGACCAAGCCTGCGGTGAATCTGACCACGCTGTTCGACGGCTTCCGGCCGCTGTTCACCACCCTGAGCTCCGACGACGTCAACAAGCTGTCGTACCAGATCATCCAGGTGTTCCAGGGAGAGTCGGGCACGATCAACGAACTGGTGACCAACACGGCGACCCTGACGAACACCGTCGCCGACAAGGACCAGGTCATCGGCCAGGTCATCACCAATCTCAACAACGTGCTGGCGACGGTCAACCAGAACGACGGTCAGCTGGACAGCTTGATCGTCAACACCCAGCAGCTGGTCTCGGGTCTGTCGGCCGACCGTGAGGTCGTCGGCTCCGCCGTCACCTCGCTCGCGGGTCTGACCAACGCCACCGCCGACCTGCTCGAGCCGACTCGGCCGTCGATCCAGGGATCTGTCACGGCGCTGAACACGCTGTCCGAGACCATCAACCGCCGAAGCGACGACGTGGACACGGTCCTCGGAATTCTGCCCGTCAAACTCGACAAGCTCATTCGCACGGCCCAGCAGGGATCGTGGTTCACGTTCTACCTGTGCGGTATCGACATCGTCGCCGGACCGGGTAACTCGCCGAACCTGAATCTGCCCACCGGGCTTCCGACCGTAAACCAGCCGCTGTACACGAACTCGGCCGATCGCTGCAAAGCTGGGGGGATCAAGCAATGACATCTCGACGTAGTCCGGCCACCATCGGTGGACTGGGAATCGTGATCATCCTGCTCGCCACGATGTCGGTCTTCTTTCTCGACCGTCTCCCCATCATCGGTGCGGGTTCGGTGTACACCGCGGAGTTCAGCGAGGCCGCAGGACTCAAGCCCTCCAACGAGGTTCGCATCGCGGGCGTCAAGGTCGGCAAGGTGACCGACGTTCGTCTCGAAGGCGACCGGGTGCTCGTGGACTTCACGGTGAAGGACGCGTGGGTCGGAAACGAGTCACGGGCCGCCATCGCGATCAAGACCCTGCTGGGGCAGAAGTATCTGGCGCTCGACCCGAGCGGACCGGAGACACTGAGCCCCAAGGACCCGATTCCGCTCGAGCGCACCACGTCCCCGTACGACGTCATCGATGCGTTCTCGGCTGCCGCGTCGACCATCAACGACATCGACACGGACCAACTCGCCACCAGCATGCGCACGTTGTCCGACGCATTCTCCGAGACCCCGGCGAACATCCGAGCCTCGCTCGACGGCGTGACCCGGCTGTCGCAGACCGTGGCCAGTCGCGATGAGGAGCTCAAGAAGCTGTTCGAGGCCACCGGTGAGACGTCGAAGGTGCTGGCCGACCGCAACGAGCAATTCAACCAGCTCATCACCGACGCAGGTCCGCTGCTCGAAGAGCTCAACAATCGGCAGCAGGCCATCTCCGAGCTCCTCAGTGGTACGCAGCGCGTATCGCAGGAGCTGACCGGTCTGGTTCGTGACAACGAGGCCACCATCAACCCGATGCTGCAGCAGCTCAACGGCGTCATCGAGACCCTGCAACGCAACAACAACAATCTCGACCGCGCACTCAAGTTGTACGAGCCGTTCATTCGGCTGTACACGAACGTGGTCGGTAACGGCCGGTGGCTCGACATCGTCCTGGCCAACCTCACACCACCCGGAGTTCCGTTGATACCTGGTTACCGCGAGCCCTCGGTCGACAAGTTGGCAGGCAACTGATGACCGAGACTCAGACAGCGCCGAGAAACAAGAACAAGATCGCGCTGATCGCGGTCGTCGTGATCGTGGCTCTGGTCGTCGCAGTTGCCGGCTGGTGGCTCTTCACCAGGGCCGGCTCGACCAAGATCACCGCGTACTTCGACAAGTCGGTCGGTATCTACTCCGGCTCGGAGGTCCGAGTACTGGGCGTCAAGGTCGGTACCGTCGAATCGGTCACACCGTTGGGTGAAGACGTCGAGGTCGTCCTGCGAGTCGACCGTGGGGTCGATATCCCGGCCGAGGCGAAGGCCGTACAGGTCACCCCGTCGCTCGTCGCCGATCGCTACGTCCAGCTCGCCCCCGCGTACAGCGTCGGCGACACGATGGCCAGCGGAACGACGATCGGTCGCGATCGCACGGCCACACCCGTCGAGGTCGACGAGCTGTACTCGTCCATCAACGACCTCTCCACTGCCCTCGGGCCAGATGGCGCCAACAAGGACGGCGCGCTCACCGACCTGGTGAACACCGGCGCGGCCAATCTCGACGGCAACGGTGAAGCGTTGGGCAACAGCATCACTCAGCTGTCGGCGGCCGGTCGCACACTGAGCGATTCGCGCAGCGACGTCTTCGACACGATCAAGAATCTGCAGACGTTCGTCAGTGCTCTGGCCGTCAACGATCAGCAGGTCCGCAGCTTCAACACGCAACTGGCCGACCTGACCGGTTTCCTGTCGGGTCAGCGAGAGGAGTTGGGTGCCGCGCTGCAGCAGCTGTCGGTCTCGCTCGGTGACGTGGCCACCTTCGTTGCGGACAACCGCACTGAACTGACCGATACCGCCAACGGTCTCGTGGTGCCGACCCAGACTCTCGCGGACAATCGCGAGCAACTGGTACAGACCCTGACGTTGCTGCCGCTGGCCATCAGCAACCTGGTCAACGCCTACGATGCCGAGTCCGGCACACTGGCCACGCGCGCCAATCTCCAGAACGAGACCCAGGATCCGCTCGGCACCGTCTGCCGATTGCTCGACCTCGGCAAGCTGGTGCCCGGTGATCCTCGCTTCGAGGCCCTCGGTGCGCAGATTCAGCCGATCATCGATCAGTGCGCCAACCTCACCGACATGATCCAGGCACCCATCACCGACCAGAACCGGATCGTGCTGCCGTTCGGCGTTCTCACCAACGACATCGAGCAGAACGTGTCCGTGCCAGGCACCGTGCCGGGCAACGTCTCGCCGAGACTGGGGTCCACCCCCATGCCAGGTCTCGACCGGTCGCTCATCGGAGGAGGACAGTGATGACCTCTGTGAATCGGAATCGAGCCCGCGTGAAGCGTTCGTTGGTAGTAGGTGCAGGCGCATGTGTGGTGGCGTTGTCCGCCGGGGCATGTTCGTCGGCAGGCATCTACGCCATCCCGCTCCCCGGTGGTGCCGACGTCGGTGACAACCCGTTCAACCTGACGGTGCAGTTCGACGACGTGCTGGACCTGGTCCCGCAGTCGACCGTCAAGGTCGACGGTGTGGCGGCCGGCCGAGTCGCCTCCATCTCCGTACCGAACGAGGGGTGGACGGCCGATGTCGACGTCATCCTCAACTCGGACGTGGATCTGCCTGCCAATGCGATCGCTTCGGTGCAGCAGACCAACCTGCTCGGTGAGAAGTTCGTGCAGCTCTCGGCACCTCCCGGTGACGAGGCAGCAGCGCGGTTGCAGGACGGCGACACCATCCCGCTCGATCGAACCCGTCATGCCACCGATATCGAGCAGGTACTCGGTGCGCTCTCGCTGCTGCTCAACGGTGGCGGCGTCGGGCAGCTCTCGCCGATCATCAAGGAACTGAGCACTGCGTTCGACGGTCGCGAAGGCAAGACGAAAGAGCTTCTGCAGCAGGCGAACACGTTGATCGACGGCCTCAACCAGCAGCGCGACGACATCACCCGCGCCATCGACGGTCTCGACACTCTCAGCGGCCGGGTCAACACGCAGACCGACAAGATCGACGCCGTACTGAAGGACCTGCCGATCGCCACCGAGGTGCTCGAGCAGCAGCGTCCGCAGCTGACCGAGATGCTCGGAGCTCTCGATCGCCTCGGAGCCGTCGGCACCGACGTGATCGACCGTTCCAAGGACGATCTGATCGCAGACCTGCGGGCACTGCGCCCGACGCTCCAGGCCCTGGCCGATTCGGCGGACGACGTGGTGAGCTCGCTTTCGGTCATTCCGACGCTGCCGTTCGCCGACGGCACCGAGAAGATCATCGAGGGCAACTCCGCCAACCTGTTCCTCTCACTCGACCTGTCGATCGGAACTGCGCTGCGTAACTTCGGCGTCGGTGAGGGCGATCCGGTCTACGTCCAGCCCAAGTACGGCAACACGCTGCCGGTGGTCGACCCGTCCAATCCGTACTACAACGGAAACGGACCTCGGCCGGGTTGGCCGACGATCTCGTTGCTGCCGTTGCCGCCGATCGTCCCGTCACCGGTTCCGGGCCCGGGTGCCCCGGCCAACGAGCAGGCTGCCGCGGCCGCTGCGCCCGCATCGGCCGATCCGTTGGCACCGTTGAACGATCTGCTCGAGCGATTCGGAGTTGGACAGTGAGATCGAGACTGGTTCGCATTCAATTGGTCCTCTTCGTCGTGGTCGCCGTACTGGGCTTGGTCTATGTCGGTGCCAAGTACGTGCGCCTGGACAACATGCTCGGCTTCGGGCAGTACCAGGTCGATCTGAATCTCGCCGATTCCGGTGGCATCTTCTCCAATGCCGAGGTCACCTACCGAGGTGTTCCGGTGGGAGCCGTCGGGGATCTGGAACTGACGCAGGACGGCGTCCGGGTCGCGCTCATGCTCGACAACGGTGGGCCGGACATCCCGGCCGGTACGAAGGCCGTTGTCGCCAACCGGTCTGCGATCGGTGAGCAGTACGTCGACTTGCAGCCCGACACCGATCAGGGGCCGTTCCTGGTCGATGGTTCGCAGATCGCGCAGGCCGACACCACCACGCCCGTGCCGGTGGAGGACGTCCTCGCCAACACGAACACGTTGGTCCGGTCGGTACCGCTGGACACGCTGACGCGGGTCGTCAACGAACTCGGCGTCGCATTCGACGGTAAGGGCGCAGATCTGGCGTCTCTCGTCGATTCGCTCGGGAACATCTCCGAGGCCGGCAACGAGGCGTTGCCGGAGACGCTTGCGCTGGTGCGTGACGCGGTGCCGGTGTTGAACACGCAGTCCGAGCAGTCGGATCTGATTCGTCAGTTCAGCACCAGCCTCGACGAAGTGACGGCTCAGTTGAAGTCCAGCGATCCGGACATTCGCCGCCTCATCGATACCGGTACGGCGGCAGGCGATCAGCTCGGCGGTCTCATCACCGATGCCGGTCCGGCTCTGACCACCGACATCAACAACCTGGCCTTGGTTGCTGCTCAGGCCGAACCGCGGTACGTCGCGCTTCGTCCGTTCCTGACGTTCCTGCCTGCCCTCGGTGCCGGCATCTCGACGATCGTCCCGAACGACGGCACGATCCGTCAGGGTCTGTTGCTCGAGACCAACAACCCGCCGCCCTGCACGGTGGGCTACGAGGGTTCGCAGGCGATCCTCGACGAGGAGAAGCGCAAGAACCCGAACTTCGATCCGACTCGGGAGAACTACCCGTTGAACCTCGACGCGAACTGCGCGACACCGCAGGGCAGCGTCACGGGTGTGCGGTCCGCGAACCGCATCGTGTTCGCCGATCCGGACGTGCCGCAGCCGTGGGACCTCAAGCCCAAGGTCGATCCGGAGAAGCTCAACCTCAACCCCATCGCCACCCAGTTGGCACCGCTGATCGGCGTCACGCCGAAGTAGTGAAATCGGTGGAACTGCTGCTCAGCACTGCCGTCGGGCCGAGAGTGGTTCGGCCGGATATTACCGAGTAGTAGGGTGGAAAGTGTGAACTCGAGCACCGAAGCCCTGGAGTCCCCAGCGACTCCAGGGCGCACCAAGACCGCGAAAATCCTGTTGGCCGTCGTCACGGTGATCGCCGTTGCCGCTCTCGCGGCGGCAGTGTTCTTCGGTTACGGCTGGGGCAATGCGTTACTGAGCCAGAAGCCCACCGCGGACACCAGGGACGCGGCGCTGACCGGAGCTCAGCAGGCCGCCGTCAACCTGAACACGGTCGACGCAGCAGCCATCGATCAGTCGTTCGACAACATGAAGTCGTCGATCACCGGCGACCTGATGCTCAACGACCTCGAGCAGACTCGCTCGGGAATCACCGATCAGGTTCGTCAGTCCGGTGCCAAGAGCGAGGCCGAAGTGTTGCACGGCACGCTCACCGAGCTGAGCACGGACGAGAACACCGCCACCGCCCTCGTGGTCATCGCGACGACCACTACGTGGCCCGATCGCGTCGAGCGCAGCAAGCTGACGATGCGTCTGGCCATGGAAGAGGTCGACGGGGTGTGGAAGACCAACAAGGTCGACCCCATCGGTTCACGGATCTCGCTCGACAACCCGAACACCAATCCCGTTGTCCCGACCGAACCGGGCGGCCCCGCCGACCCGAATGCGGTCGATCCGAATGCGGCCGACCCCAGTGCGGAAGCGACGCCGGCTCCTCAGCCCGACGCCGGCGGCAATTGAGAGATCCGGCATTGGTGTTTTCCGTCTGTACCGAAGTGAGTTTCGAAGGAGTTCTGTAGTGCCTCCCCAGCGTCGCAAGATCGTTCCACCCACCACCACCAGCAAAGTTCGCCGGAAGGTGGCCGGTACCGGGAAGCCGACTGCTGCCAACTCCGCCACGGACTCGACCGGTGCCGAGGCGTCCGCTGCGACCGAGACTTCGGCGGTCACCACGACACCGCCCACCGAGCCCGTATCGGACAAGCCCACAGCCGACAACCCCGCGCTCGACAAGCCTGCTGTCGAGAAGCCGGTGACCGATAAGCCCGCTGCCGACAAGCCTGTGCTCGACAAGCCGGCAACCGATAAGCCCGCTACCGACAAGCCTGTGCTCGAGAAGCCGGCAACCGACAAGCCTGTGCTCGACAAGCCGCCAACCGACAAGTCCGCAGCTGATTCCGCGTCGACCGACTCTGCCGCCGCGTCGGCGTCGGCGTCGGGGATCGGCTACAAGCACGTCATCGTCGTTGCGGTCATAGCCGTTGTGCTCGGTGCGTTCGCTGCCGTTGCCGCGTTCAAGCCGTTCGCCACGATCGACAACGCAGCCTGGGTGGATTCCGCGGCGACGCAGGAAGTCACTTCGGCCGCGACCGACGCGCTGCAAACCTTGTACACGTACAAGGCCGCCACGATCGACGCCGATTTCGATGCCGCTCGTGCGGTGCTCAATCAGTCGATGCTCGACGAGTTCAACTCCACCGCGGAAACCACCAAATCGGCTGTGGTGCAGACGGATACGGGAACCGAAGCTATGGTCACCGATATCGGCGTCTCGCGGCTGGAGGATGGCATGGCGGAACTGATCGCCAACGTGAACATCAGTGCCACGCAGAACGGTGTCGCATCGGGTAGTGCCGAGGGCCCGTTGACGGTGAACATGGAGAAGGTCGACGGCACCTGGAAGCTGTCGGCAATCGACGATCAGTAGGCGTCACAACAGCACTCGATCCGGCCCCGTTCGACGCAGAATTCCTGCTCGGACGGGGCTTTTTCGTGCGCTTTTCGGCCGTCTGTCACCGGCTGGCCACCGAGTTACCATCGCGATTGCGTCCTGGCTTGGGGCGAGCCCTGGTTGTTCGAGACAACCAATAGACGCTCGACAGCCAGGGGTGGATCCGATGAAAACGGAGCATGCAGGTCATGACTGACACAACCATCGATTATTTCGCGCTGGAATCCAGGTCCGGTCGTTCGGGCTTTGCCGAGCACGTCAATCCCGAACTGTATCGGCTGTTGTCTGCGCTGAACTTGGATCGCGAGTACGTGCGGGGCGACGGGACGGTTCTGTTCGACGCCGCGGGTCGACGCTATCTGGACTTCGCGGGTGCATACGGGGCGCTGCCGTTCGGTCACGGCCCCACTCCGATCTGGCAGGCGATCAACGATGTTCGATGCAGCGGGGAGGCGATCTTCGTGCAGCCGTCGGTGCTGACGGCAGCGGGTGAATTGGCAGATCGGTTGGGGCGCATCGCACCCGACGGATTGACGCGGACGACGTTCGTCAACAGTGGTACCGAGGCTACCGAGGTGGCGCTCAAGATCGCGCGAGCGCACACCGGTCGGCTGGGTGTACTGACCACCGGGAACGGTTTTCACGGCAAGACTCTCGGCGCTTTGTCTGCGACGGGAAACATCAAGTACCAGAGCGGTTTCGGTGCACCGGTCGAGGGATTCGATCACATCGAGTTCGGTGATTCGGACGCGCTCGACGCGGCCCTGGCGGTGGCACCCGGGCACTATGCGGTGTTTCTGGTGGAGCCGATCCAGGGTGAGGGCGGGGTGGTGTGTCCACCCGACGGGTACCTACGCCGCGTGCGGGAGATCTGTGATCGGCACGGGGTGCTGATGGCTCTCGACGAGGTGCAGACCGGGCTCGGCCGGACCGGCAGGATGTTCGCCGCCGAGCACGATGGTGTGGTGCCGGACATTCTCACCGTGGCCAAAGCGCTCGGGGGAGGGATCGTGCCGGTGGGTGCGGTGTTGTGTGCGCCGAGGTTGGTGGACGAAAGTTTCGCGCTCCGTCACACGTCGACCTTCGCCGGGAACGCGTTGGCCGCGCGGGTCGGTATCGCGGTACTCGACGAGTTGACTCGAGACGACTGCGCTCTGGTGCAGACCGTGGCCGTTCTCGGGCGGCAGCTGAAGAACGATCTCTCCGTGCTGGCCGAGAAATATCCGTCGGTGGTCACCGTGGTGCGCGGTCGCGGACTGTTGCTGGGCCTGGAACTCACCGCGGACGTGAACTTCGTCGGGCGGCAGTCGTTGCTGGGATCGATTGCCGATCAACACAATCTGGCGGTGGTGATCTGCTCGTACCTGCTCGATGTAGAGGGGATACGTGTGGCTCCGACTCTGTTCGGTAACAGGGTGATTCGGATCGAACCACCGTTGACGGTGTCGGCGGTGCAGTGCTCGCGGCTGGTCGCGGCGTTGGATCGCGCATTGGGGTATGCGGCGGTGGGGGACCTGGACGGATTGTTCGGGCATCTGCTGGGCCGACCGACCGTCGCCACTCCGCCCGCGCTCGAGGCGTTGCGCCCGGGTCGGACGCCCGATATCCCTGTGCGACAGGCCGATCGACGCTTCGCGTTCATCGCGCATCCTCTCGATCTCGGATTCTTCGCTGCGTTCGATCCGGCGCTGGAGGTGTTCGACCACGGCGAGCGGCAGGACCTGCTCGAGCGGTTCGCGGCATCGACGTCCGAGCTCGAACCTGCGTCGTTCGTCATCGGCAGCGGCCGAGTCGTCGGGGGTGAGGAGGCGACGGCGCACGGCGATCTGATCGGGCTGCCGTACACCTCCGAGCAGTTGCTGCATCTGCCGACCGAGCAGGCGCTGCGGGTGGTCGGCGGTGCCGTCGACCTGGCGATCTCACGCGGTGCGACGGTGGTCGGGTTGGGCGGTTATTCGTCGGTGATCACCGGGAACGGGTTGGGCCTCGGCGCGACGACGCGACCGATCACCACCGGCAACACGTTCACCGCTGCGGCGAGTCTGCGGGCTGTTCGACGCGTGTGCCGTGAACGCGGTATCGATGTCGCGCGGGCTCGGGTGACGATTCTCGGTGCCGCCGGGGCGATCGGGCGAACGATCGGCATGCAGTTGGCCGGCGAGGTCGGCGCCGTCGTGTTGGTCGGCAGGAAGGGGGAGAGTTCGGTCGTCGCACCCAAGCTGTGGGCGGCCGCGCAGGAGATGGTGGCGTGCGCTCGGGCCGGGACGGGTTCGGGAGATCTGGCCGGTGCCGCGCACGCGGTCGACGGTGATCTGGACGATCTGACCAGGTCGCGACATGTCGAGTTCTTCACCGATTCTGTTGCTGCGGTGAAGGATTCGTTGATCGTCATCGCTGCGACATCGGCGCCGCATGCGCTGATCGATCCGACGGATCTGATGGAGGGTGCCATCGTCTGCGATGTTGCGCAGCCGCCGAACATCGGCCGGGACGTGCGCAGTGAGCGGCCCGACGTGACGGTGTTCGACGGCGGCATCGTGCGGGTGCCGTCGGGTTCGGAATTCGGGTTGACCTACGGGTTGGCTCCAGGTCTGACGTATGCCTGCATGGCCGAGACGATGCTGATCGCGTTGTCGGGCGAGTTCGGACTGCGCAGCATCGGCACCACCCTCGACGGCGACAGTGTCGAGCGGTTGGGTGAGCTGGCGGATGTCCACGGGTTCGCGCTCGCCGAGGCCACGCGGTGGCGCAAGGCCGACCGGTAGTCGGCAGGGGCGGGTGCGTCGGTGTCCCCGCCGGGTGGCCCGCCCCCGACTGCGTCCTCCCGACTGCGTCCTCCCGACTGCGTCCTCCCGACTGCGTCAATGGACCGTTGCACACGTCTCGGCGGTGCAGTGGTTCATTGACGCGGCCGGGTCGAGAGCAGTCTCTCGGAAAACGGATCGGGCCGAACCTCTTGACGAAGGGGGCGGCACGGTTCACTCTTGTCGTCAGGAGCACCCCCAGTGGTTTCGGAAGCGCAGTGGTTCGATGAGCGCAGTGGTTCTGGGCGTTCGGCAGGCGACACGCTTTCGTCGAGTCGGCGCGTGAATGGACCCCGGGTGCTACTTTTGATGCCCCCGTTGCGCTGTGCGCACATTTGGGGTACCTTTGGACGTTGCGCTGGCTGCCTCCTGTCCACCTCTCGATCGCTGTTACCCGAAAGCACGTTTTCGGGCCGCTGTGATGGGGATTCGGTCTGGTTGCACCAGCCGAAATTCGCCCCACATATAGCAAACAGATACAGCGGCGGTCGCACTGCACGAGCGACCCGCGTGAGGTGCTGGAAGGACGCATCTTGGCAGTCTCTAGCCAGACCAAGGCAGTTGTCGGAACACCGGGAGCCCCGAGGAGGGTTTCGTTCGCGAACATTCGCGAGCCGTTGGAGGTACCCGGTCTCCTCGATGTACAGACGGATTCGTTCGAATGGCTGGTAGGTGCGCAAAGTTGGCGTGACCGTGCCGCCGCCCGCGGAGACAGCAGTGTCGCCGGTGGACTCGAGGACATCCTGACCGAGCTCTCTCCGATCGAGGACTTCTCGGGTTCGATGTCTCTCTCCTTCTCCGACCCACGATTCGACGAGGTCAAGGCCTCGACCGATGAGTGCAAGGACAAGGACATGACGTACGCGGCTCCGCTGTTCGTCACGGCCGAGTTCATCAACAACAACACCGGTGAGATCAAGAGCCAGACGGTCTTCATGGGTGATTTCCCGATGATGACCGACAAGGGCACCTTCATCATCAACGGCACCGAGCGTGTCGTCGTCTCGCAGCTGGTGCGTTCGCCGGGCGTCTACTTCGATCATTCGATCGACAAGACCACCGAGAAGGACCTGCACAGCGTCAAGGTGATCCCCGGTCGCGGCGCATGGCTCGAGTTCGACGTCGACAAGCGCGACACCGTCGGTGTCCGCATCGACCGCAAGCGTCGCCAGCCCGTCACGGTGCTGCTGAAGGCTCTCGGCTGGTCCACCGAGCAGATCACGGAGCGCTTCGGCTTCTCCGAGATCCTCATGGCCACGCTGGAGAAGGACAACACCGCCGGTACCGACGAGGCACTCCTCGACATCTACCGCAAGTTGCGTCCGGGCGAGCCGCCGACCAAGGAGTCGGCGCAGACCCTGCTGGAGAACCTGTTCTTCAAGGACAAGCGCTACGACCTCGCTCGCGTGGGTCGCTACAAGATCAACAAGAAGCTCGGCCTCAACTCGGGTCAGCCCATCGTGGCGTCGACCCTCACCGAGGAAGACATCGTCGCGACCATCGAGTACCTGGTGCGTCTGCACGCAGGTGAGACCTCGATGACCGCACCCGACGGCGTCGAGGTTCCGGTCGAGGTCGACGACATCGACCACTTCGGTAACCGTCGTCTGCGTACCGTCGGCGAGCTCATCCAGAACCAGATCCGCGTGGGCCTGTCCCGCATGGAGCGCGTCGTGCGCGAACGTATGACGACTCAGGACGTCGAGGCGATCACGCCGCAGACCCTGATCAACATCCGTCCCGTCGTCGCTGCGATCAAGGAGTTCTTCGGAACGTCCCAGCTCTCGCAGTTCATGGACCAGAACAACCCGCTGTCGGGTCTGACGCACAAGCGTCGCCTGTCGGCACTGGGACCCGGCGGTCTCTCTCGTGAGCGCGCCGGCCTCGAGGTCCGCGACGTGCACCCCTCGCACTACGGCCGCATGTGCCCCATCGAGACCCCGGAAGGCCCGAACATCGGCCTGATCGGATCGCTCTCGGTGTACGCACGCGTCAACCCGTTCGGGTTCATCGAGACCCCGTACCGCAAGGTCGTCGACGGCAAGGTCACCGACGATGTCGATTACCTGACCGCCGACGAGGAGGATCGCCACACGCTCGCGCAGGCGAACTCTCCGGTCGACGACTCGGGTCACTTCATCGAGGACAAGATTCTCGTCCGTCGTAAGGGTGGAGAGGTCGAGTTCGTCTCGTCCGACGACATCGACTACATGGACGTCTCGCCGCGCCAGATGGTGTCCGTCGCAACCGCGATGATCCCGTTCCTCGAGCACGACGATGCCAACCGTGCCCTGATGGGCGCGAACATGCAGCGTCAGGCCGTCCCGCTGGTTCGCAGCGAGTCGCCGATCGTCGGAACCGGCATGGAGCTGCGTGCAGCTGTCGACGCCGGTGACGTCGTCATCACCGAGAAGACCGGTGTCGTCGAAGAGGTCTCCGCCGATTACGTCACGGTCATGGCCGACGACGGAACTCGCAAGACCTACCGGATGCGTAAGTTCGCGCGCTCCAACCAGGGCACCTGCGCCAACCAGCGTCCGATCGTGGACGAGGGACAGCGCGTCGAGACCGGCCAGGTCCTCGCCGACGGCCCCTGCACCGAGAACGGTGAGATGGCACTCGGCAAGAACCTGCTGCTGGCGATCATGCCGTGGGAGGGCCACAACTACGAGGACGCGATCATCCTGTCGCAGCGCCTCGTGGAAGAGGACGTTCTCACCTCGATCCACATCGAGGAGCACGAGATCGATGCTCGCGACACCAAGCTCGGTGCCGAGGAGATCACTCGCGACATCCCGAACGTCTCCGACGAGGTCCTCGCAGACCTCGACGAGCGCGGCATCATCCGTATCGGTGCCGAGGTTCGTGACGGCGACGTGTTGGTCGGAAAGGTCACGCCGAAGGGCGAGACCGAGCTGACCCCCGAAGAGCGCCTCTTGCGCGCCATCTTCGGTGAGAAGGCTCGCGAAGTTCGCGACACCTCGCTCAAGGTTCCGCACGGCGAGAACGGAAAGGTCATCGGCATCCGCGTCTTCTCGCGCGACGACGACGACGATCTGCCTCCCGGCGTCAACGAGCTGGTCCGCGTCTACGTGGCTCAGAAGCGCAAGATCCAGGACGGCGACAAGCTCGCAGGCCGTCACGGCAACAAGGGCGTCATCGGCAAGATCCTCCCGCAGGAGGACATGCCGTTCCTGCCCGACGGCACCCCGATCGACATCATCCTCAACACCCACGGTGTGCCGCGTCGTATGAACATCGGTCAGGTCCTCGAAACCCACCTGGGTTGGATCGGCAAGACCGGATGGAACGTTCAGATCGCCGCGGACGGCACGAAGCCCGATTGGGCCGAGCGTCTGCCCGAGGAGATGTTGGCGGCTCCGGCCGACAGCAACATCGCCACCCCGGTGTTCGACGGTGCCAAGGAGAATCAGCTCGCCGGCTTGCTGGAGAGCACGATTCCCAACCGCGACGGCGAGCAGATGGTCGGATCCGACGGTAAGGCCACGTTGTTCGACGGCCGCTCCGGCGAGCCGTTCCCGTACCCGGTGTCGGTGGGCTACATGTACATCATCAAGCTGCACCACTTGGTCGACGACAAGATCCACGCTCGTTCGACCGGGCCGTACTCGATGATCACGCAGCAGCCCCTCGGTGGTAAGGCCCAGTTCGGTGGACAGCGCTTCGGTGAGATGGAGTGCTGGGCCATGCAGGCCTACGGTGCCGCGTACACGCTGCAGGAGCTTCTCACCATCAAGTCGGACGACGTTGTCGGCCGCGTGAAGGTGTACGAGGCGATCGTCAAGGGCGAGAACATTCCCGAGCCCGGTATCCCCGAGTCCTTCAAGGTGCTCCTCAAGGAGCTCCAGTCGCTGTGCCTCAACGTGGAGGTGCTGTCCTCGGACGGCGCTGCCATCACGATGGCCGACGGTGACGACGAAGACCTCGAGCGTGCCGCAGCCAACCTGGGAATCAACCTCTCCCGCAACGAAGCTGCCACGGTCGACGACCTCGCTCAGTAGTTCAGTGGTCTCCGGGCCTGCGTCACTGCAGGCCCGGAGGCGTTCTTCTCATTTGCTCTTCCAGCACAACACCCATAACGGGGAAAGGAAGTTACGTGCTCGACGTCAACTTCTTCGATGAACTTCGCATTGGCCTTGCCACTGCGGACGACATCCGTCAGTGGTCCTACGGCGAGGTCAAGAAGCCGGAGACCATCAACTACCGCACGCTCAAGCCCGAGAAGGACGGCCTCTTCTGCGAGAAGATCTTCGGCCCCACTCGGGACTGGGAGTGCTACTGCGGCAAGTACAAGCGCGTCCGCTTCAAGGGCATCATCTGTGAGCGTTGTGGCGTCGAGGTCACTCGCGCCAAGGTGCGTCGTGAGCGCATGGGCCACATCGAACTGGCTGCTCCGGTCACGCACATCTGGTACTTCAAGGGTGTGCCGTCGCGTCTGGGCTACCTGCTCGACCTGGCTCCGAAGGATCTCGAGAAGATCATCTACTTCGCTGCCTACGTCATCACCACGGTCGACGACGAGCTCCGTCACAACGAGCTCTCGACGCTCGAGGCCGAGATGGAGGTCGAGAAGAAGGCCGTCGCAGATCAGCGCGACGCCGATCTCGAGGCTCGTGCGCAGAAGCTCGAAGCCGACATCGCCGAGCTCGAAGCCGAGGGTGCCAAGTCCGACGTGCGCCGCAAGGTCAAGGACGGCGGCGAGCGCGAGATGCGTCAGCTCCGTGACCGCGCGCAGCGTGAGCTCGATCGTCTCGAAGAGATCTGGACCACGTTCACCAAGCTCGCTCCCAAGCAGCTCATCGTCGACGAGCTCATCTACCGCGAGCTCATCGACCGGTACGGCGAGTACTTCACCGGTGCCATGGGTGCCGAGTCGATCCAGAAGCTCATGCAGACCTTCGACATCGACGCCGAGGCGGAATCTCTTCGCGAGACCATCCGTAGCGGCAAGGGCCAGAAGAAGCTGCGCGCGCTCAAGCGTCTGAAGGTCGTCGCTGCGTTCCAGGCCGGCCGTAACTCCCCGATGGGCATGGTCCTGGACGCTGTCCCGGTCATCCCGCCGGAGCTTCGTCCGATGGTGCAGCTCGACGGTGGACGTTTCGCGACGTCCGACCTCAACGATCTGTACCGCCGCGTCATCAACCGCAACAACCGCCTCAAGCGTCTGATCGATCTCGGTGCTCCCGAGATCATCGTCAACAACGAGAAGCGGATGCTGCAGGAGTCGGTCGACGCCCTGTTCGACAACGGCCGTCGTGGACGTCCGGTAACCGGACCGGGTAACCGTCCGCTGAAGTCGCTCTCCGACTTGCTCAAGGGCAAGCAGGGTCGTTTCCGTCAGAACCTCCTCGGCAAGCGCGTCGACTACTCGGGCCGTTCGGTCATCGTCGTCGGCCCGCAGCTCAAGCTGCACCAGTGTGGTCTGCCGAAGCTAATGGCTCTCGAGCTGTTCAAGCCGTTCGTGATGAAGCGTCTGGTGGATCTGAACCACGCGCAGAACATCAAGTCGGCCAAGCGCATGGTCGAGCGTCAGCGTCCGCAGGTGTGGGACGTTCTCGAAGAGGTCATCGCAGAGCACCCCGTGCTGCTGAACCGTGCACCCACCCTGCACCGGTTGGGCATCCAGGCGTTCGAGCCGCAGCTCGTCGAGGGCAAGGCCATCCAGCTGCACCCGCTCGTGTGTGAGGCGTTCAACGCCGACTTCGACGGTGACCAGATGGCTGTCCACCTCCCGCTGTCCGCCGAGGCTCAGGCCGAGGCACGCGTGCTGATGCTGTCGTCGAACAACATCCTCTCGCCGGCATCGGGCCGTCCGCTCGCCATGCCGCGTCTGGACATGGTGACGGGTCTGTACCACCTGACGCGTCTCGATGCCGGTGCTGTCGGCGAGCGCGCCGACGCCAAGACCGACACGGCCGAGTTCGGGGCGTACTCCTCCCCGGCCGAGGCTCAGATGGCCGTCGATCGTGGATCGCTCACGGTGCAGTCGCAGATTCGGGTTCGTCTCACCACGCAGCGCCCGCCGCGTGACATCGAGAACGAGCTGTTCCCGAACGGCTGGAACCGCGGCGAGGCATGGACCGCGCAGACCACTCTGGGACGCGTGCTCTTCAACGAGCTGCTTCCGGCGGACTACCCGTTCGTCAACGAGCAGATGCCGAAGAAGCGTCAGTCGACCATCATCAACGATCTCGCCGAGCGTTACCCGATGATCGTCGTCGCGCAGACCGTCGACAAGCTCAAGGACGCAGGCTTCTACTGGGCCACGCGTTCGGGTGTCACCATCTCGATCTCCGACGTCCTCGTGCCGCCGGAGAAGCCGCAGATCATGGAGACCTTCGAGGCTCAGGCCGATCAGATCGAGAAGAAGTACCAGCGTGGCGCACTCGACAAGGTCGAGCGCAACTCCGCTCTGGTCAAGATCTGGCAGGACGCGACCGAGCAGGTCGGTAAGGCTATGGAGGCGCACTTCCCCGACGACAACCCGATCCCGATGATCGTGAAGTCCGGCGCAGCCGGAAACATGACTCAGGTTCGCTCGCTCGCCGGCATGAAGGGCTTGGTGACGAACCCGAAGGGTGAGTTCATCCCGCGTCCGATCAAGTCTTCCTTCAAGGAAGGCCTGACGGTTCTCGAGTACTTCATCAACACGCACGGTGCTCGTAAGGGTCTGGCCGACACGGCGCTTCGTACCGCCGACTCGGGCTACCTGACGCGTCGTCTGGTCGACGTCTCGCAGGATGTCATCGTTCGGGAAACCGACTGTGGCACCGAGCGCGGCATCGTCACGACGATCGCCGAGAAGACGGCCGACGGCAAGATGATCCGCGACGCTCACGTCGAGACCAGCACGTACGCCCGCACCTTGGCGAACGACGCTGTCGACGAGAACGGCACGGTCATCGTCGCTCGCGGACACGATCTCGGTGACCCGGCCATCGACGCGCTGCTCGCCGCGGGCATCACGTCGGTCAAGGTTCGCTCGGTGCTCACCTGCACCACCGGAACCGGCGTCTGCGCCACCTGCTACGGCCGCTCGATGGCCACCGGCAAGCTGGTCGACATCGGTGAGGCCGTCGGTATCGTTGCCGCACAGTCCATCGGTGAGCCCGGAACCCAGCTGACCATGCGTACCTTCCACCAGGGTGGTGTCGCCGGAGATGACATCACCGGTGGTCTGCCTCGTGTGCAGGAGCTGTTCGAGGCACGTGTGCCGAAGGGCAAGGCTCCGATCGCGGACGTGTCGGGACGCATCCAGCTCGAGGACGGCGATCGTTTCTACAAGATCACCATCGTTCCGGACGACGGCGGCGAAGAGGTCGTCTACGACAAGCTCTCCAAGCGTCAGCGTCTGCGCGTCTTCAAGCACGACGACGGCACCGAGCGCCTCTTGGCGGACGGTGACCACGTCGAGGTCGGCCAGCAGCTCATGGAAGGTGCTGCCGATCCGCACGAGGTCCTGCGTGTGATGGGTCCCCGTCAGGTGCAGATTCACCTCGTCAACGAGGTCCAGGAGGTGTACCGGTCGCAGGGTGTGTCGATTCACGACAAGCACATCGAGACGATCGTTCGCCAGATGCTCCGTCGCGTGACGATCATCGACAGCGGCTCCACCGAGTTCCTGCCCGGTTCACTCACCGAGCGCAGCGAATTCGAGTCGAGCAACCGTCGCGTCGTCTCCGAGGGTGGCGAGCCCGCAGCCGGACGTCCAGTCCTGATGGGTATCACCAAGGCGTCGCTGGCCACCGACTCGTGGCTGTCGGCAGCGTCGTTCCAGGAGACCACTCGTGTGCTCACCGATGCGGCGATCAACTGCCGTAGCGACAAGCTCATAGGTCTCAAGGAGAACGTCATCATCGGTAAGCTCATCCCGGCTGGTACCGGCATCAACCGGTACCGGAACATCACGGTGCAGCCGACCGAAGAGGCACGTGCCGCGGCATACGCGGTGCCGTCGTACGACGATCAGTACTACAGCCCGGACGGCTTCGGCCAGGGAACCGGCGCTGCCGTGCCGCTCGACGACTACGGTTTCTCCAACGAATACCGCTAGAGCGACTTCGTCGCACGTGCACAGAAACTCGTAGCCCACTACGAGTTTCCGCTCACGACGACAGAGCCAGCAGACAAAGCCCCGCATCGACTTCGGTCGGTGCGGGGCTTTGTTTTATCTGGGGTGCGCGGTGAGTTTTCGATGCGCCTCGAGTCGGTACCGGCATGACCGATCAAACATCCAGCACCATCGTGAACATCGGCGTGGCCATGTTCACCGTCGCAGACCAGGACGCCGCGCTCGAGTTCTATTCACGCGTGCTCGGTTTCGAGCTGCGCGACGATACGCGTTTCGGCCCCGAGGGCGAGTATCGGTGGGTCGAGGTGGCGCCGCCCGGTTCGACGGCACGCCTGGCCCTGAATCCGCCGATGGGTGACTCGCCCGGTGGGTCCTCGATCGGTGTGGAAACTCCCGACGTCGAGGCGGAACATGCGCGACTGGCCGCGATCGGCGGTGTCGACATGGACGCATTGTCCGGGACGGAGGACGGTGCGCCGCCGATGTTCGTGCTGCGTGATCCCGACGGCAATATGGTGTGGGTGGTTCAGGCCTGAATCGCCCACCGGGCGGGCGGACTTTGCCGTCTCGGGCTCGTTGCGGGGTCTCAGCCGTTACCGTCCTCCTATGCGAAAGACTGTGCTCGTGCTTGCGATGGTCATGGCGTGGATTGTCGCGGGAGCACTCCCGGCCGGTGCGGCACCCGGTGACGATCCTTCGTGGTCGGGTGATTATTCGCTGATGCGGTTCGCGGCGAGCAAGACCGGCACGAGCGCAGCGGCGTCGCAGCGAGAACCGGATTTCTCCAACGTCTACACCTTCGCCACCGATTGCGTCGACGGAGACTGTGTTGCCTCCGTCGTCGCCGGTCCACCCCCGGCGAACGAGTCCCTCCAGAACCGCCCGATCGACTACGTCTGGGACGGAACGAGTTGGGTGCACACCTACGACTGGGTGTGGGACTGCTGGAAGGGTGAAGGAAATCCCAAGGAGTACAACGACGCGCACTCGGTGGCCTACTACACCCCGCAGCCCGATGGCAGCTTCGAGGGCGTGTGGACGACCACGATCTACGGCGGCTACTGCGACGGCACCGTCGTCATGGATGTTGCTGCATATCCTGTCTCGCCGCTGCCCGTCCTGCCGCCGATATTCGGCAGTAGCTGACCGACTGAGAACGCGTCCGTCGAATCATTCGTGATGGCAGACGGCCTCGAGGTCGATGCCGTTGAGATCGCGGACGAATGATCCGTAGTACGAGGCGTGGTATTCCGGCTGCAGCCCTGGAGGCCTGAGCTCGATCGCTCCTGCCGAGAGTGCCGCGGCGTGGAAGGCATCGACGGTGGCGCGATCCGGGGCGCTGAAGGCGAGATGGGTGTGCGGTCCGATGGCCGAACCCGGTGCGTCGACGATCCAGAAGAAGGGCTTCACCTGCGCCCAGCCGAACGCGATCATGGCGAGTTGGTTCGCCTCGGGGGTGTGCGGTACCCGCATGATCTCGCTGATCCCCAGTGGTTTCAGTACAGCACCGTAGAACTCGGCGCTGGCGGCAAGATCGGCGACGCCGATGTTGAGGTGGTCGATTTGGGAGCCTGTGCGGTCGGTGTTCGTCATGCGTTCGAGTTTTGCCGTGATTGCGGACGATTCAGGTCCTGAATCGAATGGAAATTTCGTGTTCATGTGCCCTTTCGATCGACGACGCGCACAGTTCGTTCGGGCGCGACAGCCTCGGAGGATGGTGAGACGGGGTAACGAGATACGGTTCGGTCAGGACATCTCCATGCGAGCGGGGGCCACACGTCGGCAGTTTCTGACGTGGAGTGCGCTGGTGGGGGCGTTGGCGTTCACTCCGGGACTCGCGGGAACCACGGCGCAGGCCCAGTCCGTGGTGACGCCCGATTACCCGTTCCGCCTCGGCGTGGCATCCGGCGATCCACTGCCCGATTCGGTGGTGCTGTGGACCAGACTCGCCACCGATCCCTTTGCGCCACTGGGCGGAATGACGCCTGGCGTCGTGCCGGTGCGGTGGCAGATCGCCGCGGATGAGCGATTCGCGAACATCACCCGCGAGGGCGTCGAGCTTGCCACCGAGTTCGACGGCTGGTCGATTCATGTCGACGTCCGAGGGCTGGAGCCCGCTCGCGAATACTTCTATCGCTTTCTCGTCGGACCGCACTCCAGCTCGGTCGGCCGCACCAAAACTGCACCGGCAGTGGGGCAGCCGCTGAGCAGGCTCGATTTCGCCTGGGCGTCGTGCCAGAAATGGGAGGACGGGTACTTCGGCGCATACCAGGACCTGGCGGCGTCGAATCTCGATGTGGTGTTCTTTCTGGGCGACTACATCTACGAGTACGCGATCAAGGACGAGGGTGCTCGCAAGGGTGAGCCGCGTACCGAGTCGGCTTCCCGAGAAACCATGGTGCTCAGCGACTATCGAGACCGGTATGCGTTGTACAAGGCGGACGAGAACCTCGCCGCGGCGCATGCGTCGGCACCGTTCGTCTCGACGTTCGACGATCACGAGGTGGACAACAACTGGGCCTCGCAGATCAGTCAGGACGACGACGATCCGCGAGAGTTTCTGTTGCGCAGGGCCGATGCGTTCAAGGCGTGGTGGGAGAACACTCCGGTGCGGGTGAATCTGAAGCCCGTCGGACCGGACATGACGGTCTATCGACGGTTCTCGTTCGGTGATCTGGTGGACTTCTCGGTGCTGGACACGCGGCAGTACCGCAGCGATCAGGCGCACGGTGACGGCGAGCATGCGCAGGACGCGGAGACGGCCGATCCGTCGCGCACCATAACCGGTGCAGCGCAGGAGAAGTGGATTCTCGACGGGTTCGCATCACCGTCGACGTGGAACTTCCTGGCGCATCAGACGGTCATCTCGGACTTGGCTCGTGGGCTCGGTAGCGATCGCAAGGTCGGGATGGATCCGTGGAGCGGATACGAGGCGTCTCGGCACCGAATTCTGGACGGGGCCAGGGATCGTGGCACGAAGAACGTCGCGTCGATCGTCGGCGACATTCACCGCACCATCGTGTCGGAATTGCGACGCGACTACCAGGATCAGGTGTCGCCGATCCAAGGTGTGGAGATCGCGGCCACGTCGATCGCGTCGGGCAAGGACGGGGCCGATGTCGACGCCGCCGGGGCGGCTATCGCCGAGGCCTCACCGCACGTCAAGTACGGCAATGCTCGTCGCGGCTATCTCCGCAGCACGCTGACGAACACCGAATGGCATTCGGAAGTGAGGGTTCTCGATGCGGTGTCGACGCCGGGCAAGCCGGTGCGCACCGCCGCAACCGTCACCGTCCCGGAAGGCCGCCCCAAGATTCAGCTCGGTTGACGCCTACGGTCACTGACGGATGGCGAACATCGGCATCGCCAGGCCGAGCAGCATCACGGTGAACAGGAACCATGCCGCGCCCTGCCAGATCGGCCACGTGCCACCGGCTCGGTAGGACTTGTATCCCAACGTCAGAGCTCCGATCCCGCCGAGGAAGCACACCGCGGGCACCGACGCGGCCAACACAGGACTGGAGCGGTCGACGACCAGGAACACCGCGGTCAGGGCGGCAGCCACCGCCACCACACCTGCGCAGTATCCCGCAGCCTTACGAAGGGCACCGGGGTCGTTCCAGCGCTTTTCGACGTCGCGATCGGCGATGGTGCGTTCGGTCGGGTCGTTGACGGGCATATCTGTGGGCTACCCGTTCGGCGCGGGTCTACCCACTTCGGACGGTCAGCGACCGTCGGCGATGATCTGCGCGACGTTGCGTTCGGCCAATGCGGTGATGGTGAGCGACGGGTTGGCGGCTCCGGTGCTACCGGGGATCAGGGCACCGTCGACGACGTAGAGCCCGGGGTGACCCTTCACCCGCCCGTGGTTGTCGGTGGCGTCGCCCAGTACCGCGCCGCCGAGTGGGTGGGCGGTGAAGGTGTCGTCGACGTCGCGGGTGAACGGTTCGGCTGCGACGACGGTACCGCCGGCCTGAGCCATCCGATTCTGCACTGCGCGTAGGGCTTCCACGGTGTCGCGGCTGCCACCCTTCGGCCAGTTGAGGGTCAATGCGTCTGTGGCGGAATCGAATCCGAAGTTTCCACGCAGGGGGTCGATGGTCATACCGAGGGAGCCGATGAAACCGAGATTCACCGGAACGCCCGGCACGTACCAGTTCTCGACGGTCAGTGGCAGTCCTGAGTCGTCGACGATGCGGGATGCGCACGGCGCACCCTGCGGTCCGGCCGACATCGGCCCCAGCGACCGCGTCATCGACGCGTCGCCGTTGGTGCCCCATCCGGTGCCGACGAATTCGTTGAGGTTCGCCAGCGCACCGGTGCTGCGGGCGCGCATCAGCAGCTCGGTGGTGCCGATGGACCCCGCTCCGAGGACGAGGGTGTCGCAGGTGAGCGTGCGTGTCTCGAGTACGGTGCCGAACGGGTCGAGGCGTTCGATCTCGACGCGGTAGCGGCCGCCGGATTCGGTGCCGATCGCCGCGACGCGATGGCTGTGACATACCGTCGCGTTGCCGGTGGCCTCGGCCTGGGGGATGTAGTTCTGGGTCAGGTCGTGCTTGGCGCCGTTGGAGTTGCCGAAGGTGCTCGCGCCGACGGTCGCGGACGGCCTGGAGCGACCGCCGATCTCGTCGCGGACGACGTTCCAGTTCCAGTTGCCGTCCACTGCCTGCGGGGTGAAGCCGGCCCGCCTGGCGTGGTCGTCCCACGTGCGTGAGTGTGCGAAGTTCGGGCTGTTGTAGATGTCCTCGGGCATCGCCGACGGCCGGAGCATCGAGCGCGCCTTGGGGTACCAGGTGGCGGCCATCTCGTCGTAGTTCAGTCGTCCGCCGAAGGAGAGGTCGAAGAACTTCTTGTCGGGGGCGATGGTGACGCCGGTGTAGACGATCGAGCCGCCGCCGACGGCAGCGCCGCGCCAGACGGAGAGGTTCTCGTAGCGGGTGGTGTCGAGGACGCCGCCGAACAGGTCGACCGGCCCGACGGGCATGCCGGTGATGTTGGTGAACGAGCTCTGCTGCCACAGTCCGCGTCCGTCGGCGGTCATGTCGGCGGTGAAGATCTCGCGCCATGGATCACGTGGCCAGCGCAGTCCGCGTTCGAGGACGGTGACCTGGGTGCCGGCCTGAGCCATGCGGAGGGCGGCGGCGCTGGCACCGAATCCGGAGCCGATGACGATCACGGGTGAGTGGTCCGGTGGGCGCGGGGGGTCGGCGAACAGCTCGGGAACCAGTGCTCGGATGCGTTCGGCACCGATCGGCAGCGCGCCTGCGGTGGCGGAGCCCGGCGTTCCGGCCGAGTTCAGGACCGGAGCGGCGGCAGCGCCGAGCATTCCGGCAGCGGCCAACCGCAGCAGTTGCCTTCGGTTCACGGAAAGTCCCCCTACTTGACTCACGGACAGCGTTGTCGATTCTGTCGTGTTTGCGGCGAGAAAGCGAACAGTTCGGTCGGTCTCGAAGACGCTTCCCAGGTCGGCCTCAGGTTTGCCTGTAAGACTTCCGCTCATGGTTTCGGCATCGTTGGCCCTGTTACTGCTCTTCGCAGCGGTAATCGGCATCGTGGCGCACCTCGTCGACGCGCGGGGGCAGGCGATGCTCGTTGCCGCGTCTTTGGCACATGTCCTCATGCTCGCCGCGGTGCCCGGCACTGCACTCGCGGCCGTGGCGTTCGGGTGGTGGGGGCTGGCTGCGGGGGCCGCTGTAC
The DNA here is from genome assembly GCF_033042225.1 of Rhodococcus cercidiphylli. Lineage (NCBI taxonomy): Bacteria > Bacillati > Actinomycetota > Actinomycetes > Mycobacteriales > Nocardiaceae > Rhodococcus > Rhodococcus cercidiphylli. Next base: position 293,455 of record NZ_JAWLKE010000004.1, read on the forward strand.
TGACGGGTGCCATCGCAACGCAGCTGCCGCTGCAGAGGCACCGTCCACTACACAGGCACCGCTCCCGGACGACGACCGAGGCACCGACTCTGACGGTCCTGCACGCCAACATCTGGCTGGGACAGGCCGATCTCGACGCGTTGGTTGCGCTGGTCGAGCAACATCGACCGGACGTGCTCACTCTCGTAGAACTGACGCCCGAGGCCGAGGCCCGTCTTCGCCCGAGACTGTCCGGCTCGTTGCCGCACGCGTATGTCAGCGCCGCCCCCGGAGGCGAAGGCACCGGCATCTACAGCCGTTTCCCGCTCGTCGACGAGCAGCGGCACGACGGTTTTGTGACCGAATTGCTCTCTGCACGGGTGGAGATGCCGGGTCGGCCTCTGGTGTTCGCGGTCCACCCGGTGCCGCCGTGGCCGCGGGAGCCGTCCGAATGGGTTCGCGAGCTCGCGCTGCTGCGTCAACTATTGGCCAAGATCCCCGTCGACGACGGTCCCGTGGTGGTGGCCGGCGACTTCAACGCGACGCAGGATCATCGGCGGTACCGAGATCTACAGGACGGCCGGTTCGTCGATGCCGCGGTGGCCACCGGGGCCGGGATGCTCAGGACGTATCCGGCGCACACCTGGTACCCACCCGTCATCGCCATCGACCATGTTCTGGTGGCGGACATGGCGGTTCGATCGGTCGAGCCGGTGACGGTCACCGGTTCCGACCACCGCGGCATCCTGGCCCGGCTTGCCTTCGGTCCCCACTAGGGCTGCGCGGGCAACTGCTGCACGACCACTTGTTTCCGTCGGGGTCGGCGAAGTACACGAACGTGCCCCAGCCCTCGTCCTTGGGCGGATCGATGGTCAGACCCGACGAGGTGAGGTGCTCGTAGGCCTCCTGGATGTTGTCCACGACCATCAGAATCCCGGCTCCCTTGCCCGGCTCGGCGTCGGTGATGCCCTCGCCGATCGCGATGGAGCACGCCGAACCCGGGGGAGTGAGCTGGACGTACCGGATGCCGTCCCAGGGGCGGGCGTCGTGGTCGGCCTCGAAGCCGATCGAGGTGTAGAAGTCCTTGGCGCGGTCCACATCGGTGACGGCGAGGGTGACGAGTTCGATCTTCATGGTGAGGTTCATGGAGCAATGGTGAGCGCCTTTGCGGACACAGTCGGTCCGCTATCACCGAACGCTTCGAGAAATATGCCCGACGCCTCGTCGGTTGACATATCCGTGTTGTTCTCACTGCTCGACAGATCCCGCACTCGATCCGGAATGGACGACGCCTCGGCGCTGCGGCATACCGTCGAACGAGCGGTACATGCGGAGAAGATCGGGCTGCACCGGTTCTGGGTGGCCGAGCATCACGGTGTTCCCGGTATCGCGTCGGGCGCGCCCGCGGTACTTGCTGCGGCGGTGGCGTCGCGCACCTCGCGCATTCGCGTCGGATCCGGCGGGGTGATGCTGCCCAATCATCAGCCCCTGATCGTGGCCGAGCAGTTCCTGATGTTGGAGTCCCTCTTTCCGGGCCGAATCGACCTCGGAGTCGGCCGCTCCCTCGGATTCACCGAACCGGTCCGCGCAGCATTGCGCCGAGACCGTGACGCGCCCGACACGTTCGAGTCCGACATCGCCGAATTGCGTTCGTATCTGGACGGTTCGGCACCGGTGACGGCCCGCCCTGCCACCGCTGCTCCACCGGTGTTCGTCCTCGCCACCGGAGCCGGTCTCGAGGTGGCCGCTCGCGCCGGGCTTCCGGTGGTCGTCGGTGGACCGGTGCTGCAGAAGGATCATCCGTTGGCGATGTATCGCAAGCACTTTAGGCCCACGCTCTCGAATCCCGAACCGTACGTGATCATCTCGCTCGACGTGACGATCGCAGCCGACGCCGAGGATGCACGTAGGTTGGCCGTCCCGGAGGCATGGGCGATGGCCAGGTCCAGACGCGAGGGCGAGTTTCCAGCTCTGGAGCGAGCGTCTGTGATTGATCAATCGCAGTGGACGCCGCAGACACGGAACCGAATCGAGGCGTCGTTGGCGTCTAGCATCCTCGGCACGACCGGGCAGGTCCGTTCTCGGTTGGAGGAGGTGATCGAGCGCACCAACGCGAACGAGATCATGGCCTCGACGTCCACGTACGATCGCGCCGAATTGTTCGACGCCGATGCCGCGTTCGCTCAGCTCGCAGGGGTGGCGGGCTGAACAGGTGCTGTCGCAGCCAGGGCCGCCACGAGGTCGCGCTGAATGTCGGTGGCGGGAACGGTCGCGTCGACGACGGCCGAGACCGGGAGCCGAAGCCTGCGGTCGGCCTCGGTGCGGAAGACCAGGCCGGTCTTGGGGGTGCTGTCGGCGGTACTGGCGTACAGAATGGACCAGCACTGCGGGTTCTTGAGGAGTTCGGCGCTGGCGGTGTGATCGGACGCCACGGGTGGGCCGAAGCTCAACGGCAGTCCGCTGCGTTTCATCTCGCGTTCGATCACCCGGTGCAGCAGGATCTGCTCGCTCCGTTTGGGAAGTAGCAGGGGGTAGCCGGCGAGCTGGCTCAGGCTCGGGTTGTCCTCACCCGCCAGAGGATGACCCTCGGGGAGGACGACGACGAGGTCCTCGGTCCACAGTTCGGTCACATGGAGACCGGAGCGTTCGACGCTACCGCGGATCAGCGCCACCTGGCAGTCGCCGGATGTCACCGCTTCGATCTGTTCTGCGAATCGTTTCAGCACGAAGTCGATCTCGGCGTCGGGATGACGCTCGCGGACCGCGACGATGGCGGAGATGGCGTTGGCCGCGAACGTCATGTTTCCGGTCAGGCGCAGCTGGTTCCGCTTGCGCGTCGTCAGCGCCAGGGCGGCCTGCTCGAGCTCCACCATGTGCCGGGCGATGGAAACCAATTGTGCTCCGACAACGGTCAATCGGACGGTACGAGAGGTCCGCTCGAACAGCGGTTCGCCGATTTCTCGTTCCAGCTTGGAGATCTGCAGACTGATCGCCGATTGCGAGACGTAGCAGCGTTCGGCAGCGCGTGAGAAGTTCAGTTCCTCGCCGACCGCGAGGAAGTACTTCAGCTGCCGCAGTTCCATGTAGCCATCCAATCATGAGTTCTGCTCATAGATGCTATTTCAACTTCCGCGTTGATAGAGCATCGCGGTCGGAGTTTCATGGAGGTAGTTCTTCGTAGAGGAAAAGACTCGAGCCGAAAAGGAAAGTGCTGTGCAAACGTACGACGTCGTCATCGTGGGATCGGGATTCGGAGCATTGGCTGCCGCCAAGTCTCTGGGCAAGGCCGGTGTGACGTTCTCGCTGATCTCCAGCACCACCGAACACCTTTTTCAGCCGCTGCTCTACCAGGCCGCCACCGGAATGCTCTCGACGGGTGAGATCGCCCCTCCGGTCAGGCGCATCCTCGCGCAGTACGACTCGGCGGACGTGCGTCTCGGGCGCGTCGTCGATGTCGATCCCGAGAATCACCAGGTCACCTACATCGGTGCCGGACAGAGCCACACCATCGGCTTCGGTCGATTGATCGTCGCCACGGGTGCCACGCAGGCGTACTTCGGGCGCGACGAGTTCAAGGACCGCACGTTCGCGCTCAAGACCGTCGACGACGCGATCGCTCTGCGTGAGCAGATCCTGAGTTGCTACGAAACTGCGCACCTGACAACCGATTCGGCTGCTCGCAAGGAATTGCTGAGCTTCGTCGTTGTCGGTGCAGGCGCGACGGGTGTCGAATTGGCCGGCCAGATCAGGGATCTCGCGCACCGCTATTTCGCCGGCTCGTTCCCCGACATCGACCCGAGCGACGTCACGGTCACTCTCGTCGACGGGGTCAAGGAAGTTCTGCCCGCGTTCGGCGGCAAGCTCAGCGCGTACGCCCGCACGAAGCTCGAGAAGTCCGGCGCCGACGTCGTCACCGGAGCCATGGTCACTGACATCGCCGACGACGTCGTCACGGTGCAGGATGTCGACACCAAGACCTCGCGTACCTACCCGGCCAAGACTGTCATCTGGTCGGCCGGTGTTCAGGCCAGCGATCTCGCGGCCACGATCGCCGAGCGCACCGGATGCGAAACCGACCGCGCCGGTCGCCTTCTCGTGCACGACGACCTGACGGTCGGTTCGGCGAAGGACATCTACGCGATCGGCGACGTGACGTCGTTGAACAAGCTCCCGGGACAGTCACCGGTGGCGATGCAGCAGGGCAGGCACGTCGCGAAGATGATCATCGGAAAGGTCGACGCGGGAACGCCGTTCGAGTACACAGACAAGGGCAGCATGTCGATCGTCGGCCGATTCAGCGCGGTGGCGCGGCTGTTCGGCAAGGTCGACATGTCGGGACCGATCGCCTGGCTCATGTGGCTTGCCGTGCACCTGATGTACCTGGTCGGCTTCCGGAATCGCTACGTCGCGGTGGTGTCGTGGATGACGTCGTACATCGGCGACAAGCGACCGCACTTCCAGTACACCGACCACTCTGCCTCTCTTATCGAGCGCGCCGATGAGACTGCCGATGACGAGGAGCGAAAGGCGGCCTAGCTTTACCGGCTGCTCACGAGGCCGTTGCGGTAGGCCCAGATCACCACGTGCACTCGGGTTTTTACGTCGAGTTTGCGGCAGATGTTACCGATGTGGGTCTTCACCGTGCTCTGTTCGAGTTGCAGTTCCCGCGCGATCTCGTTGTTGCCCAGGCCCTGCGCCAGTAGTTGCACCACTTCCATTTCTCGCAGACTCAGGTCGTGTTGCGGCGGAACGGAGTTGGGCCGACTCGGCGCGCCGCGGCGGGCGAACTCGGTCATCAGGCGCGGGGTCAGTCGAGGAGAGAGCACCGCTCCGCCGCCGGCGACGGTGACCACCGCGTCGGCGAGTTCGTCGGGATCGGTGTCCTTGAGCAGGAAGCCCGACGCCCCGGCATCGAGGGCAGCGAACACGTACTCGTCGAGGTCGAACGTGGTGACGACGATGACGCGAACGCTGTCGAACTGCGCCAGTATCTCGCGCGTTGCGGTCAGCCCGTCACCGTTCGGCATCCTGATGTCCATCAGTACGACGTCCGGTTTCAGGGTCGATACCTGTTGTACGGCATGCTTTCCCGAGCTCGCGTGGCCGACCACTTCGATGTCGGGATGGCCGGCCAGGAACAGCTCGAACCCCTGTCGAACCACGGGTTGATCGTCCGCGATCAGAACGGTGATCATGCCGGCACCTCCTGCGCCCGAGAGATCTTTCCGCCGACGGGCAGTCGAGCGTGCACGGTCCACGTCGTTCGGTCGTCGGAAAATCCGGCGTCGAGGGTCCCGCCGAGTAGAGCGGCCCGCTCCCGCATTCCCGGAATACCGAATCCCTGTCCTGTGGACTCGCGCTGCTCTGTCCCATTCGACGGCATCGTGTTGGTGACGGTCACCTCGACGGCCGACGAACCCACGGTCACCTGCACGCGCACAACGCAGTTCGGCGCATGGACTCGGGCATTGGACAACGCTTCTTGAACGACGCGGTAGCACGTCAGTTGCACGGCGCTGTCGGTATCGTCACTGTCTGCCACGATGCTCGTCTGGACGCGCCCGAACGAGATTCGAGACTGTTCGATCAGCTCGGCGATGTCGGAGATCATCGGTTGCGGTGCAGTGGCGGTGTCGAAGCTGAGGTCGGTGTCGAAGCTGTAGGCCGTGTCGCTCGGTCGCAGGATGCCGACGATCTGGCGCAGGCTGTCGAGGGTGCGCTGGCCGTGTCCGATTGCGCCGGTGAGTAGTTCGCGTGCCTGCTCGGGGTTGCTCGGGATGAGGGTCTTCGATGCTTTGGCTTGGATGAGCATGCCGGTCAGGTGGTGAGCCGCGACGTCGTGGAGTTCGCGTGCCATGGCTTTTCTCTCGTTGTCCAGCGCCGCGTCGAGCTGCTGGCGGTGTTCGATCTCGGCTCGGCGGAGGGCGGCCTCGCTCTCGAGCTCCTGGGCTCTGTTCCGTGCGATGTACTTACCCAGAGCGATGAGCACCGTGTAGTTGATGGCGAGGTTCACGACCTGCTCGGCCACCACCCCGATCGTGCCACCGGGTCCGGCTGCGGCATCGGGAAAGGACAGCCGGGTGTCGACGCTGACGACGATCTCGAGGATGAGGCCGACGGCGAGGGGAGCGAACAGGCGTGGCCCGGTCACTCGAATTGCCAAGGCGGCGATCGCAAACCAGTACAGCGGGGTGAATCCGAGAGTGCGGTCCGGCAGAACCAGAATCAGCGCGACGCTGATCGCGACCACCGACAGGTACGACACGACGGGAAACGATCGGCGCACACACGTCGCGGCCGTCATCGCCAGCAGGGCAGCGATACCCACTGCGATCAGGGTCGGGCTGCGGACGAGTTCGTCTTTGGTGTCACCGACCATGCCGGTGGAGAGTTGGAATCCGGCGTAGACGAGCGTGGCCAGGAGCATTTCGAGCGGCAGCACCACGGGATTTCGCGGTCGCCATGCGGGTCGAAACCTGCGCAGTGTCCTGGAACCAGCCACCATCAGAGTCGACTCCGTTCTCCTGCCGCATCTTTCGAGCTCGAGTTGTGCTTGCCGGCCACCCACAGCGGTCCGGTGACGAACCAGAAGAACGTGATGACGCCGAGTGGCTGGATCACGGTCTTCAGTGCCGCTGCCTGCTCCGAGTCTGCCACGGTGTACGCGAGGCCGTACGTGATCACCAGTGCGATAGTGGCGGCGACCAGCCACTTCACGAATCCGCGGATCTCTTTGCGGTAGGCCTGCGGACCGGTCTTCGGGGCCTTGACCGGTGCGGGTCCACCAGCGAATTGGTGTGCGAAGCGTACGTCGAGCCAGGCGACAGTGGAGTGCGAGAACACGACGGTCCAGCCGAGGTAGATGCCGGCGAGGCGGTGAGCGAATTCGACGTCTCCGCCGCGGTGTAGATCGAGCGCCACCGCCCCAATCAACACGAGGTCGAGGACCGGGAGCAGGGCGAGCGTGATGGTGCTGGCGCGTCGCATGCGTGCCAGGTAGCGCAGGCACAGGCCGCCGATCACCAGAACCCAGAAGCCGATCTCGCAGATCGCGATGGTGAGCAGAATCGGATTGTCCATGGACCGATCTCACCGCAGTCGACGTGCACCCGATACCCCCGCGGAGGCGTCGTAGCTGGTGGTTCGGCCGAAGGTACGACGCTGCGCTCCACCGAAAGTCGTAGCTGATCGCGCTACTGTGGAAGTACGCATACAGGACATACGAAACAGGGAGTCCGACATGGCAGGCAAGAAGATCGACAGAGTGCATGCACAGTCCGCGCTGGAGACGGTTCGAGAGAATCCCGGCATAGCGTTGATCGCCGCGGCACCGGCGTTGGTGGTGCTGGCGCTGGTGTGGTGGCTGCTCGGGTTTCCCGCAGCGCTGATCCTGTTGATCGCAGCAGGCGGTGCCGGCTACCTGTACCTCAGGAACCGCTGATCACTGATCGGCGCGCGGGATGCAGAACTCGGTGATCGTGGCCGAGCTTGCTGCGAGCTCTGCCCACGACTTCTCCGTGGTGAGCACGGCGATCGCCGAGGTGGGGAAGCGGTGACGAACCTCGCGGGCCACGTCGGTGTCGTCGTCTGCCGCCAATTCGAGTGCGGTCCAGGGAATTCCGGGTTCGTGTCCGACGACCAGCAGTGTCGAGACGGTCACGTCGTCGAAGTACGTGTCCGCAAGGCGGATCTCGTCGATGATCTCGTCGGCGGATCCGCCGTAGATGTCTCGCTCGAAGCGGGTGGGAGCGTCGCCCAGGCCGGTAGCGGCCAGCGTTTCGCGGGTGCGGAGGGCCGTCGAGCAGAGCACTGCATCGACGCGGCCGACGTGTTCGGTGATCCAGGCTCCGGCGAGTGCCGCCTCGCGTTGGCCGCGCGGCGCCAGGGGTCGTTCGTGATCCGGCACTCCGTCGGGGTAGCCGGATTTTCCGTGCCGCATGAGCACGAGGGTCCTAGTGGTCGCCATGCCGTCCACCGTAAACGGTCAGGGCGGCGGGATCGGCCAGAACGTTCACCGGTTCCGGGAAGACGAACTTGCGCATCGCCCACCAACGGAATGCGGTTGCCAGCAACGTGCCGATGATGGAGCCGCTGACGAAGTCGGCGATGTTTTCGGTGAGGAAGGACACGTTCGGCGACCGCAGATCCAGCATGTAGCTCGACACCCAGAGCGGTAGCTGGTTGATTGCCAGGCCGGTTCCGGCGACGGCGAAGAACAGCGCTGCCTCGTGGTGACGACGTCGCCCGCCTCGCGCTGTGAACGACCATTCCCGGTTGAGGATGTACGACACGATCGTCGCGATCAGCACGGCCAGAACGTTCGCTGTCACCGGCTTGTCCTGCAGGATCGTCCACTTCAGGCCGAAGAACAGTACGACGGTGACGACGAAGGTGATTGCTCCGACGATGAGGAACTTGAGGGCCTCGGCGTGCTTGACGAGGGGCTCGAGCCAGCGCTCGGGAACGCGGTCGGTGAGGCGGTCGGACACATGCATCCCATCGACGTTACCTCGAGTAACGGATCCGGCCAGACGACGAACGATAGGCTCGCATCGATATGACTGGTGCCAGGCTGTCCGTTCTCGTCGTCTTCTTCGTCAACGGCGCGGTGTTCGCGAACTGGGCTCCCCGCATTCCGGAGATTCAGAACTCACTGTCGATCGACGTGGCAACGCTCGGCCTCGCCTTGACCGGTGTCGGGCTCGGCGGGCTGGCGGCAGCCCCCGTCGCCGCTGCTTCGGTCCGACGGTTCGGCAGTCGATGGACCATTCTCGCCTCGGGGTTGCTGTTGTGCGCGGCCTTCGTCCTGCCCGCGGTCGCAGTGTCGTCGTGGACGCTGCTGGCGGCGCTGGTACTGCTCGGCGGAGCCGATGCGGTGATGGACATTTCGATGAATGCGCAGGGCGTCCTTGTCGAGGAACGAGCGGGGAAGTCGCTGCTGAGCGGCTTCCATGCCGCCTGGAGCGTCGGTGCCGTCGTCGGGGGAGTGACCGGCGCGGCCGCGGCCGGCATCCGGATGCCGGTGGCGGCGCACTTCGGTCTTGTCGCGGTAGTGCTGGTGCTCGTTCTTGCTGCCGTCGGACGGGGTCTGGTGGGTCCGGAATCGGTGGCACTCGACGATCACGAGGACCCAGCATCCGGCCCCGTTCTTGTGCGCCCGACCGCAGCACTGGCCCTGCTGGGGGCCGTGGTGCTGCTCGCCGGGCTGATGGAGGACTTTCCGCAGTCGTGGAGCGCGGTCTACATGACGACCGAAGAGGGCGCGGGCCCGGGTTCGGCCGGTATGGCGTTCGTTGCGTTCTCGGCCGCGATGCTGATCGGTCGGTTGGTCGGAGACCGGGTCGTCGACCGGTTCGGCCCGTCGACGGTGCTCAGCGGAGGCGCGTCACTGGTGGCCGTGGCGTTTCTCGTCATCCTGGGACTGTCGGTTCTGACCGCGGATCTACCGGTCCTGGTCATCGGGGCGTTCGCGGTTGCGGGCCTGGGCGCGAGCCCACTATTTCCCATCGTCTTCAGCCTGGCCGGGCGGCTTCCCGGTGTGTCCTCGGCAGCGGCTATTTCGATCGTGTCGCTGGTCTCTCGGATCGGATTTCTCGTGGCGCCCTTGGCCGTCGGTCGCGTCGTGGATGCGTCGGGCTTCGGATCGGTGTTGGGTGCCATTGCCGCGGCGGGCGTCGTCGTCGCGGTGATCGGGTGGTACTACGGCCGCAGATTCCCCGTCGACTCGGCTCAGGAGCGCGGCTCCAGGTAAGTGCGCAACAACCGACGTACCTCCTCGGTCGAGAGTTGCTCGGGGTACGTCACCGCCTGCAGCGTCAGGCCGTCGATGTAGGTATGCAGTTCGGCCGCTGCGTGTTCGTCCGCGGCGCGGTCGAATGTGAATGCGGGAGAGTTCGGGCGGTCGAGATCGTGCAGGTGCGCCCACGCGAGCCGGCACAGGTAGCGGCTGCCGAACCACCCGGCCGTCTTGAGGGCTGCAAGTCGCTCGTCGAATCTGGCACGCACGATCGCTTCCAGCCATACCGACGCCTCGGCGCGGCGGTCCTCGTCGAGGGGCAGCATCTCCTCGAGGACGCGGATCGCTCGCGTCGGTCCGTCCCCGTCGGTGGGGTGCGCCTCCAACCGATGTACGACGCGTTGCGTCATGGCCTCGGCCGCGAACAGCACCAGTTCTCCTTGGTCGGAGAAGTAGTACCGAAGTGATCCGGGGGAGACGCCGGCTTCGGCGGCGACGCTGCGTACCGTCGCCCCGTCCATTCCTGCTCGTTCGATGACGCGCCACACGGCGGCGACGATCTCCGCCCGGCGTGCGTCGTGGTCGACGATCTTCGGCATCGGTCTGTTTTAGCACGCAGGAATTTTTTTGACACAACTGTGTCGTAAACCTGTTACGGTACAGCTGTGTTAATTCAGCTGATCGGGCTCGCGCTGGTGGACAGCATCGGCGTCGGGACTCCTGCGGTTCCGCTGTGGATGATGCTGCGGCCGTCGTTCCGGGTGCGTGTCGTTCTGCTGCATCTGGGTGTGTTGGGGCTGGTCTACTTCGGGGTCGGTGTTGCCTTGTGGGCGGCCACCGATGGCCTGAGCGGCGCGATTCCTGGTGACGCGTGGACTCGATTGGCGGTGGGTCTTGTGGTTCTGGTCATGGGCCTGGTCTGTGAGCGTCGGCGGCGGGGCCCGAGCAGTGCGTGGTGGGCGCGGCCCCCGAGAAGCGTTCGCGGTGTGGTCCTGCTCGCCGTCGCTGTGGGCGCGGTGGAAGTGGCGACGATGCTGCCCTACTTCGCGGCGATCGATGCGGTCGTCGAGTCCGGCCTGGGGTGGGGGTTCTCGGTGCTACTGCTCGCGGGGTACGTGCTCGTGACGCTCTCACCCGCTCTCGTCCTGCTCATCGCCAGAGTGTTTGCGCAGGAATATGTTTCGTCGCTCACGCCAACTCTGCTCCGGCGCGTGGATCACTGGAGTGGGGACGTGTCGGCGACGGTGTTGCTCGTGGTGGGCGCGCTACTGGCCGCGGATGCGGCAATCGAACTGAACCTGGTCTGACCCAATTGTGGTCCGAATCGATGAAAGGGAAACGATGAAAGCAAGGAATGCGCGCAGCATCGTCGTAATTGTCGTCGGAGTTGTGCTGGCACTGTTCTTCTGGGACTTTCGGTTCTTCTGGTTCCAGGGCGGCCCGATCGGCTGTGTTCTGGTGGTACTCGCGATGGTCGACGCATGGGAATCGCGCCGCGGCACCCCGAAGAAGGGATTGCTTGCGGAACTGCGAGACGACATCGTCGGCGGTGCGGATTCGAGCGACACACCCGAGCGTGGCCCTCGGCCGTGAGTGGCTCTGCCGGCTCGTATCGCCAGGACGGTACTGAATTCTCGGCCCGGGCGTGATAGACAAGCTGTTCGGCGGTGCTGTATCGAGCGGAATGGTGGTGGCCTGGTGACGACCGGTGTCGACGCGGGGCTTGCTGAGCGCTCGCCTCGGCGTGGTCTGACCGCTGCCGGTACCGCCGTCATCGTCCTGGGTTTGGTGGCCGGTTGGGTCGTCGTCTACTTGGTCGGTCTGATGGGTGCGCTGTGGCGTTTCCGTGAGCCCGACGCGCCGGCCCCGATTCTGTCGATAGGGGATCAGTGGGCCGATCTCGCTGTCGGCGCGGCGCAGGTGTTGGTGGGTGCCGTCGCGATCGCCATCGTCTGGTTCGTTCGGCGTCGGAAGCTGCCTACGGTGTGGCCGGCCCGCAGTGGGACCGCGTTCGAGGCTGCGCTCACGTGGTGTGCCGCGATCGGTGCCGCTTCTGCTTCGCTGCTCGTGTTGTCGCGGTTGGACATCGTCCGATTCAGCTTCTCGATCCCGGCCTCGGTCGAGTCCGATTGGCTCGCAGTGGTTTCCGCTCTCGTCGTGGGTCTACGGGAGGAGCCGATCCTGGTCGCGTTGCCGGTGCTGCTGCTCGTCGGCCGAGTCCCGATCTGGGCGATCATGGCGTTGTCGGGCACGATGCGGGGCCTCCTCTACATGTACTTCGGCGGAGGCGGTTTTCTGTGGGCACTGTGCTGGGGTGCCGCGGCGGTCTGGGTGTTCTACCGCTACCGACGACTGTGGGTGTTGATCGCCATCCACGGATTGGTGATGAACATCCAGGTGTTCGATCGCGTGATTCCGTCCGAGAATGCGGCGACAGTTCTGCAGTGGGTCAACATTCTGATCCTGTTCTCGGCGCTGCTGTGGTGGATCACTCCGCGTGCGCTGGAAGCTTTCCTGCCGAACACGGTGGCCGTTCGGTACGGCGATTCGACCGTCGAGACGACTCCGATGGTGGCCGAGGTGGTACTGAACCCCGAGAAGCTCGATCCCGACGAGTCCAGACGAGAACCGCCGGTCAAGCCCTGACCATCCGTGCTTCGTGGCACTCCCAGAGCGGGTCGAACTTCTCGGTGCCGTCCAGCTCGAACCGATGCTTGCGGTAGAACGCCACCGCGCGATGGTTGGCCGCTGCCACCCACAGATATGTGGATGCCTCCCGGTCGATCACGGTGGTCATTAGTTCTGTTGCGACGCCCGTGCCGTGGTGCTCGGGCACAACGTTCAGTGACCACAGTTCGGTCGGTGCCGGCGGATTGTCGTCGCGTGGTGGGCCGCCGGTGGCGAAACCGACGATGCGTGAATCGCTGGTGTCGACGGCGCATCGGGTGCGCACACCGCGCCTCGACTGCTCGTCGAGGCGGGCGATGATCTGCTCCCAGCGTTCGATGCGATCGTGAGGGCGTATCGCATCGAGCTTGGCGCTGTTCATCATTCCCGCGTACGTCGCCTTCCAGATCGCCACGTGCGCTGCGCCCAGTTGTTCCTCGTCGCCCGGGCGGATGTCGCGGATCGTGTAGCTGGCCACCGTTGCAGTTATACCGATACGACTCGAATTGTTCTCGGATTTTCTTGTCGTACCCCTCTCGTATCATCGAATTCATGTTCGATACCGGGGGGTGGGGAGCGGCGGAGACGCCGCCGGTCGATGACTGTATCGCGGGGTTTCTCGACGTCATCGCACTCAACCGTGTCAACGAGAATCTCGCTCGGGCAGCGACCGTGCTCGCCTACTGCGACGTGCTCGAGATGCGCCTCGAGGCAGCCGAGGCTGCCGGTGGAGATCCGGGCGAGACAGTCCGCGGTGCCCTGTGCGATCTGGCCGTGACGATGACAGGAACGCGCCGCGATGCGTCCGTGGTGCACGACGTCGCGGAGCGTCTGCATCGAATGCCGTTGACTGCCTTGCGTTTCGTCACCGGCAGCTTCGACTGGTCGACGGTGGTGACGATCACCTCGGTGCTGCATCGTGCCAGTGACGAGACGATCGCGAAGATCGAATACGAGGTGTGTGCGGCGGGTGGCCGGATGCGTCCGCAGGCGCTGCGTAATCGGATCTGGCGGCTGTGGATGAAGGCCGATCCGGTCGGTGCCGCAGCTGCCCGCGAGACGGCGAAGTCCGAGGAGGTCGGCGTGCGGATCGACCGCACCGGTCCGGGTGGGATCGCGTCGCTCATTGCGAAGATCACCGATCTCGAAGCGGCAGAGGCGGATGCGCTCATCACCGAGATCGTCGGAACGGTCTGTAAACGCGACCTACGATCGACGGGGACGCTGCGGGCCGCGGGTCTGATGGCGTTGCTGCACGGCGAGCATTCACTGGCGTGTCAGTGCGATCGCGGCGACGACTGCCCGGTGGCAGGCGCTGTCGACGATATTCCTCCTCGGCGCGGGCATCTCCTCCAGATCGTGGTGGCTGTGGAGACGCTGCTGGGACTGTCCTCGGAGCCTGCGACCCTCCCCGACGGGACGCCCATCGACCCCGAAGTGGCGCGCATCGTCGCCACCGACGCGAAGTGGCAGGCGCTGCTGACCGAGTTGGTGGAGATGCTGAAGCCGGAACAGGGAAACACGGGCGACGACGGATCGAACGATGACGGCCGGGGCGGTGACAGCCCTGATACCGATGGGCTGGACGGTGGCACCGAAGGCGGCCCTGACGATGGCGGTCCTGACGACGGCGGCCCTGACGACTGCGGTCCTGACGGCGGCGGCCCGGATGGCGATGGCCCTGACGACGGCGGTCCTGACGGGGGCGGCCCGGATGGCGATGGCCCGGATAGCGGTGGTCCAGACGACATTGGCCCCGATGGCGGTGGTTCGGGCGGCCGCGGTTCTCCCAACGGCGGCAGCGGCGGCACCACGGGCACCCCTGACGGCCCGGCATCGGAACGCCCCGGCAGTCGCTCGCACTCCGGCCCTGACCAAACCGGCTTCCGCAGCGGCGATGGGCTGGGTGCGCAGTCGAGTTCGTTCGGACCGTTCTCTACGGCGGTGCCGTCGTTGTTGCGTCGGGTAGTCGGTATGGGTCGGGTACGAGGTGCCGCCCAGCTTCCGTCCGTGCGTCTCGAGGGTGCCCACTGCCTCCCACCTGCGGTCCCGCTACTGGGGGAGGAGTCTGTCCGCGATGGGCTCGTCGCACGGTGGCTTGCATGGATTGCCGACCGGCCCGAGCGTGCTTGCGGCATCTTTCCCGACGGTCATGGCGGCGAGTCCGTTCCGTCGCGGTCTGCGGTGACGTATCGGCCCGGTGCCCGCATCGCGGCGTTCGTTCGGGCTGCCTATCGCACGTGCACTTTCCCGAACTGCGACGTGCCGGCGGCCCGGTGTCAGATCGATCATCTGGTTCCGTTCGATCACGACGATCCCGAGCGGGGCGGCTGGACGATCGTGACCAATCTTCAGCCGGTGTGCGTGTTCCATCATCAGGCCAAGACCTCGGGGGCGTGGTCGGCCGTGATGCTCGCAGGCGGCGCGATTCTGTGGTCGAACTCGCTCGGTCTGCGCAGAGTCACGTTGCCGGAGTTGTCGATCGCGACTCCCCGCGCATCCCGCCGACGGCGAAGGGTTTCGTCGAGGCCGGGAGCGAGCCTGCTCGAACCCACCCGCTGGGAGCTCGAGTACAGCGGGTGTGCACCACCGACTCTGGACGACTATCGTTCTGCGACAACGGGTATCGACCGAAAGAAGTTGGCGGAGAAGCGACGGTCCTACCTGGAACACTGTCGCGTCGTTCATGCACGCGTCCGATACGACCGCACCCGATACGACCCTCCGCCCTTCTGAACCACACCCGTGCCGGTGTGGCACAGGCCGCTGGCCTGCTACCTTGAACGCCGTTCAAGTTTCTGGGGCAGGTCACCGCCCCACTCCTCGAGGAGCCACCGTGTCAGATGTCGACAGCAGTACCCGCCAGCCGAGCCGTAAGGTCAGCCGAATGAACGTCTCCGCCCGCGACATGGCGCAGATCGCAGTGTTCGCAGCACTCATCGCCGCGCTCGGTCTGCCGGGATCGATCACGGTCGGGTTCTCGGGCGTCCCCATCACCCTGCAGACCCTCGGCATCATCCTGTCGGGCGCGATCCTCGGACCACGCAAGGGCACGGCCGCGGTCCTGGTGTTCCTCGCCCTGACGATGATCGGCCTGCCGCTGCTGGCCGGAGGACGCACCGGTCTCGCCGCCATGGCCGGGCCCACCGTCGGCTACCTCGTCGGCTGGATACCGGCCGCGTTCCTGATCGGCCTGCTCACAGCGCGCATTCTTCCCAAGTACTCGATCGTGCTCGGCCTGCTGATCAACGCCGTCGGCGGCATCGTGATCGTCTACGCATTCGGCATCATCGGACTCGTTCTGCGCACCGACGTCGGACTCTGGGCCGCCGTCACGTCCAACGGACCGTTCCTGCCCGGCGACATCGCGAAGGTCGTCGTCGCCACCGTCGTCGCCAAGAGTGTCCATCGCGCGTACCCGGGCCTGATCAAGGCGTGACTCTCACGCTGGGAGGTCGAGGCCGCGACAACGACACCGCCATCTCCTGGGCGGGTCGCACACTCACCTACGCCGAACTCGACGCAGCCGTCGAGCAGTGGCCTCACCTCCCGGTGCACGGCGCTCGATTTCACGACGCATCAGCACTGGAGCTGCCGGACGCGTTGATCTGCGTTTTCGCGGCAGCCAGGCAGGGCAGTGCGGTCCGAGTGGAGGATCCGGCCGCCCGTCCCGAGCGCCCTGCGCACATCGATCCCGATGCGTTCCTGCTGGTGGCAACCTCAGGCTCCACCGGCCGGCCGAAACCGCTCGCTCGCACGGCCGCGTCGTGGGTAGACAGCTTCCCCGAGTTCACCGACATATCCGATATCCGCCCGACCGACACCGTGCTCATCACCGGGCCGCTGCACGCCACGATGCACCTGTTCGCCGCGGTGCACGCACTGTGGTTGGGGGCGTGCGTCACCGACGATCCCGCGCAGGCCACTGCTGCCCACGCGGTGCCCGCGGTACTCCGTGACGTCCTCTGCCGGATGCCTCATGCCCGGATTGCCGTCGCTGCCGGAGCCGGCCTCGATGATGCTGCCGCGCAGACGATCTCGGCGCAAGATGTCAGGCTGGTCGAATACTACGGCTCGGCGGAGTTGTCGCTGGTAGCGGCGAGGGTGGTGTGCGAACAATCGTCTCTGAGGCTGCTCCGGGATGTCGAAGCACGCACCGAGGACGGGTACCTGTTCGTTCGATCGTCGTACGCCGCGCTGGGTGCGCGCGATTGGTTCGGCGTCGGTGATCTGGCCGAACTGAACGGCTCCGAACTCCTCGTCCACGGCCGCGGAGATGCAGCGATCAACGTGGGCGGAACCACCGTGATCGCCGAGGACGTGGAAAGCATCCTGACCGGGCTCGACGGCGTCCGAGCTGCGGCAGCGATCGGTACACCGCACGCGGTTCTCGGCGAAACGGTCTCAGCCGTCATCGAACTCGACGGAACCCGCGACCTCGACCTGGTGCGCGCCGACGCTCGCGCAATCATGGCGAAGGAGGCGCTGCCGCGACGCTGGACGGTGGTGCAGCAGTTGCCCCGCACCGCGAGCGGCAAGATCGCCCGAAGGGCCCTGCTGTGAATGTGTCTGCCTCGAACATCCCCGTCATCGTTGCGGCCAAACGTTCGGCAATCGGTATCGCCGGGCACGGCTTCGCCGATGTCACCGCCCCGAACCTCGCCGCGCCCGTGCTGAAAGCTGTTGCAGCAGAAATCACCTCACTCAATATTCCGATCGACGACGTGATTCTCGGCAACTGCCTCGGTCCCGGCGGTGATGTCGCACGGGTCTCGTCGCTGCTTGCGGGCCTCGGTGTCGGAGTTCCCGGAGTCACCGTCGATCGGCAGTGCGGATCCGGGCTCGACGCCGTCGCGCAGGCCGCGTCGCGCATCCGCAGCGGCGACGAGACGCTGATACTGGCCGGTGGCGTCGAATCTGCCAGCACCAGCCCGTGGAGGTTCTGGCCACCGGTCGACGGCGAAGAACCCGTCCGCTACACCCGAGCGCCGTTCGCTCCGCCCGGCTTCGAGGACCCGGACATGGGTGTGGCAGCGGACGACCTCGCGCGAATCCGCGGTATCGGGCGCGAACGCCAAGATGCCTACGCTGCACGGTCGTTCGCGCGCGCGGCGGCTTGCGACTTCTCGGCCGAGATCGTCACGGTGAACGATGTCGCAACCGACGAGCGCATCCGCCCCAACATGACCGCCCAGCGGCTCGGCAGGCTGCGCCCCGCATTCACCCCAGCCGGCACGTTCACCCCAGCCGGCACGGTGACCGCGGGCAACTCGTGCGGAATATCCGACGGCGCAGCGGTTCTGGCCATCACCACCGCCGAGCGGGCGGCCGGGATGCCGGCGTTGCGCATCCTCGGCAGCGCGGTCGCAGGGTCCGACCCGGCTCTTCCCGGGCTGGGTCCGGTGCCGGCGATCGACAAGCTGCTCGCCCGCACCGGGGTGAGCCTCGCCGACATCGACACCGTCGAAATCACCGAGGCTTTCGCGTCGGTCGTGCTCGCGGTCTCGGATGAATTGGGCCTCGACGAGGACCGCATCTGCCCGGAAGGTGGAGCCATCGCGATGGGGCATCCGTGGGGAGCATCGGGCGCAATTCTGCTGGTACGGTTGGCCTCTCGAATGTTGCAACCCGGGGGTCCGGCACTGGGCCTGGCGGCCTGCGCCATCGGCGGCGGGCAGGGAATAGCGATGCTGGTGGAACGAGCTACATGAGCAGGGTCATATGAGCACAATCAAGTTCGAGAACATTTCGCACTCGTTCGGGGAACGGCAGGTGCTGCACAGCATCGACCTCGAGTTCGACGAGCGCCGGATCGGCATCATCGGCTCGAACGGTTCCGGCAAGTCGACGCTCGCGCGGATGATCAACGGTCTGATCAAACCCGATACGGGCCGTGTCACGGTCGACGGTATCGACGCCGCCAAGAAGGGCGCGCAGGTACGCAAGAAGGTCGGGTTCGTGTTCACCGATCCCGATTCGCAGATCGTGATGCCCACTGTCGCCGAGGATCTCGCGTTCTCGCTGCGCAGGTCCGGGCTGAACAAGCAGCAGGTGGCCGAGCGGGTGGAGGAGATTCTCGTCCGCTTCCGTCTCGATCAGCACCGCGACCATCCGGCGCACCTGCTCTCCGGTGGACAGAAACAACTGCTGGCGATCGGTGCCGTCCTCATCCGACGACCGGAGGTGGTCGTGGCGGACGAACCGACCACGCTGCTGGATCTGCGGAACGGACGCGTCGTCGCACAGGCTCTGGATTCGATGGACCAACAAGTCATCGTCGTGACTCACCAACTGGCACTGCTGGACAGCTTCGAGCGCGTCATCGTCATCGACGACGGCCGCATCGCGTTCGACGGCACCCCCGCCGCCGCGGTCCCGGCCTATCGGGAGCTGATCGGATGATCGGTCTCTACCGGCCCGGTACCTCGCTGCTGCACCGGATGAGCCCGGGATCGAAGCTGCTGGCGCTGATCTTCGCGATCCTGGGGACGGTGATCTTCGCGCGCACTCCGCTCGAGGTCGCAGCGGTAGCGGTGCTGGTCGCGGCATTGTTCGCGGTGGCTCGCATTCCAGCGAAAGTCGCACTGGCGCAACTGCGTCCGGTGCTGTGGATGCTGCTGATCATCGGCGTGTTCCAGGTGATCATCACCACCTGGCAGCGCGCCGTCGTGGTGTGTGGGGTGCTGGTGATCTCCGTAGCTCTGGCAGCTCTCGTCACCCTCACCACCCGGGTGACCGACATGCTCGATACCGTCACCCGAGCGCTCGGCCCCGTCCGCCGCTTCGGCGTCGACCCGGATCGCATCGGGCTGCTGCTGGCCCTGGCCATCCGATGCATCCCTCTACTCGCGTCCATCGTCCAAGAGGTGTCGCAGGCCCGTAAGGCACGCGGACTGCAGTGGTCGATGACGGCACTGGCAACGCCGGTCCTGGTGCGGGCCCTCCGCACCGCCGACGCCATGGGAGACGCCCTCGTCGCGCGCGGTGTAGATGACGATGGTGTCGATGACGATGACCACGAGTGAACTCCTCGCCGCCCGGATAGCGCGGCATTTCGACCGCTCCGAGGCAGCCGTGGTCGACGCGACCGGGGAGATCACCTACCGCGAATTCTGGGACCGGGTGACACGCACGGCGACCGCAGTGGCAGGGATGCGTCGCATCGCGGTTCTGCCGACGTCGGACATCGGGTCGTTGGTGGTCGTCGTCGCGGCGATGCATGCCGGGGTGAGTGTCGTTCTGCTGCATCGGCATCTGTTGGCTCAGGAATTCGCCGATGTCGTGGCGGTGTGCGAGCCCCCGCTGATTGCCGCGCACCCGCGTCAGCACGCGAGAGTGCATGGTTGGGGTGCAGTGGACGTGTTCGCACCCGAGGACATGGCTGCCAAGACAACCGCCGCGCCCACCCCCACACCGGATTCCGAGTTGCTCGTCGGCGTCACCTCGGGAACCACCGGTCCGCCCAAGTTGTTCGTGCGCAATCAGGCGTCGTGGGCGGCGACGCTGGATCGCTCCGATGCCTTGTTCGATCTGGGGCCGGGAGATCGGGTGTCCGCACCGGGCACTCTCGATCACACGCACTTTCTCTACGGCGCACTGCACGGGCTCACCCGCGGGGCGACGGTCGACCTACGAGGGCCCACGGCAGCTCTCGAAGATGCTGCGACACATCTGTATTCGGTCCCGACCATCGCCTGGGACATCGCTCGCTCAGGAGTGCGATCGAACAGTGTCCGTGAGGTGCTCTCGTCCGCGGCGCGATGGGCGGAGCCGGGGAGGGCCGCTCTGGCGGCGGTACTTCCGAACGCGGCGCTGACACATTTCTACGGGGCGTCCGAGCTCAGTTTCGTTTCCTACGACCGAAGCGAAAGCAACGGCGCGGAGGTCCGCGGTCAGCTGTTCGACGGGGTCGAGGTCGAGATCAGGGACGATCTGCTCCACGTCCGCAGTGACATGCTGTTCGACGGCTACCTGAGCCGAGTGGGAGGCCTCACGACCCTGACGAACGGGCCGGTCGACGGGTGGATGACCGTCGGCGATCGCGGCAGTGTCGAAGAGGGTCGACTGACCTTGCACGGCCGTGGCAGCGAGACGATCGTCCGGGCCGGGCTCACGGTGGAGTTGACCCCGATCGAGGCGGCCCTGCTCGCAGTTCCCGGTGTGCTCGAGGCCGGGGTGGTCGGGTTGCCCAACGACAGAACCGGTGAGGAACCTGCTGCCGGAGTTGTTGTGGCGCAGACCGGTTCGATATCCGTAGCTCGGATTCGCCGCCACCTGCGCACCGTGCTTCCGGGCCCCAGCCTGCCCGTGCTGATCGCCGTCGTGGACGCTCTTCCGCGTACGCCGCGCGGCAAGCTCGACCGTCAGGCTCTGGCGGCAACCTTGGCCACGGTGCGGACCGTGGGCTCGCCGGATGCTCCGGTGACGACGAACCAGACGGTCAACGCGCCGCCCTCGTAGCGGTGGCGCAGAGTGACGCGTTCACCCGCCAGTACCGGGCTCAGGTATTCGATGACGGCGCGGTGCGGCGACGCGGCCAGCTCGGGCACGTCGACCAGCAACTCCTCGATCGCGTGCCAGTAGACAGCATTGTTGAGGTGGTCGAACGGATCGATATCGGTTGCGCGCAAGGGGAACTGTACATCCGTGGGCGATTCGGCCGGCACCGGCTCGGTCAGCCATGCCTTCCATCGCAACCGGTGTTGATCGGTGGTTCGCGCGAGCATTTCCAGGGCGCCGTCGCTGATGCGGGTCGGCATTCCGGTGTCCTTGCTGATGTTGATCCAGAAGCCCTCGGTCTCTATGCGCCCACCCTTCGGTGTCGTCAGTGCCACGCGCATGTTCGACCACCGCGTCGACATCGACGAACACCAACGCCGCATGTGTACTCGGTCCGGGAAATGGATCGGCTCGAAGACGTCGATGACGGTGCGCCGCACGATCCACATGGGATCCGTCTTGCCCAGGGGAGTAGCGTCGAGGTTGTCGGTACCGATGTCCTGCAGGTAGCGGGCAACGCCGTCGAACCGTAGTCGGTTGTTCGGATCGATGTCGCCGGTTCGCACCGGCCAGTCGGTCTCGAAACCCTCACCGGGCGGCGGCTCCGGTGCCAGTTCGTCGTCGAATCCTGCCGGTTCCACACGTGCATTGGTCACGTCCGCACTGTACGCGCGCACCTACACGATGTGACGGGCGCGCATACCGTCGAACACCGGTGCCACGCGCACCACGTCGCCGCGTTGGGGTGCGTGGACCATCTGGCCGTTGCCCATGTAGATCGCCACGTGGCCCGGCCCGGCCGGCCCGAAGTTACCGAACAGCAGATCGCCCGGTTGCGCCAGTTCCATCGGGATCTCGGTGCCCACGTTCCACTGAGTTTCCGAGGTTCGGGGCAGCGTCACCTTTCCGCCCGAGGCCTTGTAGAGGGCATACGACGTCAGACCCGAGCAGTCGAATCCGCCGCCGGACGGTCCGTTGATGTTGCCGCCGCCCCACACGTACGGAAGTCCTAGATAGTCCATCGCCAACTGCACCGATCGGCCGCCGATTCCGGTGAGGTCGAGTCCGGCGAACGGGGTCAGGATGGCGGCGAACTGCGTTTCGGTCGCCCGGATGCGAGAGACGTACGGCTTGGTCTGCGTCTCGTAATCGAATGTGCCAGAGGGCATACCGCCCGATCGCAGCACCGCTCCCGCGCCGGCGTTGTATCCGGCCAGGGTCAGATCCAAGGTGTCACCGGATACCTTGCCCTCGCGCTTCCATCCGTCGACCTGCCCGTAGATATCGCACAGCAGTGTGCCCGACGCCATCACCGAATCACCGATGCTGTTGACGTCGGTGACACCGTTGCCGTCGTAGTCCTTGCCGTAGGTCGCCCAGGTTCCTGGCATGAACTGCCCTGGCCCCTGCGCGCCGGTGCTCGAGACCGGAGCAGTGGGGCCGTGCCGAAAACCGTTCTCGGCGGCATACAGTGCCGCGATCGTGGTCGCTTTGACGCCGCCGCAGATGTTGCCCGCCTTCTGCAGCCACGGCACGAAGGCGGTGATCGCTCCCACGGCACCCAAGCCGATCGCGCCCACGTTGATGCCGGTGAACGTGGCGGGTTGACCGGGAAACAGCGCACGCCTGATGGCCTCGGCCGACGCCATGAACGCGGTCTGGGTGGCGATATCGGCGGCGGTGTACGTACGGCCGGCGAATTGAACGGCACCGGCACCGAGCGCGGCTGCGGTGGTGGACACCGCATTCGACGACCCAGCGCCCGAGGAGAACACACTGAACGGCAGTGGCGCGCTGGGTACCGCCGCAGCGAGAGCGGCAGGAGCGGCGGCAACAACATCTGTCGCTGCCGCAGCTGGATCGGTGGCACTGGCCGGATCAGCGGTATCTGCTGCTTCTGTGTCCACTGCTTCGATGTCTTCCACCGTCGGCAGATCGGGGAGCATCGGTTCGGCGGCGGTGTGCAGGCCCTCGGCGGCGTCGGAGAGAGTGCGGTCGGCGATGTCGGCGGCCGGTTCGGGCATGGTGCCCAGTAGTTCGGTCCACTGATCGCTCATCGTCTTCGCCTGATCTTCGGCGTTGGCGGCAATGTCTGCCGCCTGGTCCTGCACCGCCTGATCGGGAATCGGAGCCGGGGCGTCGGTTCCGGCGACTACACCGGCGGCGGACACGATGACGGCAACGATGACTGCGAATGGATCGCCTGCCATGTATCGACTCCTGCTACTCGAACGATCTTCCCCGAGCCAGGAGCTGTGATCAGTCTCACTCGGGTGCTGCACCCATCATGCACGGTGCAGACGTTCGACTCATGAGATTCGCAAAAGGAAATCAGGGTTGTCGGAGCAGTATTTTCAAACCAAAGTTGCCCAGTAGTCCGAGAACCGGATTCCGATGAGCGCGACGACGATTGCGTACCACACCGCGAGCAGCGTCCAGCGCCATTCCAGGAAGAGTCGGCCGACGGTACCGCCGCTGTTCGGGCCTGAGCCGACCAATCGGCTCAGAGCCAGCAAGAACAGCGGCATCGTCACCGCCCACACCACCATGCAGTAGGGGCACAGGGCGTTGATCACGTACAGGCTCTCGAAGATCAGCCAGTGCACGAAGACTTCGCCGAGCAGCAGGCCTGCGGTCAGTCCGAGCCAGAACCAGTGCGGTAGTTCGACGCGGCCGAGCCAGAGCACCCCGGCGACGAGAGCAATGGAGAAGGCGACGATACCGAGGATGGGGTTCGGAAAACCGAACAGCGCAGCCTGTTTCGTCACCATCACCGAGCCGCACGAGAGCACCGGATTCAGGCTGCACGACGGGACGTACGACGCGTCCTCGAGCAGTTTGAATCGCTCGATCGTCAGCGTCATTGCGGCGAGTAACCCGAGCGCGCTGAAGACGGTGAATACAACAGCGCCTGCGCGTGTCCTCATGGCGACCGGTTGCCGCTCAGTTACCGGCAGCGGCGGCGAGGATGTTCTCCGGCGTCGGGTTGGAGATGTCGGTGCCGTTGACGCGCACGTTCGGCGTTCCGTTGATGCCTTCGCCGAGGACCGACTGTGTCTGGGTGGTGACCCAATCGGTGTAGCTGCCGTCGGTGATGCACGACGTGACGGCGGGGGAGTCGGCCCCTGCAGAGGCGGCGATCGCGACGAGCTCGTCGTTCGTCAGTCCGGTTCCGCCCTCGGCCGGCTGCTGCTCGAACATGGCGGTGTGCCAGTTCATCCAGTTGGCGCGGTCGTTCTCGGCGACGCAGATGGCGGCGCTTGCCGCGCGGGTGGAGTACATGGTTCCGTTCGAGAACCGGTCGAGAATGGAGATGGGCCGGTAGTCGACGGCGACATTTCCCGCGTCGGCCAGCTGCTGCAACGTCGATCCGCTGATGGCCTCGAAGTTCTTGCACGCCGGGCACTGGAAGTCCTCGACGACGCTGACGACGGTGGTGGCATCGGGGTTGCCGAAGCGGATGGCACCGTCGTCCGTCACCGACGTGGGGGTGAGCTGGGCCCCGGTCGATTCGCCGGAGCCTGCGGCGGAAGATGCATCCCCCGACGTCGAATCCTTGTTGACGATGAAGAGGGCAATCGCCGCCACGAGCGCGATGAGAACGACTGCGACGACGATCTGGATCAGAGTCCGACGATTCTTGTCGCCGTTCTGCATGGCCTTGATGTCTTTCGAGACGTTCTTGCTCGTGTTCACGGCGACCAGTTTATGCAGGACAACCTGAGTGTCAGATGAGAGCTGGGTTGAACGAGAGCTGTGTCAGATAAGCGCAGCCAGTCTTTCGATGGCGAAGCGGTATCCGTCGATCCCGAGTCCGGCGATGACGCCGCTGGCGATGGGGGAGACGAAGGAGTGGTGCCGGAACTCCTCACGGGCGTGCACGTTGGAGATGTGCACCTCGATGATCGGCACCTCGGGGATGACGAGAGCGTCGCGCAGCGCCACCGAGGTGTGCGTCAGTCCGCCGGGGTTGATGACGATGCCCGACGCCACCCCGCGGGCCTCGTGGATCCAGTCGATGAGTTGGCCCTCGTGGTTGGATTGCTCTGCCTTGACGGTGAGTCCGTGCTCGGCGGCGGTCTTCTCGCACAGGGCGACGACGTCGGCGAGGGTGGCGTGGCCGTACACCTCCGGCTGCCTGGTGCCGAGCATGTTCAGATTCGGACCGTTGAGCACCAACAGCTGCTTGGCCACGACGTCGCTCCATTTCTTGCTTCGGGTACTACTGCCCGCTCCGAGTACTACCGGCTACGACTATTCCACAGCGTGGTTGACACAATCGTCCGGTGAGTACTGGCAAGGCAGTCTGGGTGGTGTGGGGCGTCGGCGTCTTCGCCTACATCGTCGGAGTGCTGCATCGAACGTCGTTCGGCGTCGCCGGGCTGAGTGCGGCGGATCGATTCTCGGTGTCGCCGTCGCTGCTGTCGTCGTTCGTGGTGCTGCAGGTGATCGTCTACGCGGGGATGCAGATCCCGGCCGGGGTGCTGTTGGATCGCATCGGTTCGCGCAAGATGATCGCCGCAGGCGCGCTGATCATGGCGTCGGCACAGATCACGCTGGCGTTGACGGAGTCGCTTCCGGTCGCGGTGGTCGCCCGCGCGTTCGTCGGCGTGGGCGATGCTCTCACCTTCATCTCGGTGCTGCGGTTGGTGCCGGTGTGGTTCACGCCGCGGCGAGTGCCGATCGTCTCGCAGCTGACCGGTCTGCTCGGCCAGCTCGGCCAGGTGCTCTCGGCGGTCCCGTTCCTGATTCTGTTGAACGGACCCGGTTGGACGTTCGCATTCGGTAGCGCAGCGGCACTCGGTCTCCTTGCGCTCGTACTGGTTCTCGCGCTCGTCAGGGATCGCCCCGACGACGGAGCTGCCCCCGTGTTCGAGCCGACGACGCTGAAACAGACCCTCGCCTCCATCGCCGAGGTGTGGCGACGCCCCGGCACCCGGCTCGGCTTCTTCTCGCACATGGGTACCCAGTTCTCCATCACGGTGTTCGCGTTGCTGTGGGGTGTTCCGTATCTGACGTCGGCACAGGGCCTGTCGGCGTCGACGGCCGGAGCGTTGCTGACGGTGTCGGTGGCATCGGCGGTGGCGTCGGGCATCGTGGTTGGTGTTCTCACCGGGCGTTATCCGATGCGACGGTCGTGGCTGGTGCTGGCGATCATGATCGGCAACGCGACCATGTGGGCGATCGTGTTGGCGTTGCCCGGGCCCGCTCCGCTGTGGTTACTGGTGTTGCTCGTGGTGGTGATCTCGGTGGGTGGCCCCGGTTCGGTGATCGGGTTCGACCTCGCGCGAACGTTCAATCCGAGCGCCAATCTGGGGACGGCGCAGGGGATGGTGAACATCGGTGGTTTCCTGGCGTCGCTGTTGGTGATCGCGGCGATCGGCTGGATTCTCGACGCGATGGGCGGCTACACCTTCGACGGATTCCGGGTGGCGCTGCTCGCGCAGTTCCCGGTGTGGATTGTCGCGATCATCGGTGTCCTGTCGACGCGTCGCAAGACTCGTAGGGTGCTCGCTGCCGAAGGCATTCACCCGCACACGATGCGTGAGGTGCGGGACCGGATTCGCCGCAAATAAACCTTTGCGCAGACGGCGTTCTGCGCGCATGCTGGTGTCCCGAATATCGTTGTAAGACACAAGTAAATGCTACGTAAAGGTGAATCCAAGAGATGGTTACCGAGCCAGAAGTGAAGCCCGCGACCGGCGAGTATTCGCATCGCGAGATCATGACGATTCTGTCGGGCCTGATGATGGGCATGTTCCTCGCCGCCCTCGACCAGACCATCGTCTCGACGTCCGTTCGGACCATCGCCGACGACCTCAACGGGTTCTCGGTTCTGGCCTGGGTGACGACGGCCTACCTCATCACCTCGACGGTCTCGACCCCGTTGTACGGCAAGCTGTCCGACCTGTACGGGCGCAAGCCGTTCTTCATGACGGCCATCTCCATCTTCGTCGTCGGGTCCATGCTGTGCGGGATCGCGACGTCGATGTACGAACTCGCTGCCTTCCGTGCCATTCAAGGTCTCGGTGCGGGCGGTCTGATGTCGATGGCGCTGGCCATCATCGGCGATATCGTCCCGCCGCGTGAACGGGCCAAGTATCAGGGGTACTTCCTGGCCGTGTTCGGTACCTCCAGCGTGCTCGGGCCGGTCATCGGTGGACTGCTCGCAGGGCAGTCGTCGATCCTCGGAATCACCGGCTGGCGTTGGATTTTCTACATCAACGTCCCGCTGGGGATCATCGCGCTCGTCGTCGTGTGGCGAGTGCTGAACCTGCCGGTCTACCGCCGCGAGGCGCGCGTCGACTGTTGGGGCGCAGTGCTTCTCAGCGTCGGCCTCGTGCCGCTGCTCATCATCGCCGAGCAGGGTCGCGTGTGGGGATGGAGCTCGCCGCGGGCCCTGCTGTGCTTCGGAATCGGCATCGTCGGCGTCATCGCGTTCGTGCTCGCCGAGATCAAGATGGGCGACGACGCCCTGATCCCCATGCGTTTCTTCCGAAACCCGTTGTTCTCGTTGTGTATTGCTGTCAGCGTCATCGCCGGCGCAGCCATGTTCGGTGGCATCTCGCTACTGCCGCAGTACCTGCAGGTGGTCAAGGGATCCTCGCCGACGCTGGCCGGTTACCAGACCCTGCCCCTCGTCGGTGCCTTGATGGTCGCGTCGATCGTCTCGGGTCGCATGATCTCGAAGACGGGGCGGTACAAAATCTTTCCGATCGTCGGTACTGCACTGATGGCCATCGCGATGTTCGTCTTCCACTACGTGCACGCCGATACCCCGCTGTGGCAGACGATGGTCGTGATGGGCGTGTTCGGCCTCGGTCTCGGGTCGATGATGCAGCCGTTGACCCTGGCCATCCAGAACGCGATGCCGCCCAAGGACATGGGTGTATCCACCTCTGCCGCAACGTTCTTCCGGCAGATCGGTGCGACGGTCGGCGTTGCCGTCTTCCTGTCGATGCTGTTCACCCAGCTCACCCCGAAGACGGGAGACGCGTTGATCGCCGCCAGTTCGACCCCGGCATTCCAGCAGGCAGTACAGAGCGCCGCCACCGGTTCCGATCCGCTCGAATCGGGTTTCGCTCGAGCCATCGCCTCGGGTGACGCCTCCGTCGCAGGCAGTGCACTGCAGGACAGCTCGTTCATTCAGAAGCTCGAACCGGCTCTGGCCGAGCCGTTCCGCATCGGGTTCTCCGACGCCATGGATTACGTGTTCCTGGCCGTGTCGATCCTGATGGTCCTCGGATTCGTACTGGTGCTCTTCCTGAAGGAGGTTCCGCTGCGCACGATGTCCGGCCTGGCCGCTGCGCAGCAGGAACGAGACGAAGAACGAGCGAACGAGGCAGGCACCGGACTGCTCTGATGGCGTGAAGTCCGATGCCGTGAATCCTGGGACCAGGTACGGCTCGGTCCGGTGCGGGCCCCGGGAGCGCCGATCCGCTCAGGTCGAAGGTGCGGTGATGCCTCGGAACAGCACGTCGAGACCCAACTCGAGTTCGAGGGCACCGTCGTACTCGGTGATCAGAGGTGGCAGCGTCGACAGCAGGGGAAATGTGTCGATGGGGAGTCGGCGCAGAGCGAGGCTGAGGCGGTCGCCGGTCTCGTCCGGGTTGGCGGTCGTTTCCTGGGTCTCGCTCAGTAGATGGCCGCGTAGGAAGGAGATCATCAGCCGATAGCTCGTCAGGGCCTCGGGCAGCGTGAATCCCGCGGTGGTCAGCAGAATCAGAATGTTCTCGAGTGAGGCCAGTGACCGGGGCGTGCCCAATCCCAGTGGAGTCGCCTGAGGGCAGGTGGTCAGCAGCACCGCCGCGTGCGGGTGTTGGAGGGCGAGCTCACGGTAGTGCCGCGCAAAAATTCTGAGCTGACGCTGCCAATCGGGGTCTGCGCCGTCGACGCAGACGAGTGTGCCCAGTACCGAATCTGCGATGGCGTCGAGCAACGCCTGTTTGGTGGGCAGGTATCGGTAGACGGTCATCGGATCGCGATCGATCGATGCCGCGAGGCTCCGGATCGTCAGGCTGTCGAGTCCGGTTCGATCGACGATGCTCAGGGCGGCGGACACCACGTACTCGCGGTCGATCTTGATATTGGAGTGTGGGCCCGGTCGGTTCGTCGTGGACATCGGTAGGCAACCTCTCGAAAGCAGTGAACCGACCGGTAAGTAGGGGGCAAACAAACTTGTTGTTCGACAACACTTTTCGCTTGACTCATTATCCTACACATGGTGTGCTGTAGCTCTACACCGTAGAGATACGGGGAAACTCTTATTTGCGGAGTGGGCACGAGCCTCCGCTGATCGCATAGTTGTGTCACCTTGCCGAACTCCGTCGGCCGGTGACGTCATCGAATACGGAACCGCGATACCTCCACGCACTCGGATCGGTCCGGGGCGGCCGTTGAGCGTCGCGACATCAACTGCTGCGCAATCGAACTCGTCGGGGGATCGATTGCGCGGTTCACGAAGTCCGGCAACAAGTCCGCTTCGCCCAACCAGCAGAACGGTATGCAATCCATGCCCGCTTCACAGCACACGTGCACGTCGACCCCCATCAGGCGCAGGGGCAGAACCCTCGTTCCGCTTGCCGGTTCGGTCGCTTTGGCCACCAGCGCACTCATGCTGATCAACGTCCCCGCAGCCGAGGCTCAACCCACCACCGTCGAACTCGGCACCGCGGAGAGTTATGCCGTCCTGGCCGGCTCCAAGATCACGAACACCGGCCCGTCGAGGATCGGCGGCAACGTCGGAGTGAGCCCCGGCGTCGGTGTCGAACCGTTCATCACGGGATTCCCACCGGGAGAGCTCACCAGTGGAGTTATCGACGACCGCAATTCGGTTGCAGCGCAGGCGAAAGCGGATCTGAGTACCGGATACGACGACGCGGCCGGTCGACCGGGAGCAACCTCGACCGGAGTCGAACTCGGCGGACAGACATTGTTGGCCGGGTTGTACGGTTCGGGCACGTTCGGCCTGACCGGAACCCTCACACTCGACGCGCAGGGCAACTCCAACGCCGTGTTCATCTTCCAGGCGGCATCGACGCTGATCACGGCATCCGACAGCAGTGTCTCGCTGATCAACGGGGCCAACCCGTGCAACGTGTTCTGGCAGATCGGCAGCTCCGCGACACTGGGCACCGACACCCAGTTCGTCGGCACCGTCATGGCGCTGGCGTCCATCACCGCGACCACCGGTGCCACCGTCGACGGACGCTTGCTCGCCCGGAACGGCGCGGTGACGTTGGACTCGAACCGCATCACCAGCCCGAACTGCGCAACCGTTCCGCCGACGACCACAACGCCCCCGATCACCACGACACCCCCGGTGACGACTACACCCCCGGTGACCACTACGCCTCCGGTCACGACAACGCCCCCGGTGACCACGACGCCTCCGGTCACCACGACCCCTCCCGGTGACGGCGGCGGAACGCCGGGTACCCCGGGTGACGGTGGCGGTACGCCGCCGATCGTCATCGAAGTGCCCCCGATCCCAGGCCTTCCGCCCGTCCCCGGCATCACGATCCCGGCGATCCCCGGTATCCCGAACGTGCCGAACGTGCCGAACCAGCCGAACGTGCCGAACCAGCCGAACGTGCCGAACCAGCCGAACCAGCCGAACGTGCCGAACGTGCCGAACGTGCCCAACCAGCCGAACGTGCCCAACACGCCTGATCAGCCGAACACCCCCAACACACCCGGTGTTCCGAATCAGCCGAACACGCCGAGCGGCCCGGATCAGCCGGGCACGTACAACCCGGGCGGGCAGATCACGCAGATCCCGAACGGTGGCGTCGACACCGGTGACGGCAGCACTGTGTCATCCTCTGACGCAACGCCGTTCGCTGCGATCTGGACATTGCTGGCCGTGCTCGCGGTCGGTGCAGTCTCTGCCTTGACTCTGACTCGTCGTCGGCACTGATCGGTGAACCCTACCGTCGAGGTATCAGTACCTCTCGCTGAATCCGCCCGCACCACGATCCGTCATCGGGTCGTGGTGCGGGCGGTGGCAGCGGCGTTCCTCATGCTGCTGTTCCTGGTTACCGGGTGTGCAACGCCGTCGGATACCGTTCCCTTGCAGACTGATTCGACGTCCTCGGTTTCTTCTGCTCCTGCAGCCGTCGCCCCGACAGACGAGGGTGTTTCCGAATCGTCGGTTGCCGGGTCACCGCCTGCGCGCCTCGAGATCGGTGCGATCGGTGTCGACTCCGATGTGATGGGTCTGGGTCTGCGTCCGGACGGCACGATGGAAGTTCCACCGGTCGGTTTCCCGGCCGGTTGGTACACCGGGTCGCCGGTTCCGGGGCAACTGGGACCGTCGATCGTTGCGGGGCATGTGGATTGGGACGGCAGCCCCGGCGTTTTCTACCGGCTCCGCGATCTCCGACAGGGTGACGATGTCACCGTCGTCAGCCAGGACGGAAACACTGTCCGGTTCGTCGTCAGCGCGGTGGAGCAGTATCCGAAGGATGCCTTCCCCACCGACAAGGTCTACGGAGACATCGATCACCCAGGCTTGCGTTTGATCACCTGTGGCGGCCAATTCGATTCGGACATATCGAGTTACGACGACAACATCGTCGTGTACGCAGATCGCGTCTGAACGAGCTCTTTCGCTCACAGCAAGTTCGCAGGCTGCTCCCAGCCGGGCCGACGGTCCATCGCACACTCTCGTAGTCGACAACTTCGACGAACAGGATGTGCGATGACTGCCCAACTCGACCGACCGGCCGCGATGCCTCCGTCGCACGCCCGCCAGCCGTCCTGGCAGAACACGTGGTGGTATCGCCGCCGGCACCTGCTCGGTCTGCTGATTCTGCTCGCGGCCACGGCAACGCTGTACCTGTGGAATTTGACGGCAAGTGGATACGCGAACACGTTCTACGCCGCCGCGGTGCAGGCCGGTACCAAGGACTGGACGGCGTGGTTCTTCGGATCCCTCGACTCCGAGAACTTCATCACCGTGGACAAGCCGCCGGCCTCGCTGTGGGTCATGGGTCTGTCGGCTCGACTGTTCGGGTTCTCGAGCTTCGGTCTGCTTCTGCCGCAGGCATTGATGGGTGTCGCCTCGGTCGCGACGGTGTATGCCGCGGTCAAGCGTGTCGCGAACCCCATGGCCGGTTTGCTCGCCGGCTTTACCCTGGCATCGGTGCCGGCGGCGGCATTGATGTTCAACTTCGACAATCCCGACGCGCTGCTGGTGCTTCTCATGACACTCGGCGGCTACTTCGTCGTGCGATCTCTGCAGACAGCGGCCGGAAGGCGGGCCGCGATGTGGCTCGCTTTTGCCGGCGTGGCGCTGGGGTTCGCGTTCCTCACGAAGATGCTGCAGGGGCTGCTGGTGTTGCCGGCGTTCGGTCTCACGTATCTCGTTGCAGGACAGGCTCAGTTGCGGGCCAGATTGCTGCATCTGGTCGGGGCCTCGGCCGCTCTCGTGGTCGCCGCCGGGTGGTTGGTGACGGTCCAGCTCTGGCCGGAAAGTGCCCGACCGTACATCGGTGGGTCCACCGACAACACCGTGATGGATCTGGTGCTCGGGTACAACGGGCTCGGCCGCATCTTCGGCAACAGCGGCGGAGGTGGCATGGAGGCTCCGGCCGGGATGAGCGCTGGGGCAGCCGGGTCCAGCTTCGGCGGCTCGACCGGTCTGGATCGGCTGTTCGGCAGTGAGATGGGCATCCAGATCTCCTGGCTGATCCCGACGGCCCTGGTGGCGCTGGTCTTCGGGCTGATCGCTCGTGGCCGAGCACCGCGAACCGACCTCCTGCGTGCGTCCCTGATTCTGTGGGGCGGGTGGTTCCTGGTGACGGCGTTGATCTTCAGCTACATGTCCGGAACCATCCACCCGTACTACACCGTCGCGCTCGCCCCGGCTTTGGCCGGGATGATCGGAACCGGTGGTTACGCACTGTGGCTCAGACGTGAATCGATCTGGGGCAGAGCCGGTATGGCATCGATGATGATCGCAGCCGGGGTCTGGAGTTGGGTACTGTTGCATCGCAACGCGGACTGGCTACCGGCATTGAAGTGGATCCTGTTGGTGGGAACCATCGTTGCGGCCGTGATGATCCTGGCGGCCGGGCGATACCGAAGGCTCACTGCGGCTGCGCTGATTCTCGGAGCCGTGGCAGGTCTGGGCGGCGGCGCGTCGTATGCCATCGCTACGACGACCAATGCGCACAGTGGTTCCGTCCCCACCGCAGGTCCGACCGGTGCAGTCAGCGACGGCGGTCCCGGCGGAATGCCAGGCGGTGGAATGCCGAGCGGTGGAATGCCCAGTGGCGGAATGCCGATCGATGCGATGCCAAGCGATGCTATGCCGAGCGGTGATGCGGGCCTGCCTGCTGATGCTGCCGATCTTCCGGCCGGTTTTGCCGGCGGCAACGTGGGCGGCGGGATGGCCATGGGCGGCATGGGCGGTGAGTCCAACGAGGAGTTGGCTGCGCTGCTCGAGTCGACGACCACGAAATGGTCTGCTGCAGTAAATGGTTCGATGTCGGCTGCGGGTTACGAGTTGGCGTCCGACACGGCGGTGATGGCCATCGGCGGGTGGAGCGGAGATCCTGCGCCGTCGCTCGACGAGTTCATCCAGTACGTGGCCGATCATGAAGTGACGTACTACGTCTCGGGCGGTATGGGCGGGGGCATGGCGCGCGGAGGTTTGGGCGGCGACTCTGAGAGTACGTCCTCACAGATCCAGGAATGGGTCGAGGCGAACTTCACCGCCACCACGGTCGGCAGCGCGACGGTGTACGACCTCAGCACCTACACAGGCTGACACCGACCGAACGGAGCGACAGCCAGAAGGCACAGCTGTTCCACCGCGGACACTTCGACTGCGGTGGAACTTCTGTGTACTGAACCGAGATTCATCAGAAAGGCGGAGGATCATCGTCCGATGCTGAGGTAGGTACCGGCGCGGGCAGCGGCTGGATGATCTCCAGGCTCGACGTATCCGACTGTATCGCTTGACCTTTGGGCCTGCGATAGACGGCGGGCAGGTGGCTCAGGTCTGCGAGTTGCGTGGTGCCGGGAACCGTAACCGCTGAAGTGCCGGCATTCGAGACCCAGAACTCGACGCCATCGGCGAGCATCACCGGAGTCCACAGACCCATGGTCTTGAGGCTGTGGTGGTAGCGGCACAGGCAGTGCAGGTTGGTGTCGATGGTCCAGCCTCCCGACGAGGGATCGCGATGGAAGTACGGGACGATGTGGTCGATTTCGCACTGTTCGGCCGGGACGTCGCAACCCGGATGTCGGCAGGTGCGATCGCGGTACCGAATACGTTCCGCCAGTGCGACAGTCGGGCGATAGATGAGGGTTCCGGGTGGTGGCAGCTCGAGACCGCCGTGACCGTCCGGGTACAGCGCGATCCCGAGAGCTGGATCCGATGCGATCGCTGCTTCGAGTTCGGCAACGAAAGTGTAAGTACCGCGATACGGAGTGGCGACACAGCTGTTCCGTGGTGGTTGTGCGGACTTCGGCGCCCGCGGGTGCCGAGGAGCAATACCGCCGACACGGCGACGACCACGCCCCAGCGGATGAAACACCAGATGTGAGGTGCTGCCCTTGGACCTGCTGTTACTCGATTTGCCTACCTTGGATCCTCTGGGCTTCTTCTGGCCATTTTTCGATCTGCTGTTGTTCGTGCTGCCGGTGCCGGTGCCGCTGTCGGCTCTGCTCTCGGCACCTTTGTCACCAGTGCCTGCGCCTGCGCCGGTATCGGTATCGGTATCGAGGTCGATGAGTGACTCCAGGTCTTCGCCGTAACCGAGATTCTCCGCCAGATCGCGGGCTTCGGTGAGCAGGATCTGCCAGTGTGCGTTGTCGGCGAGTTCACGGGCGTACTCGGCATCGATGGGACCGTGGCCGGCAAGGTGGGCAGGATTGGACAGCAGACCGGCGAGCGTGGCGAGGTCCACCGTGATCACCGTCAGCGGTGCCCGTCGATCAGGACGCACAGAATCGGCCGTACAAGGATTGTCGTCATCGGGTTCGCACTTGCAGACCACCGACGACTCCTGCTGCAGTAGAGCAACATACGCTGCTGCACGCTTCTGCCCCTTGTTCCGCGGATCTCGACGGCAGACGGTAGCGGCCATCTCGTTGATCAACTGCCAGGCAGCTGCGGCGTCGGCGGCGGTGAGGTCGGCCTTCAGCGTCGACAGCACGTCTTTGTCGGTGTACGTGACGTTCGTGTGCCGTTCCAAGTCCTTACGCAGAGCGGCGGCCTGCTCGGGCGCGATGCGATACATGATCGACCAGATTTCCGTCGCCA
This sequence comes from Rhodococcus cercidiphylli, assembly GCF_033042225.1. NCBI lineage: Bacteria > Bacillati > Actinomycetota > Actinomycetes > Mycobacteriales > Nocardiaceae > Rhodococcus > Rhodococcus cercidiphylli. The sequence goes on from NZ_JAWLKE010000004.1 coordinate 328,611, forward strand.
GGGGACCAGGTGACAGGCGTCGGGCAGCGTGCAGAACCTCGCCTTGGACGGCCGTCGCCGCGTCCTTCGTCAGGTTGTGGGTACAGCGGTATATTGCGCGGACGCGGGCAAGGTCGAGTTCGCCGGCCTCGAACGCGGCCGCGACGGTAGGAAGCCGTAGCCGAAGGTCCATTCCTACCTCGGCGTACGTGTTCGCAACAGTCTTCGAGCAACCGAGAACGCGTGCAACTTCGGATGCCGCATAGTTGCCCGCGTCCTGAATGACATCACCGACAAGCACGTTCTGATGGATGCACGAGTCCCAGATAGCTGCGGCCAGAGCGACCTTGCGAGCGCACGCCTGATTCTCCAGAATCGCAACGTCGCGAATTTCGCCCAGCACTGTGCTGTCGATATACGGCTTCGGTTGCGGCCCGAGATAGGCCGCGAACCGACTGCGCGTCGAACTGGATGTGATCACTGTGTAGTCGCCCCCCGGCACGTGTTCCGACTAGAAGTAGAACGTACGTTCGATGGTACGGCGCAGTACGAAGTTCGTCAACCCCAATTCTGTTGTGCCGAGGAAGGATTGATCGAAACGGCCTATACACCCAGCCGCCGACAATTTTATTCGACTCCGACGCCGCGTAAGGCTCCAGGATGATCACGAGCCAGAACTACCCCGCCTTCGAGGTGAGCCCGGTATCGATTCCCGGAACTGATGCCGTCGCACCCGAGCTCCTGTGCGGCCTGTAGGGCATGCCGATGTTCGTCACCGTCCCCCCGCGAATCTCGCTGAATCGACCGAAATTCCGAACCCGAGCTCTCGGTTTCTTCGACCTCTTCGCGCTGGCCAGTGGCATCGATCCCCACCCAACTCACTCCGGAACGAGTATGAATCGCTCCAACACCACTCGAGTGTCGTCGTCGACGGTGAAATCGGGATCACCCAGTTCCGCGCGAACCTCGGTGGAGTGCCAGAATCTTTCGTGCCCGGCTCGCCAGTGTGCCACGTCGATGTATCCCTCACCCTCGTCGAGGGCATGTTGGAGCGAAACATTCTTCAGCGCAACGATATCGACACCCGTGGTTTCGATGACTCCCACCACGACTCCGGCCGAATCCACCACCGCGCCGCGTTCACCGACCCTCGGAAGCTCCTCTTCGGTGTACTGAATCAACAGGCTCGCTGTGCTGGTCTTCTCACCGGACAGCACAGCCGCAACATGTCTGTCCCGCAGCGGTCCTGGGTACGCGAATTCGACAATCGGTAGATCGGTCACTCGCACATCATATTTCGAGGTCGACCCACACCAGCCGGTGGTCCGACGGGTGCTCGGTGCCCGAGGGTCAGTGGACGGCGGAGTCGATCACCGTCAGATCGTCCGACGGCAGCACGTAGTCGACGCGCAGGTCGCCGGGCGTAGGGTCGGCGAAATCGGCTGTGTCCGTGCCATGTTCGGCCGACATGGGTGCCGGATCCTGCACCCGCGGAAGGTCGAGAACCTGCGCGATGGCACCGGCCACCGAATCTCCGTCGACCGGATCGCTGTTCTGATCGCCCAGCATGACGAACGATGCGCCGTCCTCCAGCCCGCCGCGCACACCGTTGTCGTCGTACAGGTAGTCCGCACCCGAGATGTAATCGGCACTGAGCCTTATCTCGTCGTGGTTGCGCTTGCCGTTGCGGTCTTCGGGCCCGTCGAAGGACGGGGGAGTGGGGTGGGACGCCAACACATGTAGCGTCTTCCCGTTCACGTCGATCGGCACGTCCCAATGGGCCTTGCTGGACAGTCGAAGCGCGTGGGACACCTCTCCGTAGTAGTCGCGCGGTAGCAGCGAATCCGGCATGTCCTTCCACAGGAAGTTCTGGAACGTACGTACCGAATCGGTCGCGATCGGAAACTTCGAGTACACGACCATCCCGTACTGACCGGGAAACTGCCCGAATCCCCAGGCATCGCCCGGGCCGCCCAGCTTGCCGTCTTGGTCCAGGTCGAGGCCCGAGTCGACGCCCGTGTTGACCGGCGCAGTGAAGAAATACGGGTACTGCCCCTCGAGATAGTTGTCGTTGAACAATGTCACCGCGTCCTGGCCCGAGTAATCGAACTCGTTGACCAGCAACACATCCGGTGAGTTCGCTGCGATCACATCGGCGACCGCGCGGGCCTGGACGTCCTCTCCACTCAGGTCCGTCACCAGCTGCCCGGCCACCGGCCGATTGAGGCTGGCATTGAACGTCGCCACCCGAATGCTCGACGGTTCGTCGGGGGCCGGGTCTGTGGCGGTTGGATTCACAGAGGAACAACCGGCGGCCATGACGGCGAGGGTAACGGTGACGGCCACGAGTCTCGACATTCTCACGCTCGTCACCGTAGGGATGGCAAGCGAACGCGAGGTTACAAATTAACAAGCAGGCGTGCTTGCTTTTTTCAGGACCTCCTGTGAAGCTGGGCTCATGGCAGACCTCGACTCTCTCGTCGACGACCTACGCGCCGAGGGCAACGACCTCGATGCACTCGTGACCGAGCTGACCCCGGAGCAGTGGGCGGCACCGACACCGGCCGCGGGGTGGACCGTCGCGCACCAGATAGCGCACCTCTCCTGGACCGATCACGTCGCGGAGCGGACCACGTCCGGAGCATCCGGCGATGTCGAGGCCAAGGAGGAGTTCGCTCTCACGCTGAAGAAGGCATGGGAGAACCCCACCGGCTTCGTCGACGAGGCGGCCGAGGAGGAATCGCGTGATCCCGAACTACTGAGCACCTGGCGTACTCGACGCCGTGCCATGAACGAAGCGCTCACACAGGTACCGGCGGGGACCAAGATCGACTGGTTCGGACCCCCGATGAGTGCGGCGTCCATGGCCACGGCGCGTCTGATGGAGACCTGGGCGCACGGTCAGGATGTGGCCGACGCGGTGGGCGTCACCCGCGTCGCCACCGACCGAATCCGCGGCGTCGCACACATAGGCGTTCGTACAAGGGATTTCGCCTACGCGATCAACCAGCAAACGCCTCCCGCCGAACCGTTCCGCATCGAGCTCACCGCGCCCTCGGGAGAGCTCTGGACCTGGGGACCCGAGAACGCCACTCAACGAGTGAGCGGTCCGGCTCTCGACTTCTGCCTTCTCGTCACCCAGCGTGCCCACCGCGACGACCTCGCCGTTCACGCCGAGGGAACCGACGCCGCGCACTGGCTCACCATCGCCCAAGCCTTCGCAGGCCCTCCGGGGGTCGGACGGACACAGTCAGGACGAGAGCAAGCATGACCGTACGAATCGGCAACTGTTCGGGCTTCTACGGAGACCGCCTCTCCGCCATGCGAGAGATGCTCGAGGGCGGCGAACTCGATTACCTCACCGGCGATTACCTGGCCGAGCTGACGATGCTCATTCTCGGCCGCGATCGGATGAAGGACGCGACCCGTGGCTACGCCAAAACCTTTCTGCGGCAGGCAGAGGACTGCCTGGGACTGGCGCTGGACAAGGGTGTCAAGATCGTCGCCAACGCCGGTGGGCTCAATCCCCGAGGACTGGCCGAGGCACTGGAAAAGTTGGACTCCGGCGCGAAGATCGCCTACGTCGACGGCGACGACCTCCTCGGCCGAGCTGCCGAACTCGGCCTCGGCAACCCGCTGACCGCAAATGCCTACCTCGGCGCGTGGGGCATCGTCGAATGCCTGAACTCCGGTGCCGACGTTGTGGTCACCGGGCGCGTCACCGACGCCAGCGTGATCGTCGGACCGGCCGCGGCCCACTTCGGTTGGGCACCCACCGATTACGACGCGTTGGCCGGGGCCGTGATCGCCGGACACGTCATCGAATGCGGAACGCAGGCGACGGGTGGCAACTACTCGTTCTTCACCGAAATCGCAGACATGTCCAGGCCCGGATTCCCCATCGCCGAGATCGAGTCCGACGGTTCGTCCGTCATCACCAAGCACGAGGGCACCGGCGGTGCCGTCAGCGTCGGCACCGTCACCGCTCAGCTGCTGTACGAAATCACCGGCGGGCGGTACGCGAACCCCGACGTCACCGCGCGGATCGATTCGGCAATCCTGGCGCAGGAGTCGAGTGATCGGGTGTCCATCACCGGCGTCACCGGCGAAGCTCCGCCGCCCACCTACAAGGTCTCGCTCAACGCACTCGGCGGGTTCCGCAACGAGTTCACGATGGTGCTCACCGGCCTCGATATCGAAGCCAAAGCAGCATTGGCACAACGGCAATTCGAGTCCTGGCTCACGGCCCGCCCCACCGAGCTCGACTGGACCCTGGTGCGGACCGACAAGCCCGACGCCGAGACCGAGGAGACGGCCAGCGCCCTGCTGCGCTGCGTTGCGCGCGACAGCAACCCCGACGCCGTCGGACGTCAGTTCTCCGCCGTAGCAGTCGAACTGGCACTGGCCAGCTATCCCGGATTCTCGGTCACCGCCCCACCCGGAAACGGAGCGCCCTACGGAGTGTTCACCGCAGGCTTCGTCGACGCGGCCGAGGTGCCGCACGTCGCGCACCTGGCCGATGGCACCGAGTCCGCCATCGCTCCGTCGACCGAGACGCAGGTACTGGAGCCCGTGGAAGAACCGGTGCTGCCTGCACCCAGAGCAGCCGAAGCGACCATTCGCCTTCCACTCGGAACCATCGCAGCGGCTCGAAGTGGAGACAAGGGCGGCAACGCCAACGTCGGAGTCTGGGTCCGCACCGACGACGAATTCTCCTGGCTGGCGCACGCATTGACGGTCGAGACTCTGAAGCAGATGCTGCCCGAGGCCGAGCCGCTCACCGTCACGCGTCATGTCCTGCCCAATCTGCGGGCCGTGAACTTCGTCATCGAGGGCATCCTCGGCCAAGGCGTCGCCTCGCAGGCCCGATTCGATCCACAGGCCAAGGGACTGGGTGAATGGCTGCGGTCGCGGCACATCGACATCCCGGAAACACTCGCGTACGCGGGAGTGGAGCCTGCGGAACGACTTGGTTCAGGGCGAGTGGAGCCTGCGGAACGACCCGACAAGAAAGTAGAACTCGTATGAGTATCTGGACGACGCCCGAGCGTCAGCAGCTGCGCAAGACCGTCCGCAGTTTCGTGGAGCAGGACATCGCCCCGCACATGAATCAGTGGGAGACCGACGGCGAGATTCCGCGTGAGCTGCACAAGAAGGCAGCGGCTCTCGGACTGATCGGAGCAGGCTTTCCCGAGGACGTCGGCGGCGATGGTGGAGATCTGGCCGACGCCGTTGTGATCTGCGAGGAGATGCACCAGGCCGGTGCGTCGGGTGGACTGTTCGCATCACTGTTCACCAGTGGAATTGCGTTGCCGCACTTGGTGGCTGCGGGTGACGCCGACCAGATCGAGAAGTGGGTGCGGCCCACGCTGGCGGGGGAGAAGATCGGCTCGCTCGCCATCACCGAACCGGGTGGCGGTTCCGACGTCGGGCACCTCAGGACGAAGGCCGTCAAGGACGGCGATCACTACGTCGTCAACGGCTCGAAGACCTACATAACCTCGGGGTGCCGAGCAGATTTCATCGTCACCGCGGTGCGGACCGGAGGCGAGGGCGCAGCGGGCGTCTCGCTGCTCGTCATCGAGAAGGGCACGCCAGGGTTCGAGGTCACGAGCAAGCTCGACAAGATGGGCTGGCGCGCATCCGATACCGCCGAGCTGTCGTTCGTCGACGCCCGCGTCCCGGTCGCCAATCTCGTCGGTGCCGAGAACAGCGGCTTCGCGCAGATCGCGCAGGCGTTTCTCACCGAGCGCATCGCCCTCGCCGCGCAGGCCTACGCCAGCGCGCAGCGGTGCCTCGATCTGACGCTGCAGTGGGTCCGGGATCGTGAGACCTTCGGAAAGCCGCTCATCGCACGGCAATCCGTTCAGAACACCGTCACCGAGATGGCGCGCAAGATCGACATCGCCCGCGTCTACACCCGCAGTATCGCCGAACGGTCCATGCTGGAGGACAGCGACTTCATCGCAGAAGTCTGTTTTGCGAAGAACACCGCTGTCGAGTCCGGAGAGTGGGTAGCCAATCAGGCGGTGCAGCTCTTCGGCGGGCTCGGTTACATGCGCGAGAGCGAGGTCGAACGGCAGTACCGCGACATGCGCATCCTCGGCATCGGCGGCGGGACGACCGAGATTCTCACCGGGCTGGCAGCAAAACGATTGGGGTACCAGGCATGAGCGTGCTCAAATCCACCCTCGACACCGCATCGGAGCAGTACGCGGGGAGCGTCGAGGCCATGAACACCAAACTCGGCGAGATCGAGGCCGAGCACTCGAAGGCTCTGCTCGGTGGCGGTCAAAAATACGTCGAGCGACACAAGAAGCGCGGCAAGCTTCTCGCTCGTGAACGCATCGAACTGCTGATCGACGAGGATTCAGCCTTCCTCGAATTGTGCCCACTCGCGGCCTGGGGCAGCGACTTTCCCGTCGGAGCCAGCACCGTCATGGGTATCGGCGTGGTGTGTGGCGTCGAATGCCTCATCGTCGCCAACGACCCGACTGTCCGCGGCGGGGCGAGCAACCCGTGGACGCTGAAGAAGGGGTTCCGCGGCAACGACATCGCCACGCAGAACCGGCTTCCGGTGATCTCCTTGGTCGAGTCCGGTGGAGCCGATCTACCGACGCAGAAGGAGGTGTTCATCCCCGGCGGTCGCATGTTCCGTGATCTGACGCAGCTCTCGGCGGCGGGCATCCCGACGATCGCGCTGGTGTTCGGTAACTCCACCGCAGGTGGCGCGTACATCCCCGGCATGTCCGATCACGTCGTCATGGTCAAGGAACGCTCCAAGGTGTTCCTCGCCGGACCACCGTTGGTCAAGATGGCGACCGGCGAGGACTCGGACGACGAATCGCTCGGCGGTGCCGAGATGCACGCCCGAAAGTCCGGCCTCGCAGACTACTTCGCCGTCGACGAGCAGGACGCCATCCGCATCGGGCGCAGCATCGTTTCCCGGCTGAACTGGAAGAAGAAGGGCCCCGAGCCGCGCGCCGAGGTCATCGAGCCGCTGGCCGATCCCGAGGACCTGCTCGGCATCGTCCCCACAGATCTGAAGATCCCGTTCGACCCACGCGAGGTCATCGCCCGCATCGTCGACGGTTCGGATTTCGACGAGTTCAAGCCCATGTACGGCGGTTCTCTCGTCACCGGCTGGGCCGAGCTGCACGGATATCCGATCGGCATCCTCGCCAATGCCCGCGGTGTGTTGTTCAGCGAGGAATCGCAGAAGGCGACGCAGTTCATTCAGCTCGCCAATCGGTCCAACACCCCACTCCTGTTCCTGCACAACACCACCGGATACATGGTCGGCAAGGAATACGAGGAGGGCGGGATGATCAAACACGGTTCGATGATGATCAACGCCGTGTCCAACTCGAAAGTGCCGCACATCTCGATCCTGCTCGGTGCCTCCTACGGTGCCGGCCACTACGGCATGTGCGGACGCGCCTTCGATCCGCGATTCCTCTTCGCCTGGCCGTCCAGCAAATCCGCTGTCATGGGCGGCGCGCAGCTCGCCGGTGTCATCTCCATCGTCGGACGCGCCGCCGCCGAAGCTCGCGGACAAGCCTTCGATGCCGAAGCAGATGCCGGAATGCGCGCGATGATCGAAGGCCAGATCGAGGCCGAGTCGATTCCGATGTTCCTCTCCGGACGCCTCTACGACGACGGCGTCATCGACCCCCGTGATACCCGCACGGTGGTGGGAATGTGCCTGTCGGCCATCGCCACCGCCCCGATCGAAGGCACCGCCAACTTCGGTGTCTTCCGGATGTGACGCCATGACCGTAGCCTCCGTCCTCGTAGCCAACCGCGGCGAAATTGCCCGCCGCGTCTTCACCACCTGTCGCGCCGAAGGCATCGACACTGTCGCGGTGTTCTCCGACGCCGACGCGAACTCCCCGCACGTGCGCGAGGCCGATTCGGCAGTGCGGCTACCCGGAAACAGTTCGGCCGAGACGTACCTGCGCGGCGAGCTCGTCATCGCCGCAGCGGCGGCCGCCGGAGCCGACGCCGTGCATCCGGGATACGGATTCCTCTCCGAGAACGCCGATTTCGCGCAACAGGTGCAGAACGCCGGCCTGACGTGGATCGGGCCGCCCGTCAAGGCCATCGAATTGATGGGCTCGAAGGTCGAGTCCAAGAAGATGATGGCCGACGCCGGCGTGCCGGTGCTGACCCAGCTCGATCCCGAGTCGGTCACCGAGAACGAGCTTCCGGTACTGATCAAAGCATCCGCGGGTGGCGGTGGGCGCGGCATGCGCATCGTGCGCGATCTCGAGAACCTGGATTCCGAGCTCGAAGCCGCTGGACGCGAGGCACTCTCGGCATTCGGTGATGGAACGGTGTTCGTCGAGCGGTACATCGAAACCGGTCGGCACATCGAAGTGCAGGTCATGGCCGACAGATTCGGCACGGTGTGGACGGTGGGCGAGCGCGAGTGCTCGATCCAACGCAGGCATCAGAAGGTCGTCGAGGAGGCACCGTCGCCGCTCGTCGAACGCATCGACGGCATGCGCGAGAAGCTCTTCCATGCGGCGACGCTGGCCACCGAGGCCATCGGCTACGAGGGTGCGGGCACCGTCGAATTCCTCGCCGACGAGAAGGGCAACTTCTTCTTCCTCGAGATGAACACCCGTCTGCAGGTCGAGCACCCGGTCACCGAATGCACGACGGGACTCGACCTGGTGGCGCTGCAGATCAGGGTCGCCGCAGGGGAGCGGTTGCCCGCCGAGCAGCCCGAGACACGTGGACACTCCATCGAAGTTCGCCTCTACGCGGAGGATCCGGCCCAGGACTGGCAGCCGCAGAGCGGTGCCGTGCATCGGTTCGAGATCCCCGGTGCGCAGTTCGAGGTGCTGACCAAGGCCGGCATCAGGGTGGATTCCGGCGTCGAGACCGGCAGTGTGGTGGGAACTCATTACGACCCGATGCTCGCGAAGGTCATCTCGTTCGCGCCGACGCGGGATCAGGCTGCCAATCTTCTGGCGAAAGCGTTGCACAAGGCCACCGTTCACGGACTGAAGACCAACCGCGATCTTCTGGTCAACATCCTGCGGCATCCGGCGTTCCTGGCCGGGGATACCGACACAGCCTTCTTCGACACGCACGGGCTCGAGGTCCTGGCTCAGCCGATCGCACACGGCCGGGCCGAGGAACTGTCGGCTCTCGCGGCTGCCTTGGCCGACGCAGCGAACAACACCGCGCAGGCGCGAGTGAACCGGGGACTGCCCGGCGGTTGGCGCAATCTCCGGTCCCAACCGCAGCGCAAGACGTACAACGACATCACCGTCGAATACTCGATCGGACGCAGCGGACTCACCTCCTCGGTGGAGGGCGTCGAACTGATAGAGCACACCCCGACGCGGGTGACGCTCGACGACAATGGAATTCGTCGTATCTTCCAGGTGAGCAGCTACGGTTCGGACGTCTTCGTCGATTCCGCTCTCGGTCCGGTCAGATTGATCAAGGCCCCGCGGTTCACCGACCCCACCGACGAGGTCGCGGCCGGTTCGTTGCTCGCACCGATGCCCGGCAGTGTCATCAGAATCGCTGCTGCGCAGGGCGATACCGTCACCGCCGGTCAGCCGATCCTGTGGCTGGAGGCGATGAAGATGGAACACACGGTCACCGCGCCCGCCGACGGTGTGCTCACCGAATTGAACGTAGTGGAAGGTCAGCAAGTCGAAGTCGGCGCAGTTCTCGCCGTTGTCACCGAAGAAGCCGTCACCGAAGAGGGAGTGGAGCAATCATGAGTTTCATCGAAACCGAAGAGCAGAAGGGTCTGCGCAACGCAGTCTCGTCACTCGGCAAGCGCTACAACTACATCGACTACGTCCTGCCGAAGGCGCGCAAGGGTGAGCCGCTGACCGAACTGTGGAACGAGGCGGGCAAGCTCGGCTTCCTCGGCGTCAACCTGCCCGAGGAGTACGGCGGCGGTGGCGCGGGCATCTACGAACTCGCGCTCGTGCAGGAGGAATTGGCCGCGCACGGCGCCGGTCTGCTGCTGGTCGTCGTCAGCCCGGCCATCTGCGGCACCATCATCGGCAAGTACGGCACGGCCGATCAGAAGCAGGAGTGGCTCACCGCCCTCGCCGACGGGTCCAAGATCATGGTCTTCGGCATCACCGAACCCGACGCCGGCTCCAACTCACACCAGATCACGACCACGGCGCGTCGTGACGGTGACGAGTGGATTCTCAAGGGCAACAAGATCTACATCTCCGGCGTGGATCAGGCCGATGCGGTCCTGATCGTCGCACGCACCGAGGATTCGAAGACCGGCAAGCTCAAGCCGGCGCTGTTCATCGTGCCCACGGACGCTCCGGGACTGCAGAAGACGCAGATGGAGATGGACATCGTCGAGCCCGATCATCAGTTCGTACTGTTCCTCGACGACGTCAGGCTCCCCGCCGAAGCGCTCGTCGGAGAGGCCGACGCCGCTCTGATGCAGCTGTTCGCCGGGCTGAACCCCGAGCGCATTCTCGGTGCCGCGATGGCTGTCGGTATGGGCCGCTACGCCATCGACGCCGCGGTGAAGTACGCCAACGAGCGGACCGTCTGGAAGACGCCGATCGGAGCGCATCAGGGTCTGGCGCATCCGTTGGCGCAGTGCAAGATCGAACTCGAGCTCGCCAAGCTGATGATGCAGAAGGCAGCGGTGCTCTACGACTCCGGCGACGACTTCGGTGCTGCCGAGGCGGCGAACATGGCGAAATACGCTGCGGCCGAGGCCAGTATCAAGGCGCTGGATCAGGCGATCCAGACCCACGGCGGTGCCGGCTTGAGCAGCGAGTACGGCCTGGCTGCGATGCTCGGGGCGGCTCGCATCGCCCGCGTCGCACCGGTGAGTCGGGAGATGATCCTGAACTTCGTGAGCCAGCACTCGCTCGGCCTGCCGAGAAGCTACTGATGGCCGTTCTCGTCGAGTCGGGCAAGGACACAGCGTATTTGACGTTGGATTCGCCGGAGAACCGGAACGCGCTGTCCTCGGTGTTGGTCGAAGAATTGACCGCCGGACTCATCGCTGCGGCGCACGACGACGACGTCAGAACGATCGTGCTCGGCCACACCGGCACCACGTTCTGTGCCGGAGCAGACCTCCGCGAAGCCGGAGCATCACCGGAACTTCGCACGCGGCAGATGCTGGATCTGATGCGGCTGATCATCGACACCCCGAAACCCGTCGTCGTGAAGATCGACGGACATGTGCGGGCAGGCGGGATGGGGCTCGTCGCGGCCTGCGACATCGCGGTCGCCGGACCCGAGAGTTCGTTCGCGTTGACGGAGGTTCGGCTGGGCCTGGCCGCGTCGGTCATCTCGGTGGCCGTGCTGCCGCGGCTGACGTCTCGCGCGGCGAGTCGCTATTTCCTCACCGGGGAGACGTTCGACGGGGCGACGGCCGAGGCGATCGGTCTGGTCACCGTGGCCGACGCCGTTCCCGCAGCCGTGGTGGCCGACTACATGATCGTGTTCAGGAAGTGTTCGCCGCAGGGCCTGGCCGAGTCGAAGCGCCTCACCACGGCCGCGATCAGGCGCGAGATGGACGAGCGCGGGACGGCCGTCGCCGAGCAATCGGCCAGGTTGTTTGCATCCGACGAGGCCCGAGAGGGGATGATGTCCTTTCTGGAGAAAAGGCCCCCTTCCTGGGCGGCCGAGAAGTAGAGCGGCCGAGAAGTCAGGTCGGCAGTAGGGAGTATGGCGATGGTGATGGCGCGCGAACCCAAGCAGGACCGCAGTAGGGTGACGCGTCAGCGACTGCTCGAGGCGACCATCGATTCGCTCGCCGAGCAGGGCTGGGTGGCAACGACGGTCGGCGTGGTCGCCGAACGTGCAGGCGTCTCCCGCGGCGCGACCCAGCATCATTTCCCGACGCGTGAGGACCTGATCACCGGAGCGCTCGAGTACATGTTCGACACTCGGATGGACAGCGCTCGCCGCGAGGCCCAGGAGATTCCGGCGGGCCCCGGCCGGACGACACTGGTGGTGGAGCGGCTCGTCGAGTACTACACCGGGCCGATGTTCAAAGCGGCACTCCAGGTCTGGACCGCGGCCTCGGCCGACCCCGAGTTGCGCGATCGGATCGTTCCTCTCGAAGAACGGTTCGGTCGTCGGGCCCACAAGATGGCCGTCGAGAACCTCGGGGTCGACGACAACGATCCCGTCACCCACCGTCTCGTTCAGGCAACCCTCGACCTTGCCCGCGGTCTGGGTCTGGCCGATGTGCTGACCGACGACGCACGACGACGTGCCGAGGTCGTGCGCTCGTGGGCAGAGGTGTTGGATGCGTCGTTGAACGCGCGGCTGTCCGCCGCGGGAGCGGTAGCGCAGTAGAGAGCCGCACGATCTGCAGTTCCGATCGACGTGTGCTTGAGTCTGGCGGGTGACTTCCGAAATCGCGCGCGTGCACCGCGGCCACATCTTTCACGTCTGCGGCTCTCCCACGGTGCTCGACGCCGCCGCCGCGCTGGTCTCGATTCCCGACGGTGCCCTCGTGGTCGGCGACGACGGCAAGATCGAGTTCTGCGGAGAGTTCGATTCGCTCCCAACCGAATTCGGGCAGCATACGGTTGCCGACCATCGGCCCGGGTTCCTGCTGCCGGGATTCGTCGACACCCATATTCACTTCCCGCAGACCTACGCCGGGGATTCCTACGGCGGCGGGCAACTGCTCGAGTGGCTGAACACGTGCATCTTTCCGTCCGAGTCCCGCTTCGCCGATCCCGAGTTCGCTGCCGCTGCGGCCAGAGACTTCTGCGCCGCGCGAATCCGGGCCGGAACCACGCAGGCGATGGTGTTCGGATCGGCGTTCCCGCATGCGCAGGATGCGCTGTTCTCCGAGACCGAGAAGCACGGGCTGCGCATCGTCAGCGGCCGCGGGGTCCAGACCACCGGCCCGGCGTCGGCGCAGGCATTGATCACCGGTGAGGACGAGGCCATCCGACTGGTGTCCGAGGAGATCGAGAAGTGGCACGCCGCCGACACCGGCGACGTCGACACGGCACTGCTGCACGTGGCCGTCGTACCGCGGTTCTCGCTCTCGGTGACGACGCAGACGCTGAAGAACCTCGGCGAGCTCTACGATTCCGTGCGCGCCCGAGGTGTCTACTTCCACACACACCTGAACGAGAACAACCGGCCGGGGACCGGCGAGATCGACGCCACCAAGAATGCCTACGGGGTGGAGACGTACCTCGACACCTACGACGGCAAGTTTCTGCCGGGCTCGCAGGCCGGTGGGAAGAGCTTCCTGGGCCCGCGCGCCGTCCTGGCCCACGCGGTGCACTGTCAGGACGTCGAACTCGCCCGAATGGCAGAGACCGGCACCTCCATCGCGCACTGTCCCACCTCGCAGCAGTTCCTGGGCTCGGGCACGATGCCGTGGCTGCGGACCGTTGCCGCGGGGGTGAACATCGCCATCGGGTCGGACTTCGGCGGTGGTGACGAATGGCTGCTGCCGCAGGTCCTCGCCGACGCGTTCAAGGTGCACATCTCCGAGGCCGGTGACGCAGGACTGTCCCTGCATCCCGCCGAATTGCTGTTCACCGGAACCCTCGCGGGGGCACGAGCGCTGGACATGGAGAGCCGAATCGGCAACTTCGACGCGGGCAAGGAAGCCGACTTCGTGGTGGTCGATCCGTCCGCATGGCCGCAGTTGGCGGCGGCGATCGACCACGGCGTCCGTGCCGACGATGCCGAGCTCGCCCGAGACCAGACCCTGTTCGCTCTGCTGATGTCGATGCGCGAGCCCGCGATCGTCGGCGTCCACGTCCAGGGCCGGAAGCTCGCCGCTTCGCGGTAACGTATGGCGACTCGCTTCCAAAGGATCAGGAGACACACAGGTATGGCTCGTCGGACTCGATTCGGTCTCCTCGCAGCCGCATTCGCGGCTGTGGGCACCATGGCCCTCGCGCCGGTCGCACAGGCGCAACCGCCTGCCGATGCGCCGCCTGCACCCGCCGAGAACGCGCCTGCACCCCCGCCCGGACCGGTTCCCGTCCCCGTTCTGCAGATTCCCAATCTCGGAGTCACCGTCGGCGGACTCATCGTTCCGGATCAGTGGATCGGCACGATCGAGGCCGCCGGTACCGAGACGCCGGGATTGACCCACATCTGGGGCCGTGCCGCCGATCCGCGGATCTGCACGTCGTACCAGAACTTCGCCAGCCTGCAGGTCGACTTCGTCAATATCGCCAACGGACGCACCGGGTCGGTCAACGCACCGATCTGCCGGCAGGGAAACGGCGTGTTCGAGCCCGCGGGACCGGTCGTCGCCGATACCGGCAGCGGCCCGGTCCTGTTCACCGCGCACGTCCTTGCCTCCGGAATCGTGTTCGACATTCCCGGCGTCGGCGGATTCTCGGCCCCGTAGCAGATGACGAGACGGTTCGCGATGGTCGTGACGGCAACAGCCGTGCTGATCGCCGGGTGCGGCGGTGCGGAGGACGACGCTGCATCGCCGCAAGAGACTGCCCCGACGACCACGGTGTACGAGTCGGGTCCCTTCTTCGGTGAGTGCGGATCGATCACCGACGCCGAGGTGCAGTCCGCGTTCGGAGCGGGCCCGTTCGCGCAGATCACCCGTAATTCCGTCGGGTGCCAGTGGGAGACCACGGGGTTCGGCGGACCGGGCGTCAGCTTCTCCTGGTACCGCGGCAGCCCTATCGGACGCGAGCGCGCCGGTTCCGAGCTGATCGGCCGTCCGGCGAAAGACATCGAGATCGACGGCAACCCGGGGTTCGAGGCCGAGCAGGACACTCTGTGCGAAATAGGCGTGCAGTTCGGCGACGACTTCTTCCACTGGTCGATCACGTACTCCCTCGGACCGGCCGCGCGCCCGCCGTGCGACGTCGGAAACGAACTCGCGACTCTGACCGTGGAGCGCAAGCAATGACGCGCAGACGAGTGGTCGCGGCGGCGTCGACCCTGTTACTCGTCGCCGGGTGCGCCCAGACCGTCGAGGGAACTGCGAGACCGGCGAGCTTCGCAGGCTCCGGTGGCCAAGAATTCACCGAATTGTTGACCGAGTGCGATGCCGTCTCCGACGACCAGATCGCCGAGACCACCGGAGCCGACGCCATCGAACGCGGCTTCTTCGGGGCCATCTGTCGGTGGGATCTCGTCGGCTCCGCGGGCACGGTGAAGGTGACGTTCAACTGGTTCGAATCCGGCACTCTGGCCGCCGAGCGGGCCGCCGAGGAAAAGATGATGTACACCGTCACCGACACAACGGTGCAGGGCCGCAAGGCAATCCAGGCTCAGCGTCCGAACGATCCCGATTCGTGCGGAGTCTCGGCCGGGGCGGATCGGGACGGCATCTTCGGGTGGTGGGTGCAATACCAGCCCGGTGCCGCCCACCCCGATCCGTGCCAGGCCGCGGCGAAGCTGGCCGACCTCACACTCAACCTGAGCAGATAGGTTGCGTATCAGGGCGAAGGGTGTTTTGACCCGAGGCCGCGCCGCCGGGTATCGTTATGGGTCGTGTCCGGCCTGGCCGGACCGTTTGTGTGCCTATGCGAGGTACAGCCGTGCGCACGTTCGCTCTGAGAGCGCGCAACCGGCTGGACGTGTGGGGGTATGCGACACACCCGACCGCGGGGTGCAAGAGACCCGCGGTAGCAGTACTGGAGCAGCAGCAGTACCGGGTGAGGAGCAGTGTTCTCTTGCTCCAACTGCTAGATCCCTGTTTATCGACACGAAGAAAGCCGGTTCATGCCAACGATCAACCAGCTGGTCCGTAAGGGACGCACCGACAAGGTCGCGAAACTGAAGACCGCTGCCCTCAAGGGCAGTCCACAGCGCCGTGGCGTGTGCACTCGCGTGTACACCACCACCCCCAAGAAGCCGAACTCCGCGCTCCGTAAGGTCGCGCGTGTTCGCCTGACCTCCTCGGTCGAGGTCACCGCATACATCCCCGGTGAGGGTCACAACCTGCAGGAGCACTCGATGGTGCTCGTTCGCGGTGGTCGTGTGAAGGACCTCCCGGGTGTGCGTTACAAGATCATCCGCGGCTCGCTCGACACCCAGGGTGTCAAGAACCGCAAGCAGGCTCGTAGCCGCTACGGAGCCAAGAAGGAGAAGAGCTGATATGCCACGCAAGGGCCCAGCACCCAAGCGGCCGCTGATCAACGACCCGGTCTACGGATCGCCGTTGGTCACGCAGCTCGTCAACAAGATTCTCCTCGACGGCAAGAAGTCGACCGCAGAGCGCATCGTCTACCAGGCGCTCGAGCAGGCTCGCGAGAAGACCGGCACCGACCCCGTCGTCACGCTCAAGCGTGCACTCGACAACGTCAAGCCGGCCCTCGAGGTTCGCAGCCGTCGCGTCGGTGGTGCCACCTACCAGGTGCCCGTCGAGGTTCGTCCCGGCCGCTCCACCACGCTGGCACTGCGCTGGCTGGTCACGTTCTCGCGCGCTCGTCGTGAGAAGACCATGGTCGAGCGTCTGGCGAACGAGTTGCTCGACGCCAGCAACGGCCTCGGTGCCGCTGTGAAGCGTCGCGAGGACACTCACAAGATGGCCGAAGCCAACAAGGCGTTCGCTCACTACCGCTGGTGATCTCCTCGCTCGGGCGGTGTCGGAACTATCCGATACCGCCGGAGCGTTGATCAGCTCAGGCAATACCTCTTCCAACACCAAGGCGGGTTAACTCGTGGCACAGGACGTGCTGACCGACCTACTCAAGGTCCGCAACATCGGCATCATGGCCCACATCGATGCCGGCAAGACCACCACTACCGAACGCATCCTCTTCTACACCGGTATCTCCTACAAGATCGGTGAAGTTCACGATGGCGCAGCCACCATGGACTGGATGGAGCAGGAGCAGGAGCGTGGCATCACGATCACCTCTGCTGCCACGACGTGCTTCTGGAACGACAACCAGATCAACATCATCGACACCCCCGGTCACGTCGACTTCACCGTCGAGGTGGAGCGCTCGCTCCGCGTCCTCGACGGCGCTGTCGCAGTGTTCGACGGCAAAGAAGGTGTCGAGCCGCAGTCCGAGCAGGTCTGGCGTCAGGCCGACAAGTACGACGTGCCGCGCATCTGCTTCGTCAACAAGATGGACAAGCTCGGCGCGGACTTCTACTACACCGTGCAGACCATCATCGATCGTCTCGGTGCCAAGCCGCTGGTCATCCAGCTGCCCATCGGCGCAGAGAACGATTTCGAGGGCGTCATCGACCTCGTGCAGATGAAGGCTCTCGTGTGGAGTGGCGAGACCAAGCTCGGCGAGAAGTACGAGATCCAGGAGATCCCGGAAAACCTCAAGGAGCGCGCGGACGAGTACCGCACCATGCTGCTCGAGACCGTGGCCGAGTCCGACGAAGCGCTTCTGGAGAAGCACTTCGGCGGCGAAGAGCTCACGATCGACGAGATCAAGGGCGCCATCCGCAAGATGACGGTCAACAGCGAGCTGTACCCGATCCTGTGTGGATCCGCGTTCAAGAACAAGGGCGTCCAGCCCATGCTCGACGCGGTCATCGACTACCTCCCGTCTCCCCTCGACGTTGCCGAGACCATCGGACACGCCGTCGGCGACGAGGAGAAGGAGATCACTCGCAAGCCGTCCGCAGACGAGCCGTTCGCGGCTCTCGCGTTCAAGATCGCGACTCACCCCTTCTTCGGCAAGCTGACCTACGTCCGGGTGTACTCGGGCAAGGTCGACTCCGGCGCTCAGGTCATCAACTCGACCAAGGGCAAGAAGGAGCGTCTGGGCAAGCTGTTCCAGATGCACTCCAACAAGGAGAACGCGATCGCGACCGCATCTGCCGGTCACATCTACGCGGTCATCGGCCTCAAGGACACCACGACGGGTGACACGCTCTGCGATCCGCAGAACCAGATCATCCTCGAGTCCATGAGCTTCCCGGACCCGGTCATCCAGGTCTCGATCGAGCCGAAGACCAAGTCCGACCAGGAGAAGCTGGGAACAGCAATCCAGAAGCTCGCCGAAGAGGATCCCACCTTCTCGGTGAAGCTGGACGAGGACACCGGCCAGACCGTCATCGGCGGCATGGGCGAGCTGCACCTCGACATCCTCGTCGACCGTATGCGTCGCGAGTTCAAGGTCGAGGCCAACGTCGGCAAGCCGCAGGTCGCGTACCGCGAGACCATCCGCAAGACGGTCGAGAAGCACGACTACACCCACAAGAAGCAGACCGGTGGCTCCGGCCAGTTCGCGAAGGTCATCATCAAGCTCGAGCCTTTCGAGGGCGAAGACGGCGCGACCTACGAATTCGAGAACAAGGTCTCCGGTGGTCGTGTGCCCAGGGAGTACATCCCCTCGGTCGACGCCGGTGCTCAGGACGCCATGCAGTACGGTGTTCTCGCCGGATACCCCCTGGTCAACGTCAAGGTCACACTGCTCGACGGTGCGTACCACGACGTCGACTCGTCGGAAATGGCCTTCAAGGTCGCCGGCTCACAAGCGTTCAAGGAAGCCGCCCGCAAGGCCAGCCCCGTCATTCTCGAACCCGTCATGGCCGTCGAGGTCATCACGCCCGAGGATTACATGGGTGAGGTCATCGGCGACCTGAACTCCCGCCGTGGTCAGATTCAGGCCATGGAGGAGCGCAGCGGTGCCCGTATCGTCAAGGCACTGGTTCCGCTGTCGGAGATGTTCGGCTACATCGGAGACCTTCGGTCGAAGACACAGGGCCGCGCTAACTACTCCATGGTCTTCGATTCGTACGCAGAAGTTCCCGCGAACGTAGCGAAGGAAATCATCGCGAAGGTCAACGGAGAGTAATTCTCTTCGTTTGCTGGACCACGCTCGACCTGTAATAAGTAAGAACACATACGCGTGCCGGCCCCGTCGGGGCCCGCACAGATCAGTCCAGGAGGACACACAGTGGCGAAGGCGAAGTTCGATCGGACGAAGCCGCACGTCAACATCGGCACCATCGGTCACGTTGACCACGGTAAGACGACGCTGACGGCTGCAATCACCAAGGTTCTGCACGACAAGTTCCCGGACCTGAACGAGGCCTCGGCTTTCGATCAGATCGACAAGGCTCCGGAGGAGAAGGCTCGTGGTATCACGATCAACATCTCCCACGTCGAGTACCAGACCGAGAAGCGCCACTACGCGCACGTCGATGCACCGGGTCACGCCGACTACATCAAGAACATGATCACCGGCGCGGCACAGATGGACGGCGCAATCCTGGTCGTTGCAGCAACCGACGGCCCGATGCCGCAGACCCGCGAGCACGTGCTGCTCGCCCGCCAGGTCGGTGTTCCGTACATCCTGGTCGCACTGAACAAGGCCGACATGGTCGACGACGACGAGATCATCGAGCTCGTCGAGATGGAGGTCCGCGAGCTCCTCGCTTCGCAGGAGTTCGACGAGGACGCACCGGTCATCAAGGTCTCCGCACTCAAGGCACTCGAGGGTGACGAGAAGTGGGGCGAGTCGGTTCTGGAGCTCATGCAGGCCGTCGACGATTCGGTTCCGGACCCCGTCCGCGAGACCGACAAGCCGTTCCTCATGCCAGTCGAGGACGTGTTCACCATCACCGGTCGTGGCACCGTGGTCACCGGACGTATCGAGCGCGGCTCGGTCAACGTCAACGAAGAGGTCGAGATCGTCGGCATTCGCCCCGGCTCGACCAAGACCACCGTCACCGGAATCGAAATGTTCCGCAAGCTGCTCGACTCGGGTCAGGCAGGCGACAACGTCGGCCTCCTCGTTCGTGGCATCAAGCGCGAAGACGTCGAGCGTGGACAGGTCATCATCAAGCCCGGCACCACGACTCCCCACACGGAGTTCGAGGGCAACGCCTACATCCTCTCGAAGGACGAGGGCGGCCGCCACACGCCGTTCTTCAACAACTACCGCCCGCAGTTCTACTTCCGTACCACGGACGTTACGGGCGTCGTGACCCTTCCCGAGGGCACCGAGATGGTCATGCCCGGTGACAACACCGAGATGTCCGTCACGCTGATCCAGCCGGTCGCCATGGATGTCGGCCTCCGTTTCGCAATCCGTGAGGGCGGTCGTACCGTCGGAGCCGGTCGCGTCACGAAGATCGTCAAGTGATCTAGTTTCACCAGCTGTACCTGAAGCGGCACTCACCCCCACGGGTGGGTGCCGCTTTTGCGTGCGTGCACCCCTCCCGTGAGCGTCAATGGACCCTTGCACCGCTCAGACGTATGCAACGGTCCATTCACGCGGGCCGAAGTGTTCACCCGCAGTGAGTGAATGGACCCTTGCCGCGGTCAGACGTGTGCAGTGGTCCATTGACGCAGCCCGACGGGCACCCGAAAAATGGGACGCATCGGACGCGGCTGTCCCGTAACGTCGCTGCGGTGCTACTGACCGTGACTGCAAATGCCACAACCGAGTTCCCGGACTCCTCCGACATCGGGTATTTGTTGCACAAGCACCCCGATCGCGTGCAGAGCAGGAACCTGCCCATGGGCACCACCACCGTGCTGTATCCGGAAGTCTCGGTCGAGCGCACCACCGTTGCAGTCCTGTTGAACGATGGCGCAGCGTCCGGGCTCGCGGTGGCACTGTCGCGACTGTTCAAGCAGACGCTGGCCGGCGTGTGTACCGGAAGGCCTGAATTGGTTTCTGCTGCAATCGATCTGATGATCTCGATGCCTGCCGCGCCGTCTCGTGGTGCGACCGACCTGGCGTCACGGATGTTCGGTCCCCTCGGTTGGAAAGTGGACGCGACGCCCATCCCGCTCGATCCGACTCAGCCGCACTGGGGTAACTCCGAGTACGTCGATCTGGTCTTGACCGGAACATTCACGCTGTCGGCTGCACTGCGGCACCTGTACGTCCTTCTTCCGGTCCTCGACGACGGGAAGCATTACTGGGTGGGCGAGGACGAGGCCGACAAGCTCGTTCGAGCAGCAGGGGATTGGCTGGGGGATCACCCGGAGTCGTCGCTCATCGCCTCCCGCTACCTGGCGCACCGTCGCGAACTGGTGGCCTCGGCGCTCGACCGACTCGTACCCGACGCGCCGCAGGACGACGCAGTACCGCGCGATCCGACGCTCGCCGAGCAGCGGGTGCGTGCAGTGTTGGCGGCACTGACGGGTGCAGGCGCGAAGTCGGTGATCGACCTCGGTTGCGGTGAGGGTCGATTACTGCGAGAGCTGCTCGCGGACAACGGTTTCGATCGCATTCTCGGTGCCGATGTGAGTGATCGTGCACTCGCCAAGGCGCAGCGCAGGCTGCGTCTGGACGACATGTCCGACCGGCAGCGCGCCCGGATCGAACTGGTGCAATCGTCGGCCACGTACCGCGACGTTCGGCTGCACGGATTCGACGCGATGGTGCTCATGGAGGTCATCGAACACGTCGATCTCGATCGGCTGCCCGCATTGGTGCGTTCGGTGTTTCTACAGGCGCGTCCACGAACGGTTCTCGTCACCACACCCAACTCCGAGTACAACGTGCTGTACCCCGGCCTCGAACCGGGAACCTTCCGGCACGTCGATCACCGATTCGAGTTCACCCGAACGCAGTTCGAGCACTGGGGTTCATCGGTGGCCTGTGAACACGCCTACGACGTACGCATCGAGGGAATCGGCCCCGTCGACGACATGTACGGCACCCCGACACAGATGGCCGTCTTCACCCGAGAGGAGCAGACCCGATGAGTACCTTCGACATTCCGGATCGATCCCTCGTCGTACTCGTCGGCATCAGCGGGTCCGGCAAGTCGTCCTTCGCCGCGCAGCACTTCGGTCCGTACGAGACGGTGTCCAGTGATGCCTGCCGGGGCATGGTGAGCAACGACCCCAATCTGCAGAGCGCAACCAAGGACGCATTCGCGCTGCTGGAATTCCTCGTGGCAATGAGGCTCCGGGCCGGTCTGCTCACCGTCGTCGACGCGACGAACGTCCAAGCGGCCGCGCGCAAGGCACTGATATCACTGGCTCGCGAACACGATGTGCTACCGGTCGCCGTCGTGCTCGACGTGCCGGAATCGGTGTGTGCACAGCGCAACGCCGAGCGCACCGACAGGACGTTCGGCCGAGACGTGCTGCGCCGCCAGCAGTCCCAGTTGCAACGCTCGCTTCGGGGCCTGTCCAAGGAAGGCTTTCGCTCGGTTCACGTACTCGACGGTGTCGAAGCGGTGGCGTCGGCGACGTTCGTTCGCACCCCGCTGCGCAGCGATCGACGTGAGCTGACCGGACCGTTCGATGTCATCGGCGACATCCACGGCTGCCTCGCCGAACTCGAAAGCCTGCTCGGCGTGCTGGGTTACACGATCGAGCGAGACGAGGCCGGCCGCGCGGTCGGTGCGACGCCACCGCCCGGTCGGACTGCCGTGTTCGTCGGCGATTACGTCGATCGCGGACCGGACTCGGTGGGAGTCCTGCGACTGGTGATGGGAATGGTCGGTACCGGAGCAGCATTGGCGGTTCCGGGCAACCACGAGAACAAGCTCGTCAAGGCACTCCGCGGCCGGAAGGTGACCACGTCGCACGGTCTCGCCGAGACCCTCGAACAGCTCGACGCCGAGTCGGCAGAGTTTCGCCGGGAGGTGCTCGAGTTCTGCGACGGCCTCGTCGCGCACCTCGTGCTCGACGGCGGCAAGCTCGTCGTCGCGCACGCCGGGTTGATCGAGAAGTACCACAACCGGGCGTCGGGCAGGGTTCGGAGTTTTGCCCTGTACGGCGACACCACCGGCGAGACCGACGAGTTCGGCCTTCCGGTGCGGTACCCGTGGGCGCAGGACTATCGGGGCTCGGCGACGGTGCTCTACGGGCACACCCCGGTTCCGGAAGTGGAGTGGGAGAACAACACTGCGTGTCTCGATACGGGATGCGTCTTCGGCGGGAAGCTCACGGCGCTGCGTTACCCGGAGCGCGAGGTGGTGTCGGTTCCGGCCGAGAAGGTCTGGTACGAGCCTGCCCGCCCGATGGGCGCGTTCACGCGGGATGCAGCATCGCTCGATCTGTCCGACGTGATCGGCCCGACGGGCGTCGAGACGTCGCTGCGTGGGCGGGTGTCGGTTCGGCCGGAGAATGCCGCGGGCGCACTGGAAGTGATGAGTCGGTTCGCCCTCGCTCCGCAGTGGCTGCACTATCTGCCGCCGACGATGGCTCCGAGTGGAACATCCGAGCGCGAGGGCTATCTGGAGTATCCGACGCAGGCATTCGACGCGTATCGCGCGCTCGGTGCGTCGACGGTGATCTGCGAGGAGAAGCACATGGGCTCGCGGGTGGTCGTGGTTGTGTGTCGAGATGCAGACACCGCTCGGGAGAAGTTCGATGCGCCGGAGGGATCGCTCGGCACCGCGTACACGCGGACGGGGCGTCCGGTGTTCGACGAGTCACTGACCGGCGAGCTGATCTCCGGGGTGTCCGACGCGATCGAGAAGGCCGGTGTGTGGGACGAATTGGCCTCGAGCTGGTTGATTCTCGACTGCGAGCTGATGCCGTGGTCTGCCAAAGCGGAGGGCCTGATCAAGACCGAGTACGCCGCTGTCGCTGCGGTGTCTCGGGCGAATCTCGGGGCCGAGGCGGCGGTGCTGGCATCGGCCGGTTCGCGTGGTCTGGATGTGCAGGAGTTGCTGGAACGGAACACCGTTCGGCAGGTCAACCTGGGCGAGTTCACCGACGCGTATCGGCGGTACATCTGGCCGACGGACGGTCTCGACGGGGTTCGGATCGCGCCGTTTCAGGTGCTGGCGTCCAACGTCGAGACGTATGCCGATCGTCCGCACGCCTGGCACCTCGACGTCGCCGACCGATTGGTGGCAGCAGCTCCCGAGGTGTTCGCCGCCACCCGTCGAATCGAGGTCGATCTGTCGTCGCCGGATTCGGTTGCGGCAGCGGAGAAGTGGTGGGAGGAGTTGACGGCGCAGGGCGGCGAGGGCATGGTCGTCAAACCGGAAGCGAACGCTCCGCGCGGAAAGATGCAGCCCGGCATGAAGGTTCGTGGCCGTGAGTATCTGCGGCTGATCTACGGTGCCGACTACACCGACCCGGATCGACTGACTGCCCTGCGCAACCGAAACGTGGGACACAAGCAGTCGATGGCGCTTCGCGAATACGCGCTGGGAATGGAAGCGCTGGATCGCTCGGTGCGCGGTGAGCCGCTGTATTCCGTCCACCAGGCCGTGTTCGCCGTCCTGGCACTGGAATCCGAGCCGGTCGACCCGCGGTTGTAAGTGCCGAGGGCAGTGGTGGGGGGGGGGGGGGGGGGGGGGGGGGGGGGGCCGGCGCCCCGCCCCGCCCGCCCCCCCCCCCCCCGCCCCCCACTGCCGCAGGCACTAGCCCCTCGGCGACGAGAATGGACTGATGCCTGCGCTGATCGGTGCCGCAATTGCTGCAACGACGGCTATGGACGCCCAGAACGTCGGTGAGTACAGCATCAGACCGCCTGCGAGACCACACACGGCGACGACGACGCCGCATCCCACCAGCAGTCCCGACCCGACGGTGACGTGAGCGAGGTGGTCTCGCGTCGGATCACGTCGGGCTCCGAGCCACACCATCGTTCCCGAGGTGACGAAGGCCAGAGGGGCGAAGAAGAAGAGGGAGCTGCCACCGAGCTTCGACGAGACACTGGCGATCAACAGCACTGCCCCGAATGCCACCGGGGCGGCGAGGGGCATCCCGCCGGACCATCGCTCGAACTTGTTTCGGGTGGGAGCTGTCATGGCAATCGTTCCTTTCCTGGGGAGAAGGGCATGTCAGAGTAGGTACTCCGCGAATATTCCGCCGCCGCAGGACAATGCCGCGATCAGGCCGACTCGCCTCAGGACGAACTTGGCAGCCTTGTCCCACGAGTTCACCTGGCTTTCGATCGCCTCCCAAGCACCGACTGCGCCGAAGAAGTCGATTCCGAGGCAGGCACCGACTACTCGCTTGATTTCATCGGTGACTCCATGGGCCTGAGGTCCCGTGGGAGTCGGCTGCCGGTCGAGGACCTTGCCGGTCTCGTCGACGATCGTCACAGTCGCATCATCGCTGATCTGAAAGCCGGCTGTGCCGGCGGGGAGTGGATTGCGGCCCTGTTCTGCCAGCGAAGCATTGAGCGAGGCAACTTCTTCTGCGCTCACGGGGACGAATTCCTCGACGGTGGCGGACACCGCGGGTGGCGCGGGTTGAGCAAGAGCAACAGCGGCTCCGCTCATCGACGTCACGGCGATCATCGAGCCGGCGATCAGGGCGATGGATGCGGTGCGAGTCCGAGCAGAAATGCGGTTCATGATGTCTCCCGTTCGTGAGTAGGGGGGCGATTCGGCGACGTGATGGTGGCTGTCGTTCGGACCGAGCCGGGTGCAGTGCCACAACGGATATGGGGCCACAACGGATATGGGCCGGTTGCGTACTCGATGGGATCGGCCTGGAACGAGAGCGCACGCTCGTCCGGCGATCTGTAGTTGTGCGGACCATCCCGAGAGACACAAGGTAGGTCGCGGGTTACGCCTCGTTGACCGAGTCTTTGCGTAACACACCGAACTTTAAACCCGTCGGTGCCGAAGCGCCAGCGCTGCGCGCGATCAGATGCGGGCCTCGGTCACCGTCACCAGCGCGAGCCGAGGTTCTTCGTCGTCAGGGAGAATCGGCAGAGCGCACGCGGACACCGAGTGGGTGGTGTAGCCGCCGTTTCGGTCTCTGAACCGGACGGTGATGCTCGGTTCGTCTCCTGCGCCGCCGGCCCGGGACACTGATTTCGCGAGTGCGTCGACTGCCCCGTCGTCGTCCGGGTGCACTCGCGGTCGCGGGTCGGTCGGGTCGAGATTCCAGGCGATGGACGGTGGCGGTGGGCCGTGCCAGTACAAGGTCTCCAGGGTGCACAGATCGACTATTGCGGTGTGGCGTCGAGCCATGACCGAGGCACCCGCTACGAGCCCGCTCATCGTCTCCTGGACTCCGGTGGGGGATGGATGGTTCATGACGAACGGACCGCGGTCGATTGCGATGCCGCGCAGGTGACGAGCTTCCCCTTCGACGGTGGTGTGCGCCAGCACGCGAATTCGATGTAGCTCGTCCGTGGTCCAACGCTGGGTGGCGTCGAGATCCACTGTGTCGCCGACTGTGCTGGATACCAGCATCGCGAGGACGTCGGTGGCTCGCAATCCGAAATCCAACGTTGCCATCGCTTCTGCTACCGACAAGTGCGCCACATCGGCATTCAGAGCCGGGGAGTCCTTGGAGTGGGCAGTGCCGCGAGTCAAATTCCAGCGAAAGGCCCAAGCATTCGACGGCGGAAAGTCGCACGTGCCCGGATGTAGTCTGGCCCACACCGCCTGGACCGTACCGTCGTCCCCGAGAATCGGACGGGCCGAGACGTACCTGCCCGGCCCGCATTCGATGTCCACATTCCTGCCCGATTCCGCGCACCGAGCCACCGCATCACGTGCGTGGATCGAGTCGGACGACCTCCTCAGGAACGCTGCCATGGGAACCTTGCTCTTCAGCGTCGTCCCCACCGCCACCACGCATGCCGCCGAATCCGGTTCGAGAAGAATCAACATCCAGTCGCCGTTCCTACGCCCCATCGAGGCGGACTCCCTTCCACTCGAGTCGAGCTCCGCGGATCTTCCCTGCTTCGGGCCGTGTATCGACACCGTACCGGTGAATCCGACAGAAGGGACAGGTGGCCGGGCCTGTCGCAACGCTGCGCGGCCGCGCTACCGCCGCTTGTCGACGTGCAGTTGAATGCGAGTGGCGACGTGTGCACCGGCGAGTGATTCGGCCACGAAGGCGGCACGGGCTTCGGCTCGGGCGGTGAAGGCCACGACATCGAAATCGGCTGCAGCATGGACCGATACGGTGATGGTGGGCATTCCCCGATCGTCGATCGCCGTACCGCGGGCGCGTCGGACACCGGGGAACTCGGCCAGCTCCGCGGCGACGCCCGACGCGATGGCGCTCAGGTCCACGTGCGCCGAGAAGTGGGGCTTCTCGATGACGCTTGCCGTTCCGGTCGTGCGCGGAGAGAAGTTGCCGATCAACAGAAGCAGTGCCGTGACAACGGCGATGCAGCCGACCACGGCCAGGGTCGGCAACCACCAGCCCTGTTCCGGTAGGGCGGCGATTCGCGCACGATCGAAGCGAGAGAGCATCTCTCGTGCCCAGGGGACGTCGTGATGCCAGGCCAGCGCGAAGCTACCTCCCGCGATCAACCCGGCCCCGGTCGCGATGGCGAGGAGTCGGTCGACACCGGCAACGAAGGTCTTCATCACGAGACCCTCGTCGGTGCTGCCACCGACTGCTTCACCGTCAGCCGGCGCTCGCCCGCAGCAACGGACAGCACAGGAGCGAGTGCCTCGCGCACGCCGACGTCGATACGGTCGGCATCGTACGCAGCGTCACGCTCTACCCGAACTTCGATCTTCTTCCGGGTGACGACTGTGTGCGCGTCCACGACTCCGCGGGTCGACTGTGCTGCAGCACTGCACAATCGAGCGATGTCGGTCGGCGTGGCCCACACGGTCGACGCCGACTCGCCCAGGCCGGAATGCGTTCTCGTTCGGGGCTTGGCCCCGATGAACACGACGAACAACCCGACGACGGCGGCTCCGATCGCGGCGGCGATCATCCAACTCTGCCAGTGCAATCGGGAGATCCAGGACACCGCGTCGGCGATCCACGGGCTACCACCGAGGTTGCCGTGTGCGATCAGGAATTCCCGGCCGGCGACAAAGGCCACACCGAGGAGGGCGAACCCGAACAACAGTGCCAACGGCATCGCGGCCGGGCCAGCAGTGGGTGGTCGAGGTGAGATGGGCTGCGATGCTTCGGTATTCGAGGTGGGCGAGGGGCCGGTGTCCAGTGTGGTGTCCGATACCAGGACGTTCACTCGATGCACGTGCAGGCCCGTCATCGTAGCCAACGCGGCCTCGACGGTGGCGTGCACGGATTCGGTCACCTCGGTGATCTGCGACGGCCAGGTCACCCCGATGTAGAGGTTGACGGCAATCGTGTCCTCGCCGAGGGTGACGTCGGCGCGGGGGAGTTCTCGCCCGGTCAGTCGCGACAAGCCGCCGGTGGTGCGCGTGACCCGAGGATCCTTCGATGCCGCCGCGATGGCAGTCCGCGACATGGCCCGATCCTTGATCTCGACGCTGCCACGCATCTCGCGGCCGTCGTCGACCTCGTCGGATCCAGCCTGCGTCATGTTCAGAGAATCCTTTGCGCCCGTCGCGGCTCGCCGTGGTGCGGCACGCGCTCCACAACTGTAGTGACGACCGGTGGCGGATGACGTCACGAGAGTAATTGTTCCTGGCATACTGCGACCGTGTCGGAAATTGTGCGGGTGACCGCGTCGGATATCGCGTCGGCCGAGGAGCTGCTGGAGCCGGTCATGCGCCGGACCCCTGTGGTGGCCTCGCGAATTCTGTCGGACCTGACCGGCCACGAGGTGCGGCTCAAGTGCGAGAACCTGCAGCGCACCGGATCGTTCAAGCCGCGCGGGGCGTACAACCGCATTGCCCGGCTCGACGCCGAGCAGCGCGCCCGCGGTGTCGTCGCGGCCAGCGCGGGCAATCACGCTCAGGGTGTGGCGTGGGCCGCCTCGCAGGTGGGGATCGACTCGACGGTGTTCATGCCGGTAGGCGTGTCGCTACCGAAGCTCGTCGCCACCAAGGCCTACGGCGCGACTGTTCATCTGGTGGGCAACACGGTGGACGAGGCGCTGAAGTCGGCGAGGGAATTCGCCGAACGCACCGGTGCCACTCTCATTCATCCGTTCGACCACCTCGACATCGTCGCGGGGCAGGCGACGTTGGGTACCGAACTGCTGCAGCAGATGCCGGACGTCGGCACCATCGTGATCCCCACCGGCGGCGGTGGACTGTTGGCCGGTGTCGCCGCGGCGGTGAAGCTGACCAAGCCCGGTATCAGGATCGTCGGCGTGCAGGCCGAGGGTGCTGCCGCGTGGCCTGCATCGCTGAAGGCGGGTCATCCGATCGCGTTGACATCGATGTCGACGATGGCCGACGGCATCGCGATCGGCCTGCCCGGATCGGTGCCCTTCGATCACGTGCAGGGATGGGTCGACGACGTGGTGACCGTCAGCGAGGATGCGATGTCGCGGGCGTTGGTGCTGTGCATCGAACGCGCGAAACTGATCGTGGAACCGGCCGGGGCGGCAGCGGTGGCAGCGCTGATGACGCATTCCGCGGACGAGCTCGGATTGACCGGTTCGGTGTGCGCCGTCCTCTCCGGCGGAAACATCGACCCGCTGCTGCTCACCCACGTCATCACTCATGGTCTCCGGGCGGGTGGACGCTATCTCGCTGTGCGCGTGACGATTTCGGACAAGCCGGGCGGACTCACCGGGGTGCTCGGCGTGGTGCGCGACGCCGGTGCCAGCGTTGTCGACGTCGTCCACTCCCGTACGGGCGGACGCCTGGGGCTCGAGGAGGTCGACGTGATGTTGACCGTCGAGACCCGCGGACCGGACCACCGCGGCTCGGTGCTCGATGCTCTCGGTGCGGCCGGATACGCAGTGCACGTGGAGAACTGACCTGCTGGTCGACACAACCGATTCAACGCCGCAGACTTCGACGGATCACCTGGCCGATATACGAACCTGCACTACGCACGTAGAGAAGCGCCGGGGTCCAATGGCTTCGGCGTATTGCTGTGTTCACGGCCCGCTGCAGTTCTGTGTCGGTGACACCGGCATCGTGCATCGCCGCGAGTGAGGTTCTCAGGTAGCCGCGATCGCGGCTTCTCATGTGCATTCGAGCTACAGCGCGCACATCCATGGTTTCGGGGAAAGTCGTGCACCGCGCACCCGCGGCCGCCAGCCCGATCTGGGTGCGAACGCATTTGGCACATCGGCCGCAATTGAATTCCCCGTCGAGGTTCTCCCAGCAGACCCGCAAATGGTTCATCGCGGTCCGGTTCTCGCCGATTCGACGAATTTTGCCCAAACGGTGCAGATCGAGTTCGTGATGCTCGAAGGCGACCGAGCTACTCGACCACAACGGGTCGAGGTCTGGATGAGAGCCCCACGGTGCGAGTTCCTCGCGGCAGTTCGAGGACGGGATGATGACGGTGCTCAGGTGCTGCGACAACGCCAGACCGACGTGCGCCAACGCGGCACCGTGGAAGTCGTATCCCCAATCGAGAGGCAGTCGGTCGGCGAAGGCCGACCTGATCGTGGTCTTCACCTCAATCAACGGCTTTCCCAATTCCGCCGCCGACTCTCGGGCTCCGGCCAAGGCTCTGGCCGCCAAACTCTCGTCGTCGATACCGATATCGAAACCATGCACGAAGACCAGGTGGGTGATGCGGTCGGATTCCATGATTGCCGAGTAGAAGCTGTCGACGCCACCGCTGAAGAAACAACCCACTCCCGTCGCGCCGGTGGCAACGCGGCCGGGTTCCGCCGACATCGATACTTCTCGAAAACGCTTCGGGTACCAGTCCCGGAAGATCTTCTGAGCCTCGGATGCACCTCGAAGTGCGGTCGAATCCACGGGGCCGTCGAAAGCGATATCCCACCCTTTGCGCATCCCGGCGGTCAGGAGCGGCGGAAGCCAGGGGGTGGAGGAATGGTCCAGCGAGTAATTCGACTCGGTTCTCACTCGCACTTCGACGCCTGATGGGGTCGTTATTCGCACGGCGATGGAATCAGCACCGGTGTCGTCGACATGCACCGTCATCGGGCTGATCATCGGGCTGAGTGTGCCACAGCGAAGGTTGTCCGAACCGGAGTATCGGTCGGAAGGAAACTGTTCTGCGTCGAGCACAGTTTGCGCGTTCAGCGTGCCGGGCTCGCTCGGCCCCGACTGGTACCTTGATCAGCGACTTGGACCAGGACATCGGTGGGAGATATTTGCATGGCTCGGCTCGTCGCGATCGTCTCCGCAGTCCTGGGAATCCTGCTGACGATCGCGATACCGCTGTTGCCGATCGAGCAGCAACAGTCCTCCCTGACGTGGCCGCAGTCGGACACTATCGCCAGTGTCGAGGCTCCACTCGTCGGATACACCCCGATCAGCGTCGACGCGACGGTCCCGTGTGCTGCCGCGAATCTGTTGCCCGACGGCGGGCTGTTGCTGTCCACCTCGCCCGAGGGATCGCCCGACGCCTATCGCTACGGTCTCGTCGCCGAGGTCACGGGTGGTGAGGCATCGCAACTGAAGGTGACGTTGCGTGATTCCGTCCTCCTCGAGAAGCCGGTCTCGGAGCTGAGCCCTTCGACTGCGGACGACTGCGAGTTGACGATCACCTCGAACGGCACGGCGACCACCGTCGGTCTGACCGGTGCCGACACCGTGACGCGCGAGGGCGATGTTCGGCCGCAGCTGGTCGGAGTGTTCAGCGATCTTCGCGGCACCGTCGACGGCCTGACACTGACCGCGCAGCTCGACAGTCGATTCTCGTCGACCCCGAGTGCGGTGAAGTGGTTCGCGATGATCGTCGGCGTACTCGCCACGGGCATCTCGCTGGTGGCGCTGCACCGCCTCGACCTGTCCGACGGCCGACGTGCCCGACGGTTCCTGCCGCGTCGCTGGTGGACGTTCGGTGCTGCCGATGCGGTGGTGATCGGGACGTTGCTGGTGTGGCACCTGATCGGCGCGAACACCTCCGACGACGGTTATCAGCTGGGCATGGCGCGTACGGCCGATCACGCCGGGTACATGGCCAACTACTTCCGTTACTTCGGTGTGCCCGAGACACCGTTCGGTACGCCGCTGTACGACATGTTCGGAATCATGTCGCACGTCTCGACGGCCAGTGTCTGGATGCGCCTGCCGACGCTGATCTGCGCGGTCGTGGCGTGGCTCGTCATCAGTCGCGAGGTGATTCCGCGGTTCGGTGCTGCTGCTCGCGCCTCGAAGACTGCCCTGTGGACCGGCGGGCTGGTGCTGCTCGCGTTCTGGCTGCCGTACAACAACGGCCTGCGTCCGGAGCCGTTCGTGGCGCTCGGAGTACTACTGACGTGGTGTTCGGTGGAGCGCTCGATCGCGACCCGCAGGTTGCTGCCCGCGGCCGCGGCGATACTCATCGCGGCGTTGACGGTCACGTGCGGCCCCTCCGGTTTCATCTGCTTCGCACCGCTGATCGCCGGAGCCAGGCCGGTGCTGCAGATCGTCGTCGCTCGGGCCCGGCAGTTCGGTAGCACGGCCTTGGGCGCGGCGACGTTGCTGGCCCCGCTGGTCGCGTCGGGCACGGTGGTTCTGGTCTTCGCATTCGGCAACCAGACCGTGGCAGGCATGCTCGAGATGCAGCGAGTGCACAACGCGGCCGGGCCGAGCCAGGCCTGGTTCGACGAGTACCTGCGCTACCAGTGGCTGATGAACATGGACATCGACGGCTCGCTCGCGCGCCGCTTCGGGGTGTTCGTGATGATCGTCTCGCTGATCGCGGTCGTCGTCGCCATGCTGCGCAAGGGCGGCAAGATCCCCGGTACCGCAACAGGACCGGCGCGGCGGATCGTCGGCATCACCGTCGGGGCTATGGCCTTGATGATGGTCACCCCCACCAAGTGGACCCACCACTTCGGGGTCTTCGCCGGACTCGCCGCATCGGTTGCGGTGCTCGCAGCCGTGGCGACCGGCGCGGCGGTACTGCGATCGCGGCGCAACCGACTGCTGTTCGCCGCGTCGGTCTCGTTCGTGATGGCCGTCGCGTTCACCGGAACCAACGGGTACTGGTACGTCTCGGCCTGGGGAGTTCCGTTCTGGGACAAGCCGATCCTCGTTGCCGGTCTCGGCATCTCGACCATGTTCCTCGGCCTGACCCTGCTGCTGTTGCTCGCAGCCGTCTGGTTCCATCTCCGCGCGCCGTACGTGCGCACCGACAAACCGATGGCGCGATGGTGGTCGGTGCCGCCGATCGCCGTCGGGGCAGCACTGATGGTGCTGGTGGCCGTCGCGTCGATGGCCAAGGGTGCTGTGGCGCAGTGGCCGTCGTACTCGGTCGCAAAATCGAATCTCTCGGCGCTTGCCGGCGACACGTGCGGCCTTGCCGACGACGTGTTGCTCGAGACGAACCCCAATGCCGATGTGCTGCAACCGGTCACCGGGGATGCCTTCGCTGCGCTGGGCGAAGAGAACGACGGGTTCACCCCCGACGGTGTGGCGGGCGACCTCACCGCAGACAAGGAGTCCTCGGCGTCGGGTACCTCGAACACCGTCGACACCGACGAGCAGCAGCAGCCGACGTCGACCACCGGCGCCGGAACCGGCGGTAGCGCATTGCCGTTCGGCCTCGATCCGGCCACCGTGCCGGTGCTCGGTTCGTTCGGATCCGACGCCCCCGCCACGCTGACGACCGGGTGGTACGCACTGCCTGCCGATCCCGGCGATCTGATCTCGATCGCCGCTGCCGGACGCATCCGCTCGGTGGACTCCGACGGCATCGTCACGTACGGGCAGAGCCTCGAACTCGAGTACGGAGTCGACGGACAGGCGCAGGGACGGGTGACCCCCATCGACATCGGCCCGACGCCGTCGTGGCGCAACCTGCGTGTGCCGATGGATCGGATTCCGGCCGGTGCCAACACGATTCGGCTCGTGGTGGCCGACAACGATCGAGATTCCGACCAGTGGTTGGCGATCACCCCGCCGCGGGTTCCGCGTACCCAGACGTTGAACGAGGTCGTCGGCCGTGACGCTCCGGTGATGCTGGACTGGGAGGTCGGCTTCAACTTCCCCTGCCAGCATCCGTTCGATCACCGCCTCGGGGTTGCCGAAGTCCCGCAGTACCGGGTGCTGCCGGACCGCAGCGGTGCCGTCATCACCAACGCGTGGCAGGACCACTTCGGCGGTGGGCCGCTCGGGTGGATCGACATCGTCGCCTCCGCCCGCACCATCCCGTCGTATCTCGACGGCGACTGGGACCGCGACTGGGGGTCGATCGAGCAGTACATCCCGTACGACGAAACGGCGCAGGCGGCGCAGATCACAGCAGAAGAGGTCCAGCGTTCGGGTCTGTGGACGCCCGGCCCGATCAAGACCGGTTAATCTCTACGCGTTCGGAAGTCCTTACACCGACCAGTAGAGAAACGGGGAGAGGGCCATGGCGAACGCTATAGAAGTAGAGGACCTCGTACTTCGGTACGGCAAGAACGTCGCGCTCGACGGGATCGATTTCACCGTTCCCGAGGGCACGGTGCTGGGTGTGCTCGGCCCCAACGGTGCGGGAAAGACCACGGCGGTCCGTATTCTCGCCACCTTGCTGCAAGCGACATCCGGCTCGGCCCGGATCTTCGGGCTCGACGTGGCGACGCAGGCCAACGAGGTGCGCAGCACGATCGGGCTGACCGGTCAGTTCGCGGCCGTGGACGAATATCTGACCGGGTACGAGAATCTCGAGATGGTCGGCCGACTGTTCGGCCTACGCAAGGCCGAGGCCAAGAAGCGGGCCGACGAACTGCTCGCACGATTCGACCTGGAATACGCACGTGACCGGACGGCCAAGCAGTACTCGGGAGGTATGCGTCGGCGACTCGACATCGCGGCCAGCCTGATCGGTCGACCACGGGTGGTGTTCCTCGACGAGCCGACCACCGGACTCGATCCACGTAGTCGAATCACCATGTGGGAGTTCATCGCAGATCTCGTTCGCGACGGCACGACGATTCTGTTGACCACTCAGTACTTGGAGGAGGCCGACCGGTTGGCCGATTCGATCATCGTGCTGAACAAGGGCAAGATCATCGCGCGTGGCACGGCCGACGAGCTCAAGGCCCAAACCGGCGGCGAGCGAGTCGAATTCGTGTTGACCGATCGGTCCCAGGCCGAGCGAGCGATGCAGATCCTCGCTCCGATCGGCGTCGAGCCACCCACCCTCGACGATCAGGTGGGCCGGATCGTCATGCCCGTCAACGGGGGATCGAAGGACTTGTCCACGGCGCTGGCCCAGCTGGAGGACAACGGAATCGGAGTCGTCGACGTCGGTCTTCGGCGGCCGAACCTCGACGATGTGTTCCTGAGTCTGACCGGTCAGACCACCGGCGAACCCGAGACGGCGGAGGAAGAGAAATGAGCAACGTTCTTCTGGATTCCGCGATCATCACCAAGCGAAATCTGATCAAGCTCAAGCGAGTTCCCGACCTACTGTTCTTCGCGACGCTCTCGCCGATCATGTTCGTTCTGCTGTTCGCGTACGTCTTCGGCAGTGCGATCGATGTCCCCGGAATCGACTACAAGAGCTTCCTGATGGGCGGCATCTTCGTACAGACGATGATCTTCGGTGCCTCCCTCACCGGGTCGTCGCTGGCCGAGGATCTGCAGAAGGGCGTGATGGATCGGTTCCGGTCGTTGCCGATGGCACGATCGGCTGTGGTGATCGGGCGGACCGCAGCGGATGTCGGCAACAACCTCGTCACCATCACGATCATGTCGCTCACCGGACTCCTTGTGGGGTGGCGCATCACGTCCTCGTTCTTCGACGCCCTGCTGGGGTACGTGCTGCTGCTGTTGTTCGCGTACTCGATCTCGTGGGTGATGGCACTGGTGGGTCTGATCGTGCGGTCGCCCGAGATCTTCAACAACGCGTCGTTCATCGTGATCTTCCCGTTGACGTTCATCGCCAACACCTTCGTCCCGATCGACAACTTCCCCACCGTGCTCAAGACGATCGCGGAATGGAATCCCATCTCGTCGGTGACGTTGGCGGTGCGAGAGCAGTTCGGCAACACCAACCCGATGGCACCGCCGCCGGAGGTGTGGCCACTGCAGAACCCCGTTCTCTACACCCTGATCTGGGTCGTGTTGATGCTCGTGGTGTTCGTGCCGCTGTCGGTGCGCAAGTACCAGAAGACGATGACCGCCTGACATCCACACAGAGAAGCACCCCCGGTCGCTCGGCGACCGGGGGTGCTTTCATGTCTTCTCGTGAGCAGGCCTAGGTGTGGTACGGCTCCGCGCTGACGAGGGTGACCTTCATGGTCTTGCCGTTGGGCAACGTGTACTCGCGGGTGTCGCCGACCTTGGCGTCGATGAGCGATCCGCCCAGCGGTGACGCGGGGGAGTACACCTCGAGCTTGTTGTCGCGGGCACCCTCTTCGCGGGTGGCGATCAGGAACGTCTCGGTATCGGACTCGTCGCCGTCGTAGTAGACCTTGACGACCGAGCCGGGCAGAGCGACACCGGACTGCGTGGGTGCCTCGCCGACCTTCGCGTTGTTGAGCAGCTCCTGCAGCTGGCGGATACGTGCTTCCTGCTGGCCCTGCTCCTCGCGCGCAGCGTGGTAGCCGCCGTTCTCCTTCAGATCGCCCTCTTCGCGACGCTCGTTGATCTCGGCGGCGATGACGGGGCGATTGGAAATGAGCTGGTCGAGTTCGCTCTTGAGCCTGTCGTGTGATTCCTGGGTAAGCCAGGTCACCTGGGTCTCGGTCATCTCGATCACTCCCTCGTAGTCGGAATCTCGAGCTCGGATTCCGGTTTCTGAGCAGGTAGGGCACGCAACGAACAGGGGACTCCAATGGTTGGATCCCCTTGGTCGGCCCACATCCTGGAGCCGTCGTCATCGTTCGCAGGTGAACCCTGCCCGCAATGCAGCAATACACGGCACCTTCTGCGGTGGCCGTGTATGACCCGACCTTACCACGAACAGGCAGTTCGCCTATCGGGCTCGTAAATATTCGGGAACATCGAGGGTGCAGCCGTAGACGTCGCCGACGGCAGGAGCGGCCGACGTCGTCACCTCGGTGGTCATCTCCACGGTGGTGGACGCCGACTCCGGTGGGATGTACACCTCGCGCCTGCCGGTTTCGGAGCCGTCGCGCGAGCGAGCGCGGACGATGCAGACAGCGGGCTGCTCGGGATCCTGCCGGGTGACGCTGAATCTGATCGACATCGTGTCCTCGTCGACGATGTCGAACGAGAGCTGACTGCCCTCGATCGGTTTGACCGAGAACTTGCTGTACGCGTAGTAGGCCACGCCCAGCCCGACCAGCAGGACCAGTGCCACCAGTGCGATCTTCGTCGCACGTTTGGGGGCCTGTCGAATACCGCTCGGGCCTGAACCCGACGGGTATCTACCTGCGGGAAGTGCGTTGGTCATGGCCGCTCTCGGGATCGATTCGGGGGTGCCGCTGGGGGCCTGTCGGCGTCAGATGGAACTATAGGGGCAGGCAAGAATCAGGCGAATCCGAGGTGAGGAAGAACGTGTCCGGACTGCGGCTCATGGCAGTGCATGCCCATCCCGACGACGAATCCAGCAAAGGCGCTGCGACAACGGCTCGCTACGCGGCCGAAGGACACGATGTTCTGGTCGTCACCCTGACCGGTGGCGAGCGGGGAGACATCCTCAATCCGGCGATGGACATTCCGGGCGTGCACGAGCGCATCCACGAGGTTCGGCGTGAGGAGATGGCCGAGGCCGCCCGAGTGCTGGGCGTGCAGCAGACGTGGCTCGGGTTCGAGGACTCCGGGTTGCCCGAGGGCGATCCGCTCCCGCCGCTTCCCGACGGCTGTTTCGCGTTGGTTCCGTTGGAGGTCTCGACCGAGGCGCTGGTGAAGGTGGTTCGCGAGTTCAAGCCGCACGTCATCACCACGTACGACGAACGCGGCGGGTACCCGCACCCGGACCACATCCGGTGCCACGAGGTCTCGATGGCGGCATGGGAGGCAGCGGGCGATCCCGAACGCTTCCCCGACGCCGGTGAGCCCTGGACTCCGCTCAAGCTGTACTACTCCCACGGATTCATTCGTAAGCGCATGCAGCTGTTCCACGACTGGTTCATCGATCGCGGCGAGGAGAGCCCGTTCGTGGACTGGCTGAAGCGGTGGGACGGCCAGCGCGACGAGATCATCGGCCGCATCACCACTCAGGTCACCGTCGGTGACTGGTTCGAGCAGCGCGACGACGCCCTACGCGCACACGCGACGCAGATCGATCCCAACGGCTCGTTCTTCGCCGTGCCGCTGGACGTGCAGCGCAAGCTGTGGCCCACCGAAGAGTTCGAGCTGGCCCGCACTCGGGTCACGACGTCGCTGCCCGAGACGGACCTGTTCGCCGGAATAGAAGAGACCGACAAATGATCGTTTCGATCCTCGCCCAGCAGCCGACCGGTCCCGAATTCGGTAAGTCCTCGCCCATCGGTCTGGTGATCCTGGTCGCGCTGTTGGTCGGAACGGCACTGCTGATCTGGTCCATGAACAAGAAGATCAAGCGTCTGCCCGCCACGTTCGAGCAGGAGGATCCGACGTTGGATCAGGCTCTCGACGAGGGCACCGACCGCGGCGGATTGGCAGATCCGTTTCCACCGGAACAGAACCGAACCAAACCCGTCGTCTCCGACGAGCCCTGATGCTCGACGCCAATGCCCTGGGTGAGTCCACCAGCCCGTATCTGAAGCAGCATGCGGACAACCCGGTGCACTGGCAGCAGTGGGGACCGCAGGCACTGCAGTCCGCCCGCGATCGCGATGTTCCGATCCTGCTGTCGATCGGATACTCGGCGTGCCACTGGTGCCATGTCATGGCACACGAGTCGTTCGAGGACGAGGCGACCGCGTCGCTGATGAACGAGCATTTCGTGTGCATCAAGGTCGATCGCGAGGAACGACCCGACCTGGACGCGGTGTACATGAACGCCACCGTCGCGATGACCGGCCAGGGCGGGTGGCCGATGACGTGTTTCCTGACCCCCGACACCGAACCGTTCTACTGCGGTACCTACTTCCCGCCGGCTCCGCGTCAGGGAATGCCGTCGTTCCAGCAGTTGCTCACCGCGATCGCCGACACCTGGTCGACGCGGCGACAGGAGGTGTTCGACGCCTCCGCCGACATCGTCACCGAACTTCGCAAACACAGCGCAGGCGTGCCCGCAGGCGGTCGCCCGATCGACGCCGATGCATTGGCGGCCTCGGTCTCCGCGATCTGCGCCGACGAGGACACCCTCTACGGCGGCTTCGGCCGGGCACCGAAGTTCCCACCCGGCGCGTTGCTCGAAGGTCTACTCCGGCACTACGAACGCACCGGCGACACCGAGGTCCTCGGTGTCGTTCGCCGTACCGCCTCGGCCATGGCCCGCGGTGGCATCTACGACCAGCTGGGCGGGGGATTCGCGCGCTACTCGGTCGATGCCGAGTGGATCGTCCCGCACTTCGAGAAGATGCTCTACGACAACGCTCTGCTGCTGCGGTTCTACGCGCACGCAGCTCGGGTCGACGACGATGCGCTCGCCCGGCGGGTGGCGTCGGACACCGCGGAGTTCATGCTGCGTGAATTACGCACGGCCAACGGCTGTTTCGCGTCGGCACTCGATGCCGACACCGAGGGCATCGAGGGTCTGACGTATGCGTGGACTCCGGAGCAACTGACCGAGACACTCGGCTTCGAGGACGGTGTGTGGGCAGCAGGGCTGTTCGCGGTGAACTCGGCAGGCACGTTCGAGGCCGGCATGTCGGTCTTGCAGCTGCCCGCCGAACCCGAGGACTACGACCGGTTCGCCCGAGTGCGCAGCACGTTGTTCGCCGCTCGCGCGACTCGGCCGCAACCGGGCCGCGACGACAAGGTCGTCACCGCGTGGAACGGGTTGGCGATCACGGCGTTGGTCGAGGCCGGGACCGGGTTGGGGCAACCGCGATGGGTCGACGCGGCAGTCGAGTGCGGCGAGCAACTGTTCGCCGGCCACGTCGAGTCGGGCCGAGTCCGCCGCGCCTCGCTCGGCAGTGCAGTCGGTGAGGCCACCGGTGTGCTCGAGGACTACGCGGCTCTCGCGGTCGCGGCGGCAGCGCTGTTCCAGGCCACCGGAGACACGGTCTGGACCGAGCGCATGACGTCGATCGTCGATGCCGCGATCGACCACTTCGCCGACCCGGACGACGTCGGCGCGTGGTTCGACACGGCCGACGATGCCGAGACTCTCGTGACCCGGCCTCGTGACCCGATCGACGGGGCCACCCCGTCGGGCGCGTCGACGATGGCCGAGGCGCTGCTCACCGCAGCGGCGTTGGTCGATCACACCTCCTCGGCGCGGTACGGCGAACTGGCGGCTGCGTCGCTGGCACGATCGGCCTCGATTCTCGAACGAGCACCCAGGTCCGGTGGCCACTGGTTGGCGGTCGCGGAAGCGTCCGTTCGCGGTCCCATTCAGGTCGCGGTGTCGACGGCACCCGGCGGCGACCTGCTCTCGGTCGTCCGGGCTCTGGCTCCTGGCGGTTCCGTGGTGGTCGCAGGCGTGACGGATTCGTCGGTGCTGCTGACCGACCGTCCACCGGTCGACGGCCTCGAAACGGCGTACGTGTGTCGTGGCTTCGTGTGCGACCGTCCTGTGACCTCTGCCGAAGAATTGCCGTCCGCACTGCGGAGTTGACCACGCTCGTCGATGCTTCGACGGAGCAACAGTACTGTTGCCGGGAGTTTCCTCGGCCTGGGGCGGTCGAGCGTCTACCAATGGATCGACGGTGTCATGAGTGAAGGCGTCATGAATGAGGGTGTGGTGCGTGCGGACACCGTGCACGAGGCGGTGACCGACGACCAGCGCGCTGCTGTCGCCCAGTTCGTGGCCGCGGTTCCGATGGCGGCCATGGTGCACTCGATGCACTACGAGGTGGTCGGTGCCAACACCCTGTGCGAGGGCGTGCTCGGGTGCGCCGTGGACGACATGATCGGTCGCCCCGTTGCAGATTTCGTGCCGCTCGGGGATCGCGCGTCGGCGACGCGTATTGCGGTCCAGCTCGAGCACCGCTACCCCGAGGCAGGCCCCACCGACCACGGTCGACCGATCGGAGCTCTGCGTCGAGTGCGGCGCGTCGACGGGGAGGTCGTCTCCTGCTGGATGCACGTCGGAATCTCGACGATCGCCGGGCGACGGTTCATCGTCGCACTGCTGGACCTGGTCAATCCCGTCGTCGACGACACCGTTCATTGGCGCGATCGCGCCGAGCGCGACGAACTGACCGGATTGCTGCGACGAGGTCCGCTGCTCGCCCACGTCGACGAATGGATCGCCGAGGATCTGCCGGTTGCCCTGGCATTCGTCGACGTCGATCGGTTGAAATCCATCAACGACGCGCACGGTCATCCGGCAGGTGACGCCGTGCTCGAGGCCGCGGGCCGTCGACTGCACCAGTGGTCGCCGCGCGGGAGCGTCGTCGGCCGATACGCAGGAGACGAGTTCGTGTTCGCGGTGACGTTCGACGGGTCGACGGGCCTCGACACCGCCGAAGTCACCGAATCTGTGCGGTCGGCGATCTGCGGCGAGCCGGTGCCGTTCGGATCGAATCTGCTCGGGGTATCGGTGAGCGTGGGTGTTGCAGTACGTGAGCCGGGGGAGTCGAGAGACCGGCTGATTCAGCGCGCCGACGCACTGATGTACCGAGACAAGGCATCCCGAACCACCTGAGGTCGATCAGAACAGTACGAGCCAGACGGCAACGAGGTGGCAGGTTGCCGCCAATACCGTTGCCGCGTGGAAGAACTCGTGATGGCCGAAGGTCGTCGGCCATGGATTCGGCCACTTGGTGGCGTACAGCACGGCTCCGATGCTGTAGAAGACTCCGCCCACGAGCAGCAAGACGAACGGCGCGTAGCCGACATGGTCGATCAGCGTGGGTGCGACCGGGACGATCGCCCAGCCGAGGAGCAGGTACAGCGGTACCCCGACCCAGCGGGGAGCGGTGGGCCACAACATCTTCAGGGCCACCCCGGCGAGGGCCCCGGCCCATACGACGACGAGCAACGTGCGTCCGGTGGATCCGGGTAAACCGAGCACGGCGAACGGGGTGTAGCTACCCGCGATGAACAGGAAGATCATCGAATGGTCGGCGCGCTTCATCCAGATCTGCGACGCCGTGGTCTTCCAGTGCACGCGATGGTAGGTGGCGCTGACCCCGAACACGCCGCATACGGTGATGGAATACACGCTCACGGCCACACCCGCACTGACCGAGACCATGCTGAACGCGAGCGTGACGAGAGTGATCGCGCACACCACCGCCACGCCGAACGCGTACAGGTGAATCCAGCCGCGCATACGAGGTTTGACGGGTATCTCGTCGAGTCCGAACATCGTCATGTCGATTGCCTCCCGTGTCACCGCCTTGAACCTACGCAACCGTAGGTTCTGACGCTACTGTACCGGCGACCGCCTCGCAGACGTCGGCGTAAGGTGATCCTTCGTGGTGATGAGAGCAGCGGTGACGGGGCAGTGGTGACGAAGCAGTGGTGATCATTCCGCAGAAGGTCCGCGGCGTTCTCTACAACGTGTACGAGCGGCGTCTGCTGAGCCAGCTCGAAGGCGTGCAGCACCCGCGGCACGTTGCGGTGATGTGCGACGGCAATCGCCGCTGGGCTCGCGAGAACGGGTTCACCGACGTCGCGCACGGGCACCGCATGGGCGCACTGAAGATCGCCGAGATGCTCGGCTGGTGTGACGCTGCCGGAATCGAGATGGCGACCATCTACCTGCTCTCCACCGAGAATCTCCGCCGCGACGCCGACGAATTGGATTCGTTGCTCGACATCATCACCGACGTCGTCGAGGAGATCTGCGGACCCGAGATGAACTGGGGAGTCAAACTCGTCGGCACCCTCGATCTGCTGCCCGCGTCGACCGCGCGTCGACTCAAGGAAGCGGCTGCGCTCACCGAGGGACGGTCGGGCACACACGTCAACGTTGCCGTCGGATACGGCGGTCGGCAGGAAATCGCCGACGCCGTGCAGTCCCTGGTGACCGAGAAGATCGCCGAAGGCGTCAGCGGCGACGAACTGGTGGCGTCGATCAACGTCGACGAGATCGGTAGCCACCTCTACACCTCCGGCCAACCCGATCCGGACCTCGTCATCCGCACCTCGGGCGAACAGCGACTCTCCGGCTTCCTGCTGTGGCAGAGCGCGTACTCGGAAATCTGGTTCACCGAGGCCTACTGGCCCGAATTCCGACGCGTCGACTTCCTGCGGGCGCTGCGTGACTTCGCGGCCAGACATCGGCGCTTCGGTATCTGAGCTCTACAACTTACGAAGCCGCAGCCGGTTGATCGCGTGGTCGTTGTCCTTGCGCAGCACCATCGTCGCTCGCGGTCGCGTCGGCAGGATGTTCTCCACCAGATTCGGCAGGTTGATCGAATGCCACAGATCCTCGGCCGCGATCTGCGCGTGGTCGTCGGACAGGCCCGCATAGTGGTGGAAGTGCGAGGACGGATCGGTGAACGACGTCTTGCGTAACGCGAGAAAGCGTTTGACGTACCAGCTCTCGATGTCCTCTATTCGCGCGTCGACGTAGATCGAGAAGTCGAACAGATCCGAGACCATCAACCGTGGCCCGGTCTGTAATACGTTGAGCCCCTCCACGATCAGGATGTCGGGCTGCCGGACCATGTGGTACTGGCCCTTGACGATGTCGTACGAGACGTGCGAATAGACCGGTGCGCCCACCTCTTCGGTCCCGGACTTGACCTCGGTGACGAATCTGAGCAGCTTGCGCCGGTCGTAGCTTTCGGGAAAACCCTTGCGATGCAGTATCCCTCGACGCATGAGCTCGGCCGTCGGGTACAGGAATCCGTCGGTGGTGACCAGATCGACCCGCGGATGGTGGTCCCACCTGGCCAGGAGTGCCTGCAGCACACGGGCCGTCGTCGACTTTCCGACGGCGACGCTCCCTGCGACACCGATGACGAACGGGACCTGACGGTCGGGGTGCTTCTCACCGAGGAACGTCGCGGTCGCGGCGAACAGCCGTTGCCTGGCCGCGACCTGGAGGTGAATCAGTCGCGCCAGCGGTAGGTAGACCTCGGCCACCTCGTCGAGATCGATCTGTTCACCCAGACCACGCAGACCGACGAGTTCTTCCTCGGTCAGCACCAACGGCGTGGATTGACGCAGCGTGCGCCACTGCACACGGTCGAACTCGACATACGGACTGGACTCGCTCACGCACGACTCCGACCAAAATCGTTCCGCAGGCTCCACTCTTGCCACATCGGAGCTGCAGAGGGTTCGGCTGAGCTCCTGTCGAGCGCGAGTCGCATGGTTCCAGATTGTGCTCGGTGCCGGTGGATCGCGCACGGGCGGGGTCGTTCGCCGTACTAGGGTTCGGATATGGATGCTGCTTCCCTCGTTCGTGAATACCTGTTGCTGGGCCTGAGTTTCGACCGGCTCGAAGACGGATTCGTCGACGCGTACACCGGCGATCCCGAGTTGCGTCGTATCACCGAGAACGCCCCGGCCCCCGAGCCGCGTGAGCTGATCCGTCGAGCACAGACACTGCGCGCCGAGCTCGGCAACGTCGATCTGACACCCGAGCGCACGACGTTCCTCGACGTCCACCTGCGCGCACTCGAATGTTCGGCGCGCAAGTTCGCAGGCGAGGACATCGGCTTCGTCGACGAGGTCCACGCCTACTTCGACGTCCGAATCTCCGCCGGCGACCAGGACCAGTACCTGCAGGCACACCGCAAGATGGACGAGGTTCTCGCCGGTCCCGGGTCGCTCGGCGAACGGTTGATCGCGCATCGCCGTGCCGACGTCATTCCGGCCGACCGACTGCAGGACTGCGTCGAGGCGTTCTCGTCCGCGCTGCGCGACCGCGTCCGCGCCGAATACACGCTGCCCGACACCGAGAAGGTCACCTACGAGGTCGTCGGAGACAAGCCGTGGTCCGGGTTCAACTACTACCTCGGCAATTTCCAGTCCACCGTCGCCATCAACTCCGACATCGAACAGCAGATGGCCAACCTGCCGCACCTGATCGCGCACGAGTCCTACCCGGGCCACCACACCGAACACTGCCGCAAGGAGACCGGACTGGTCGGTGCAGGCCAACTCGAGCAGAC
This sequence comes from Rhodococcus cercidiphylli, assembly GCF_033042225.1. Classification (NCBI taxonomy): domain Bacteria; kingdom Bacillati; phylum Actinomycetota; class Actinomycetes; order Mycobacteriales; family Nocardiaceae; genus Rhodococcus; species Rhodococcus cercidiphylli. The sequence continues at coordinate 373,259 of NZ_JAWLKE010000004.1, forward strand.
ACTGTTCGTGGTGAACACCCCGCAGTGCCTGATGGCCGAGGGCCTGGCCGATCACGCGCTCGGTGCCGTCGTCGGCGAAGGCTGGGGCCTGTGGGCACAGGAGATCTACGCCGATCTGGGGCTGCGATTCGACGGCGAGAAGGCCGAGCGTCTCGCGGCCGCGTCGAGCCAGCTGTTGGGGGTGCGGCAGGACGCCGCGTTGCTGCTGCACGATCAGCACAAGAGCGAGGACGACGTGGCCGCCTACCTGGAGCGATGGTCGTTGGCATCGCCGCAGCGCGCCCGGCACAGCCTGCGCTTTCTGTCCTCCCCGCTGTGGCGGGCGTACATCAGCACCTACGTCGAGGGTTACAAGCTGCTCGCCGGCTGGCTGGACCGAGGTGAGACGGCCAGTGAGCGCGCGCAACTGTTCGGCAGGCTGCTCGACGAGCCACTGACACCCGGTGCACTGCGCGTCTCGTAAACTGGCCTGGCCCCCTTTATTCTGCTGTCCCTTGGAGACTCCTGTTATGACTGACGTCAACAACCTGTCACTGGCCGAACTCGATCCCGAGGTCGCCGAAGCGATGGCCGGTGAGCTGGGGCGTCAGCGCGACACGCTGGAGATGATCGCCTCGGAGAACTTCGTTCCCCGCGCGGTGCTGCAGGCCCAGGGCAGCGTCCTGACCAACAAGTACGCCGAGGGCTACCCCGGCCGCCGCTACTACGGCGGCTGCGAGCACGTCGACATCGTCGAGGATCTCGCGCGCAACCGCGCCAAGGAACTCTTCGGTGCCGAGTTCGCGAACGTGCAGCCGCACGCCGGAGCGCAGGCCAACGCCGCGGTCCTGATGGCACTGATCAACCCGGGCGACAAGATCATGGGCCTCGACCTCGCCCACGGCGGCCACCTCACGCACGGCATGAAGCTGAACTTCTCGGGCAAGCTCTACGAGGTCGAGTCCTACGGGGTGTCGAAGGAAGACCACCGGATCGACATGGACGAGGTGCGCAAGCAGGCCATCGCCGCCAAGCCTCAGGTGCTCATCGCCGGTTGGTCGGCCTACCCACGTCACCAGGACTTCGCCGCGTTCCGCTCCATCGCCGACGAAGTGGGCGCACTGCTCTGGGTCGACATGGCGCACTTCGCCGGACTCGTCGCCGCGGGCGTGCACCCCTCACCCGTGCCGTACGCAGACGTCGTCTCCTCCACCGTGCACAAGACCCTCGGCGGACCCCGCTCCGGCATCATCCTGGCCAAGAAGGAATGGGCCAAGAAGCTCAACTCCGCTGTGTTCCCCGGCCAGCAGGGCGGCCCGCTGATGCATGCCATCGCCGCCAAGGCAGTTGCGTTCAAGATCGCTGCGACGCCCGAGTTCAAGGAACGCCAGGAGCGCACCCTCCTCGGTGCATCACTGCTCGCCGAGCGTCTCACCGGTGCCGACGTCGCAGACAAGGGTGTATCGGTCCTCACCGGCGGCACCGACGTGCACCTCGCTCTGGTGGACCTGCGCAACTCGGAGATGGACGGCCAGCAGGCCGAGGATCTCCTGCACGAGGTCGGCATCACCGTCAACCGCAACGCAGTGCCCTTCGACCCGCGCCCGCCGATGGTCACCTCCGGCCTGCGCATCGGCACCGGCGCACTGGCAACCCGCGGATTCGGCGAAGCCGAGTTCACCGAGGTCGCCGACATCATCGCCACCGCCCTGGCCACCGGTGAAGCCAGCGATTCCCTCAAGGACCGCGTCGTGAAACTGGCACAGAGCAAGCCGCTGTACGAGGGCCTCGAAGACTGGGGATTGCTCGGCTGACGCTGGGCTCTTCTGCAGATTCGCCCACTCGGTCCGCGTGCACCCTCGTTCGCGCGCACCCTTGTTCGCGTGAATGGACCATTGCAGCGCTCAGACGTATGCATTGGTCCATCCACGCCGCACGCTGATCTGCGTGAATGGACCGTTGCACCGCCCAGACGTATGCGGTGGTCCATTCACCCCGGGGGAGGGCACTTTCGGCACCGGTCGGCCGGCGACCTGGGGCGATGTCGACGTAACGCGTTGTTCACCGACACGCCAGACTTCCAGCGAGCCGATACCGGATTTCGGCGGTACCGTCGGCAGTAACAGGCAGCGGGGAAGCTACCTGTGCGGGAGGTTCTGATACGTGACTGAGCTAGTGAGCGCGAGAGGGCCGGTACCCGGTCCTCGTGTCACCTGACACATCGGACCCGACCGGCCGAGCGACAGAGTTTGCGCGGTGCCGCGCAGACGTAGGAGCCCCACGTGACCACTTCACGCTCCGTTTCCGCCCCTCTTCGGACATTCGTGCTCGACACCTCGGTCCTGCTGTCGGACCCTTGGGCAGTCATCCGATTCGCCGAGCACAATGTGGTACTCCCGCTGATCGTCATCAGCGAGTTGGAGGGCAAACGCCACCATCACGAATTGGGATGGTTCGCGCGGGAATCCTTGCGCATGCTCGACGACCTGCGCGTCGAATTCGGCCGACTCGACCAGCCGGTCCCCATCGGAACCTCCGGTGGCACACTGCAAGTCGAGCTCAATCACACCGATCCTTCGGTCCTTCCCGTCGGATTCCGCACCGACTCCAACGATTCTCGTATCCTCGCCTGCGCCCTGAACCTGGCGGCCGAGGGCAAGGACGTGGTGTTGGTCAGCAAAGACATTCCGTTGCGCGTCAAGGCCGGTGCTGTCGGTCTCCCCGCCGACGAATACCACGCTCACGACGTCGTTCCCTCCGGTTGGACCGGCATGACCGAGCTCGACGTACCGTCCGACGCGGTCGACACGCTGTTCAACGACGGTGTCATCGACCTGGCGGAGGCACGAGACCTGCCGTGCCACACGGGAGTTCGACTGCTTGCCGGACGGCAGAGTGCGCTGGGGCGCGTCACGCCGGACAAGCAGATCCAACTCGTTCGCGGTGAGCGTGAGGCGTTCGGCCTGCACGGCCGTTCGGCGGAACAGCGCGTGGCGCTGGATCTTCTGCTCGACGAGAGCATCGGCATCGTCTCGCTCGGCGGAAAGGCCGGCACCGGTAAGTCCGCTCTGGCGCTGACCGCAGGGCTCGAGGCCGTTCTCGAACGTCGCTCGCATCGGAAAGTCGTTGTCTTCCGGCCTCTCTACGCCGTCGGCGGCCAGGAGCTCGGCTACCTCCCCGGTAGCGAGAGCGAGAAGATGGGCCCCTGGGGTCAGGCGGTCTTCGACACCCTCGAAGGGCTCGCGAGCCCGGAGGTGATGGAGGAGGTCATCGCCCGCGGAATGCTGGAAGTGTTGCCGCTGACGCACATTCGCGGTCGATCGCTGCACGACTCCTTCGTCATCGTCGACGAGGCACAGTCACTCGAGCGCAACGTGCTGCTGACGGTGCTGTCCCGGCTGGGCTCGGGCTCACGCGTCGTACTCACCCACGACGTCGCTCAGCGAGACAACCTCCGCGTCGGACGTCACGACGGCGTTGCCGCAGTGATCGAAAAGCTCAAGGGACACCCACTTTTCGCGCACATCACCCTCACCCGCAGCGAGCGTTCACCGATCGCTGCACTGGTGACGGAAATGCTCGAAGAGTTCGGCCCGTCGGGAGCCTGACCCCCCTCGTGAGCGGAACCTCGTAGCCCACTACGAGGTTCCGCTCACCTGGGTCACCGGCCGACGACGACCCGGAAGCTAGCTCGCACAACGCCTTTCAGGAAGTCGACGGTGTCGAAGTAGTCCCGCCACACGGCTATTCTGCCGTCGCGCAGCTCGAAGGTTCCGCACACCCAGAACTCGATTCGGAGTCGCCGCCAGATCAGAACGTCGGTGCGCTCGGTGAGCACGACATTCCCGTCGGCGGCGATGTTGTGCACGATCACGTCGAAGCCGAACGCGGGTTTGGCCAGCATCGCCATGAACTTGCCCACGTTCGCGCGGCCGCGCACCTTGGGCAACCCGACGTTGTGCCAGACGATGCGGTTGTCGAGCAGAGACATCGCGCGATCGGTGTCTCGACTTCGCAACGCGTCGAACAGATCCAGCACGGTCTCGGTTGCCTGCTGTGTCTCGGTCATTTCGTGAACCGCCCCAATCCATCGCCGTCGAAGAACTCGAGTGTCAGCGTATTCGCGTCGAACATCGCCTGGGAAATGGTTCCGTCGGGCGCGTTCTCGCCGGTCGGCTCGAACGTGAACGTGTCACCGTCCCAGGGCGACAACTCGTACGACGTCGAGTTCGGTCCGAGGGACAACACCAACTCACCGTTGACCTCCGCTACCGTCGCCGGCCCCCAGTAGCTGTTCTGGTACACCCCGGTGTACGACGCGAGAGGTTGTGGCGCAGTGGGATTCGCGGGAGCGGTCTTGCCCGCGAGCTCGCCTTCCGGTTCGCTCATGCCGGCGAACGCATTCGTGTACAGCGTTCGCCAGTCCTCCCGCACCTCACCGAACTGAACGAGGTCCGCGAACTCGGCCGTCACCGTTTCGGCGATACCGAGGGGCGCGGCGTTGGTCAGTACGACGATGGCGACGTCGAGCGACGGAATCCACAGGAAGTTGGTGCCTGCCCCGAGCGCGAACGCTCCCGAGTGGCTGACCGTCGTGCGGCCGGCCGCACTGGTGGAAACGTTGAACCCGTACCCGTAGTAGCCGGCGCGTGAGTCCGGCGTCGCCGACGGACTCGACACGATCTGCGCGCTGACGGCGGGCAGGAGGGCGTCGGGATCGACGATCTCTCGTCCGTCGTGGCTGCCGTCGGCCACCAGCATCGTCAGCCACTTCGCGAGATCGTGCACCGAGGAGCTGACGCCACCGGCCGGGGTCTGTGCATCGGGTTCCCGCTGATACTTCGGCTGATACTCACCGTCGACGAGAACGTGAGGTACGGCCCGGTCGGCCCGCGCGATGTAGTCCTCGAACGACGAGCTGGTCGAGGTCATGCCGAGCGGGCCGTAGATCGTGTCCTGGCTGAGGGTGTCCCAGTCCTTGCCCGACGCCGCAGCGACGGCCTCGGCCGCGGCCGTGATTCCGAAGTTGGTGTAGTGGTACGTCGACCGGAACGGGTCGAGGGGCACCTGCCTGAGGCGTTCGAGAACCTGGCGCCGGTCGTAGCCGAGGTCCTCGAGCAGATCGCCGGCATGCTCGGGAAGCCCGCTTCGGTGGGCGTAGAAGTCGCCGACCGTGATGTTCTCCGTCACCCAGGGATCGTCGAGCGCGAACCACGGCAACTGCGAGACCACCGGCGTCGACCAGTCGATCACACCCGCTCCCACCTGGGACGCAATGACCGTCGCACCCACCGATTTGGACAACGAGGCCAACTGGAACACCGAGTCACCGTCGATCGGGTCGTCCTTGCCCACCTCGCGAACGCCGAAGCCCTTCGAGTAGACGACGTCCGAGCCGTGCACGACGGCAATGGCCATACCGGGAATGTTCGACGACGCCATCAGCTCCTCGGCGATGCCGTCGAGCTTGCCGACCGCCTCGTCGACGCCGCCGGTCGGAACATCGACGCCTGCGACCTGGCCGGGGGAGAGGTCGCTGGGCGGCGCGGGCTCCGATGTCGGCGGGCTTTCTGCGGCGGGTGCGTCGTTCGAGCACCCGACCAGCACGACCATCGACCACACGACAGCAAGACACAGAAAATTTCGCCCCGACCGCATCATGAGGAGCCCTCACGTCGATGACTGGATGCACCTGAGAATAGACCCGCGACGACCTGGCATTGGGAGAATTCACAATGGTCAGGGGCACGGCGTCGGGCGCTCGGGCGTAGGCGCTACGGTTACCGCATGTCTACGAACCTGTCCGACGGTGATCTGCTGGTCCGTTTGGAGCCCGCGGTCGAAGAGAATCTACGACGCCACATCGAGGCAGCCAGCGACTGGCATCCCCACGATCTCGCGCCGTTCGACGAGGGTAAGAACTTCGCGTTCCTCGGCGGCGAGGACTGGACGCCGGAGCAGTCGCACCTCAGTGATGTCGAAATCCTGTCCGCCACGGTCGGCGTGTTGGTGGCCGACAACCTGCCCGCGTACCACCGCGAATTGGCCCACGCCCTCACCGGTCTCGGAGCCTGGTGGAAGTGGACCGGCCGATGGACGTCGGAGGAGAACCGACAGTCGATCGTGTTGCGCAATTTCCTGGTGCTGACCCGCGCAGTCGATCCGGTCGCCCTCGAGCGCGTTCGGATGGAGCACATGACGCTCGGATACGACGCCCCCAGCCAGCATCTGCTCGACATCCTCGCGCATTTCGCCATCGAGGAAGCCGCAGCCTCGCTGCGCAACCGCAACACCATCGCCCTCGGCAAGGATCCGGTGCTCGCCACCATCCTCGGCCGGATCGCCGACGACGACGCGCTGCAGTCGGCATTCTTCGCCAGCATCCTCGACGAGGCATTCGCCGTGGTGCCCGATCAGGCCGCTCGCGCCATCGCGGACCGGATCAACGGCTTCAAGATTCCCGAGGTCAACCTCCCGGACCGCGGCAGCAGCACCGCCGCGCTCGCCGAAGCCGGAATCTACGACGCCGACCAGGAACGCGACAAGGTGTTCAAGCCGCTGCTCGCCGGCTGGAAGATCTTCGACCGCACCGATCTGGGCGAGGACGGCCTGAAGGCACGCGAGGAACTCGCTCACCTGGCTTGAGGTTCGGCCCCTTTCGAAAGCGTGAATGGTCCATTGCACACGTCTCGGCGGTGCAATGGACCATTCACGCGTTCGGGGGTCCGGCGGGGCGAACGGGAAAGCTAGTCCTTGACCTTCGCCATGGCGAGGACGTCGAGGCGCTTGTCCAGTTCTGCTTCGCTGAGCTCGTCGCCGATCAGTCCGCGGTCGATGACCGTCTGACGGATCGTCTTCTTCTCCTTGAGTGCCTGCTTGGCGACGGCGGCAGCTTCCTCGTAGCCGATCGCGGAGTTCAGCGGCGTCACGATGGACGGCGAGGACTCGGCGAGGGTCTTGAGGTGCTCGACGTTGGCTTCGAGGCCGACGACACACTTGTCGGCGAACAGGACCGAGACGTTGGCGAGCAGCTTGAACGACTCGAGCACGTTGCGCGCCATCATCGGGATGTACACGTTGAGCTCGAATGCGCCCGACGCGCCGCCGAATGCGACTGCGGCGTCGTTGCCGATGACCTGAGCCGCGACCTGCGTAACAGCCTCGGGCAGAACGGGATTGACCTTGCCGGGCATGATGGAGCTACCGGGCTGCAGGTCGGGGAGGGTAATCTCGCCGAGTCCGGTGAGCGGTCCCGATCCCATCCAGCGAATGTCGTTGGCAATCTTGGTCAGTGAGACCGCGATGGTGCGCAGTGCGCCCGATGCCTCGACGAGTCCGTCGCGTGCAGCCTGTGCCTCGAACGAATCCTTGGCGGCGGTGAGTGCGTCGATTCCGGTCGACGCAACCAGTGCGGCAACGACTTTCGGGCCGAAGCCGTCGGGTGCGTTGAGGCCGGTGCCGACGGCGGTGCCGCCGATGGGCAGTTCACCGAGGCGCGGCAGGGTGGCCTCGACGCGTTCGATGCCTGCTTCGATCTGACGGGCGTAGCCGCCGAATTCCTGACCGAGGGTGACCGGAACGGCGTCCATGAGGTGGGTGCGGCCGGACTTCACGACGTGCTTCCACTCGGTGGCCTTGACCACGAGAGCCTCGTGGAGGTGGCGCAGTGCGGGCACGAGCGACGTCACGGCGGCCTCGGTGGCGGCGACGTGAGTGGCCGTCGGGAACGTGTCGTTGGAGGACTGCGACATGTTCACGTGGTCGTTGGGGTGTACTTCGACGCCGGCCGCCTTCGCGATCGACGCGATGACCTCGTTGGCGTTCATGTTCGAGCTGGTGCCCGAGCCGGTCTGGAAGACGTCGATCGGGAACTGGTCGTCGTGCTTGCCGTCGGCGATCTCGGTGGCAGCGGCGATGATCGCGTCGGCCAGTGTGCCGTCGAGCAGACCGAGGTCCTTGTTGACCTGCGCGCAGGCTGCCTTGAGCAGACCCATCGCGCGAATCTGAGTGCGTTCGAGCGGACGGCCGGAGATGGGGAAGTTCTCCACCGCACGCTGCGTCTGGGCACGCCAGAGCGCATCGATGGGAACGCGAACCTCTCCCATGGTGTCGTGCTCGATCCGGAACTGCTGTTCGTTCTCTGTCATTGACCTCTTGCCTCGGTAGGGGAGCGGAAACTTCGTCGAGCGGACGGTCAGAAGGACGGGATGGCGCCGGAGGTGTCGCCGTCGAAGTCGATGGTCGAGTACTCCTTGAGCTTGTTGAGCTGGTGGTACGCGTCGATCATGCGGACGGTGCCGGACTTCGAGCGCATCACGATGGACTGCGTGTGCGCGCCGCCGCCCGAGTATCGGACGCCCTGGAGCAGGTCGCCGTCGGTGACGCCGGTGGCGGTGAAGAAGACGTTCTCTCCCGAGACCAGGTCTTCGGTGGACAGGACGCGATCGAGATCGTGTCCGGCGTCGATCGCCTTCTGGCGTTCGTCGTCGTCGGTCGGAGCCAGCATGCCCTGGTGCGCGCCACCCATGCAGCGCATGGCGGCCGCGGCGATGATGCCCTCGGGAGTTCCACCGGTACCCATGAGGATGTCGATGGGGGAGGTGGGACGCGCGGCGGCGATGGCACCGGCGACGTCGCCGTCGGAGATCAGTCGAATGCGAGCGCCGGTGTCGCGCACCTGCTGGATCAGCTCGGCGTGACGGGGGCGGTCGAGGATGCACACCGTGACGTCGGAGGTGGATCCCTTCTTGATCTTGGCGACGCGGGCGATGTTCTCTGCGACCGGTGCGGTGATGTCGATGACGTCGGCGAAGTCGGGTCCGACGGCAATCTTCTTCATGTAGAAGACGGCGGACGGATCGAACATCGCGCCGCGCTCGGCGACGGCGAGAACCGAGATGGCGTTGGGCATGCCCTTGGCCATCAACGTGGTGCCGTCGACGGGGTCGACGGCGAAGTCGACCTCGGGGCCGTTGCCGTTGCCGACCTGTTCGCCGTTGTAGAGCATCGGCGCTTCGTCCTTCTCGCCCTCGCCGATGACGACGACGCCGCGCATCGAGACCGAGCTGACCAACTGACGCATGGCGTCGACTGCTGCTCCGTCGCCACCTTCCTTGTCGCCGCGACCGACCCAGCGACCCGAGGCGAGCGCACCGGCCTCGGTGACGCGTACGAGTTCGAGTGCGAGGTTGCGATCTGGCGCCATGGCGCGAGTGGACTCGGTGCTGGCCGTCATCGGTTTGTAGCCTCCTGGTTGGTGGGGTGTTACCCAGGCGCGATTATCTCACTTCTGTGATGCCTGCCGTGGGGTCGGGTGGTCTGTGAGGCACGCGCCGACCGAGCACTGCTGCGCAGAGGGGATACTGGTGGGGTGGCGAACAGCAAACCTCGGATTCTCAACAACAGTCGCGACATGGTGTGGTCGCTCATTCCGCTGGTCATCGCGTGTTTGTTGATTGCGGGTATCGCCAGTCAGTGCTCGCTGAGCCCCGGCGGGCCCCAGCAGGGGCCCATCCCCAACTTCGACGTGGACACCGCGTTGCAGTACGACGCGTCGGAAATCGGCTTTCCGGTGCGTAATCCGGCTGTTCCGGAGGATTGGACGCCCAACTCGGGCAGTCGTCCGACGATCTCCGGTGACAACGGCGGACCGGTGTCGACTGTCGGGTACATCACCGGATCGGGTGCGTATCTTCAGCTGACCCAGACCAGCGCCGTCGAGGAAGTCTTGGTTCCCTTCGTGGCCGGCGACGAGACGATGTACGCGTCGGGCTCGCAGAACGTGTCTGGTCGAGATTGGGTCGTCTACGGCGAGGAAGGTTCGCGGAAGTACTGGGTCTCGGACTTCGGCGATGTGCGAATCCTGCTGGGCGGTACCGCGAACGACGCAGACTTCACCACGCTCGCCGAGGCCCTCGAGGTCGCCGAACCGCTGGAGCCCTAGCTGTCCTTCTCGGTGCTCGCGAGCGCGGTCTCGATCCGCTTGCGGGCTCCGGCGAGCTGCTCCTCACAGCGAGTGGCCAGCTGCTCTCCGCGCTCCCACAGGGCCAGGGAGGCGTCGAGATCGAGTCCGCCCTGCTCGAGGATCTTCACCACGCCCACCAGTTCGTCCCTGGCCTCTTCGTAGCCCAGTTCCGATACCGGCTTGTCTTCGTTCTCGCTCATACGTACTCCTTCTGTCATTTGACTCGCCCCATGACTGCGGCGGTGACGGCACCGTCGGCTACTCGCACTCTGATCTGTGTACCCGGTGGCGCGTCCTCGACCGAACGCAGAACCTCGGGATCCGAACCCGCAACCACCCGCTGTACGACGGCATACCCCCGAGCAAGTGTGGCAGCAGGCCCCAGCGTCGACAGCCTGGCCCGCAGATGTTCGACGAGCGTGTCCTGGGTGGTGAGTTCGCGTTGCACGTCGCGTCGCGCCGCCTCCAGCAGACGCCGAACCTCCTCGCGGCGTTGCTCGAGCGAGGCCAACGGGTCCGCCAGTACCGGACGGTGTCGGAGCATGTCCAGTCCGCGTGCCTCGCGCTCGACCCAATTGCGCAGCGCTGCAGCACTTCTCGACTTCAGCTCCGAGACCAGAGCTTGTTCGGCGACGGCGTCGGGCACCACGAGTTTGGCGGCGTCGGTGGGGGTTGCGGCGCGCAGGTCCGCGACGTGATCGCTCAGTGGGCTGTCGGGCTCGTGGCCGATGGCACTGACGATCGGCGTGGTGGCGCGCGAGATGGCGCGGCACAGGGCCTCGTCCGAGAACGGCAGCAGATCCTCGACGCTTCCGCCGCCGCGGGCGAGGATGATGACGTCGACGCTGGGGTCGTCGTCCAGATCTTTCAGCGCATCCAGAATCGCCGGCACCGACTGTGGCCCCTGGACCGGAGTGTTGCGAACCTCGAATCGAACCGCGGGCCAACGCCTCTGCGCCACGGTGAGCACGTCCTTCTCGGCTGCGCTGGCGCGCGCAGTGATCAGGCCGATGGTGCCCGGCAGAAACGGCAGCGGACGCTTGAGGCGTGGGTCGAACAACCCCTCCGCGGCGAGCAGCGCTCTGAGCCGCTCGATGCGGGCCAACAGTTCGCCGACGCCCACCGCGCGAATGTCCGTGGCGCGCAACGAAATGGTTCCGCGGCCGGTGAAGAACGACAGCTTGCCGTAGAGGATGACGCGCGCACCCTCGGTCAACGGAACCGGAGAGCGGTCGAGCAGTTGCGGCGAGCACGTCACCGACAACGACATGTCGGCCGACGGATCACGCAGCGTCAGAAACGCCGTCCTCGTGCCGGGACGCGCGTTGATCTGCGTGAGCTGGCCCTCCACCCAGATGGAGCCGAGCTTGTCGATCCAGCCCGCCACCTTCATGGCGACGGTACGCACCGGCCACGGCTTTTCGGCGGTGCTCGAGCCTGGCTGGGTGGGACCGGACTGGGTTGAGGGAGTGCTCACTTGGCCTTGGCGGTGGTGATGCGGTTGGCCAACATGGTCTGGAACGGTGCGCGGGCGAGCGTGTCGTTCTCGTAGTCCAGCAGAGTTTCGAGGTCTTCGATCGAGAGCGTGCGCAGGCGTGCGCGAAGCTGGGCAAGGGCGAGGGTGTCGAAGTCGATCATCTCGACGATCTCGGGCTTGTCGGCGGAGGGCGCGCGCTTGGCCGAGGTGTCCTGCACCGGCTCGTCCAGCGGAGGCGTCGAGTACAGCGCGAAGCGGCCGTTCGCCGCGACCGGCTCGGCCACGGGGGCGTCGGGCACGTCGACGTCGTCGGTGACGACCGGGGCGTCGAAGGTGTCGTCTTCGTCCTCGTCGAAGCTGGCCCAGGAGGGCTGCTCCTCGGTCGGGGTCCCGATCACCGGCAAGCTCGCGATGATCAGATCGCCCTTGATGGCCAACGCCGTCACCTGCTGCTGAAATCGCATCCCGCGGGCCAGCGCTTCGCTGACGACCGTCATCGGCAGCATCAGAGCGGAACCGGGAAGCTTGCGAGCCTCTTCCACGACGGTCACGGCGACGCCTGCAGCCACACGCGCTGCGAAGGGGACTCGAGTCATGCCCACCAGACTGCCCGAAACGGTGAACTTTGGGTAGCCGACAGGCTGTACGACCCGTTGCAGCCGGGGCCGGAGGACATGGAAACGAGGCAGGCGAGCTCGGTGCACGTATCCTGGGAGGTATGTCTTCGGCTGTTCCACTGAATCTTGGTATTGCACAGTCCGCCGGTACGGGTAAGTCCTCGTACGCGGGGGGTAAGCGAGTGCTGCTCGCGGAGCCGCGGGGCTATTGCGCGGGTGTCGATCGCGCGGTCGAGACCGTCGAGAAAGCGCTGGAGCAGCACGGTGCGCCGGTGTACGTGCGCAAGGAGATCGTGCACAACAAGCACGTGGTCGAGACGTTGTCCGATCGCGGCGCGGTGTTCGTGGAAGAGACCGACGAGGTGCCCGAGGGATCGCTGCTCGTGTTCTCCGCGCACGGCGTCTCACCCGCCGTGCACACTTCCGCGGCCGAGCGGAACCTGCGCACGATCGACGCCACCTGCCCGTTGGTGACCAAGGTGCACCAGGAAGCCAAGCGCTTCGCTCGCGACGACTACGACATCCTGCTCATCGGCCACGAGGGCCACGAGGAGGTCGAGGGCACCGCGGGCGAGGCACCCGAGCACATTCAGCTGGTGGACGGCCCCGACTCGGTCGCCAACGTCACCGTCCGTGACGAGAGCAAGGTCATCTGGCTGTCCCAGACCACGCTGAGCGTCGACGAGACCATGATGACGGTCGCCAAGTTGCGCGAGCGCTTCCCGACACTCCAGGACCCGCCGAGCGACGACATCTGCTACGCCACGCAGAACCGTCAGGTCGCGGTGAAGGCGATGGCACCGGAATGCGATCTGGTGATCGTCGTCGGTTCGAAGAACTCCTCTAACTCGGTGCGGTTGGTCGAGGTTGCACTGGGCGCGGGTGCGCGGGCGAGCTACCTCGTCGACTACGCCAAGGAAATCGACCTGGCCTGGCTCGACGGGGTCGAGACGATCGGCATCACCTCGGGTGCATCCGTACCGGAGATCCTGGTGCAGGGCGTCATCGAACTGTTCGCCGAGCACGGCTACGCCGACGTACAGCCGGTCACCACGGCCAACGAGACCCTGGTGTTCTCCCTGCCTCGCGAGCTGCGCCCAGCCCGCTAGCAGCGGGAAAAGAGTTCACGCCCCGTACAGGAATTCCTGTACGGGGCGTTTCTCGTTCGGGCTAGTCGCTGTGACGGTCGCGGTAGCGAACCTTCGGCACCGGGTGCGGGGGAATGTCGTCCCGGCGCGGGTCAGGCAGAGAATGGCTGCCCTGGCTGTTTCCGGCGGTGTAGTCGGTGGCAGCGGAGCCGGCGGGGGCGCTCGTCCGAGGAGTCACGACCGGCCGAGCTCCGGTGCCGTACGGATCGGCAGCCTCTCGCGGAGCCTTGACCCGAGTCGATCGTTCGCGACGAGGTTCGGTCGAATACCGCGGCTCTGCCGAGTAGCGAGGCTCCGGCGCGTAACGCGACTCGGACGGTTGCGGCCGCCGGGCATCACGTGACTCTGCCTGCGGATACTGCGTTCGTGGGTATTCGGGCTTCTGGTGCTCTGGCTTGTGGTCCTGACGCGGGGCGTCGGCGGAGTATCGAGTCTGCGGTGCCGAGGTCGGGGTAGCCGATCGCCGGGGGCTCACGGTGGGATCTGCCGCAGCACGAGAGCCGGTGCGAGGGGTCGAACGCGGGCGAGGATCAGTGCTTCTGCGACCGACGTACGGCCCGGGCACGATGTCGGTCGCCTCGGCCGCGGAGTCGGTGCTGCGATCGGCTGCGGCTGCTCGCCTGCGGGAGCGTTCGGGGCGCTCTTCCTGTGCCCGACGCTGTGCTCTGGTGGGCTTGTCGTCGCTGGGCTTCGGGCTGCGTCGCACAGCGGGGGCATGCGTGTTCTGCCGTTTGAGCACGATGCGCAAAACTCCGAGTCCGACGGCGACCAGGGTGCCGAGCAACATCAGCGGAAACCGGTTGACCAGCGGAATGGCCACGTTGAGGATGATGTCCTTGAGGCTGGTGCCTGCGTTGTCGGTGAAGTACTGGTACGACAGCGGCACGGCCACGAACAGGATCAGCGGGGCTTGCACCATCGCGGTGAACAGTCCGCGGAAGCGGACCAGGAGGACGCCGGCGATGCAGCCGAGGACGTACATGAACGCGAACGCACCGGTCAGTTCGGTACCGCGTGCGGCATCGATCAGGAATCCGAGAAAGGTCAGTCCCGCGGCGATCGCGACGGCACCCCATGCGGGAACGCCGGGCAGGGTCGCGAGGATGGATCGGTGATCCAGCGGTACCCCGGAGCGGGCACGTTGGGAGGTAGACACCCCCCGAGGTTAGCCGTTGTTCAGCCCACTGCATCGCTGACATGACCGAAGTCGTGCCGGTAGCGGGACGAATCGGACAGTTTGGGTCGCTCGTCCACTCGGGCGATGTCCACCGGATCGGCGTCGAACAGCTCGAGCTCGTGCAGCTTTCTCGCCGTCACGCTCACCCGGGTATCGACGGACCCGACGGTGGAATTGAAGGATTCCACGGCTTTGCCGAGGTGGGCACCGAGCTTGTCCAGGTGTGTCGAGACGACACCGATGCGCGTGTACAGCTCGCGTCCCAGTTGCTGGATGCGCGCAGCGTCCTCGGCCAGTGACTCCTGCTTCCACGTGTAGGCAACGGTTCGAAGTAGCGCGACCAGGGTGGTCGGGGTGGCCAGGATCACGTTCCGGCCGAAGGCGTACTCGAGCAGGCCAGTGTCCGAGGTCAGGGCCGCGTCGAGAAACGGGTCGCCGGGAACGAACAGCACGACGAACTCCGGCGTCGGCTCGAACGCCTGCCAGTACGCCTTGTCGGCCAGTTGGTCGATGTGGGTGCGCAGTTGCTTGGCGTGGCGTCGCAGATTCTTCTCCCGCGCGGCGGGATCCTCGTCCTGGGCGGCATCGAGGTACGCCGCGAACGGCACTTTGGCGTCGACGACGATCTGTCGACCGCCGGCGAGACGGACGATCATGTCGGGTCGGATGCCGTCCTTGCTCACCTGTGTGTCGAAATCGCAGTGCTTGACCATGCCTGCGAGCTCGACGACCCGCTCGAGCTGGATCTCGCCCCACCGGCCCCGGATCTGCGGTGCACGCAGTGCCGTGACCAGCTGAGCGGTCTGGGTGGACAGATGCATCGACGCCCGATGCATCCCGGTGACCTGCTCGGACAACCCCGCGTACGCCCGAATTCGATTGTGCTCGACCTGGCGCACGTGCTCGGAGAGCGCATCGACGGCGTCGTGCAACGGCTCGACCAGGTGTGAGACCTGCTGGCCGATCACGGTCGAATTGCGCCGCGCAGAATCCTCGTTGACCGCGCTCAACGACTGTCGAAGCATGCCCTCGTGCTCGCGGAGCGCGGCCAGTTGGGCTTCGGCTCGAACGGCACGGTCGCCCATCCGCGAGGCGTGCAACAACCAGCCGACGACCGCCCCGATACCGAGAGCGACGAGCAGGCCGAACGCGGTGAGAATGTTCATGGAGCAGATGATGCAGGACGGCACCGACAACTTCGGTTCGTGACGGCGTAAGCCGCAGCTCACGTCCGACAGGCCGAGGCGCCTCGAGGAGTTTGTCGGTGGTTCCCGATAGCGTCGAACTCATGAGAATTCTGCACACCTCGGACTGGCACATCGGTCGCACCTTTCACGGTGTCGACCTGTTGGCCGATCAGGGCGCTGTGCTGGAGTCCATCGCGGAACTGGTTGCGGCGCAATCGATCGATGTGGTGGTGGTGCCGGGCGATATCTACGACCGCGCTGTTCCCAGTGCCGATGCCGTCCTGGTCTGCAACCGCGGACTCGAGGCGATCCGAGCGGCAGGCGCGGTGATCGTCGCGACGTCGGGAAACCACGATTCACCCGCTCGGCTGGGCGCGGGTGCCGCGTTCGCCTCGGCGGGAGGGCTGCATCTGATGACGCGGGTGGGCGACGTCGCCACCCCGGTCGTCATCGAGGACGAGCACGGCTCCGTTGCGTTCTACGGCATTCCCTACCTCGAGCCCGAGACGACGCGGGCCGAGCTCGACGTTCCCACCGCGCGGACGCACGCAGAGGTGCTCAGCGCTGCCATGGATCGGATCCGGGGTGATCTCACGACGAGAAACGAAGCGGGACAACATCATCGCTCGGTCGTGCTCGCGCACGCGTTCATCGTCGGCGGTGAGGCGACCGGCTCGGAGCGGTCGATTTCCTCCGGCGGTATCGAAACTGCGCCTGCGTCGGCGTTCGACGGGGTCGACTACGTGGCGCTCGGACACCTGCATTCGCCCCAGACCCTCACCGATCGAGTGCGGTACTCCGGTTCCCCTCTGCCCTATTCCTTCGGTGAGCGGTCGCATCGCAAGGCGGTATGGATTCTCGATCTCGACGCGAACGGGCTCGGCACCGTCGAGCGAGTCGACCTGCCGGTGGTACGCGGACTCGCCCGCATCGAAGGCACGGTCGAGCAATTGACAACGGACACAGCGTATTGCGAGTTCGAGGACCATTACGTCTCCGCCGTGCTCACCGACGAAGTACGCCCCGTCGACGCAATGCGCTTGTTGCAGCAGCGTTTCCCGCACGCGATCCACTTGGAATGGCGTCGCCCGGAGGGATCCGGCGAGCTTCGTTACCGCGACCGTGTGCGCGGCCGTAGCGATCTCGACATCGCAACCTCGTTCGTGACGGACATGCGCAGCGTGCCGACGGCAGCGGAGTCCGGGCTCCTGGCTCGCGCGCTGGCCTCCGTGCATCGCGAGACCGAGGCCATCCGCGGGACGGCCACCACCGCCGACCGCGGTGCTGCATGAGACTGCATTCACTCGAGATCACCGCCTTCGGCCCCTTCGCGGGCACCGAGACGGTGGACTTCGACGCACTGGGAGCCGACGGGCTCTTCCTGTTGCACGGGCAGACCGGAGCAGGCAAGACGACGGTGCTCGACGCCGTGGCGTTCGCGCTGTACGGAACAGTGCCCGGAGCTCGTCGCGAGGGCAAGCGATTGCTGTCCGATCACGCAGCCAAAGGCGCGGTGCCACAGGTCACGTTGGAGGCGACACTCGCTGGGCGACGCATCAGAATAGTGCGCAGTCCGGAGTTCCTGCGGCCCAAGCTCCGCAGCACGGGCACCACCAAGCAGCACGCCAAAGCCAGTCTCACCTGGCTCGACGGCCGCGGGCAGAACCTCACTCGGCTCAACGAGATCGGTGACGCCGTCAACGCGCTGCTCGGAATGAGTGCCGACCAGTTCTTCCAGGTGGTGCTGTTGCCGCAGGGTGAATTCGCGCGATTCCTCCGAGCCGACAGCGACGAACGCGGCAATCTGCTCGAAAGGCTCTTCGACACAGGCCGATTCGGAGATGTCGAAGAATGGTTCGCGCAGCGCCGCCGGGAGCTGGCCGCCGAACTCGCCGACGCTCACCACGCCATCGACATCATGCTCGGCCGGGTGTCGCAGGCATCGGGGATACCCGAGCCCGCGGGCGAGGACGGCGAGCAGCCGGACCCGCTCGAGTGGGCGGCCGACGTCCTGGCCGATGCCCGGCAGAATCGGACTCTCGCACAAGGTCGGGCGGTGCTGATCGACGCGGCAGCTCGGCGTGCGTCGGCAGCTCTGACGAAGGCCACCACCGTTCTCGATCTGCAGCGTCGTCGGGCTCTCGCCGAGGCGCAGCTCGTGCAGTATCGGGAGGGCGACACGGCGCGAGCTGCGCGCAGAACCGAGCTCGCCGATTCCGCGGCCGCCGGACCGATCGCGGCCACTGCCGCAGACCTGCGTCTCGCCCGCCGGACCACCGAGGCCGCGACCTCCTCACTCGCGGCGGCGGAGCGTGCGCTGCCGGCAACGGCGGAGGGGCGACGCTTTCACGCTGCGTTGCACTGGCCACCCGCGCCGGCGGATCCGTCGGACGAGCGCACGGTCGTTGCACAGTTCGTGCGTGACTGGACCACCGACGTCGCGCGGTTGCAGTCGCTGCTCGGTCTCGCTCGCGAGGCCGACCGACTCGACGGCACCCTCGTCGAATATCGTGCGCAGCAACGTACTACCGCAGCGGCGATCGAACGCACCGTGCAATCGCAGGCCTCGATGCCCGAGAAGATCGCAGCTGTCGAATCACGGATGGCACGAGCCGCCTCGGCTGTGGCGGAGTTGCCGGGCCTAGAGGAGCGCTGCAGTCGGGCCCGCGCGGCAGCCGAGTCCGCTCTCGAACTGGTACGCACACGCGCGACTCTGGCCGAGGCCGAACGTGCCCGCGACAGCGCTCGGGCAGCGCACAACACCGCCCGGGAGCACCTGCTCGATCTCCGTGAGAGACGCCTCGACGGGATGGCCGCCGAGCTGGCGGCCCGTCTGGAGGCGGGCGAGCCGTGCGTCGTGTGCGGATCGGAGGTGCACCCGCATCCTGCTGCAGCGTCGACGTCGACGGTGACCAAGGCACAGGAAGACAAGGCCGCTGCCGCAGAACGCAAGGCCGCTGGCGTGCTCGATCAGGCGGTCGCGGTTGTTGCTCGAGCGCAACGGGACGTGGATCTGCTGCACGACCGCACCGGTGGGGCCTCCGCTGCAGAGCTGGCCCAGACGCTCGATGCCGCAACCACCGCAGTGCAGGACGCCCGTGCGCGTGCCGCCGATGTAAAACCGGCATCCGCAGAGCTCGATCGCCTGCGGAGCGAGTCGGACGCGCTGACGGTCACGCTCCACGACCTGGTTGCCTCGCGGAGTGCCGTGGACGAGCGCATCGCGGCCACCGAGGAATCGCTGACGCAGATGCGTGCGTCGGTGGCCGAGGAAGTGGACGAGGGTGCGTCGCTGGCAGACCGAATCGCGGAGCGAGAAGCGTTGATCGACGGTGCCCGGCGTATTCAGGAAGCGCGCATCGCCTGGCTCGACGCCACTGCGCGGGCCGATGCGCTGGCAGCAGAACTGGACCGTGGGGTGGAGGCGTCGAACTTCGAGTCCGTCGACGCCGCCGCCGGGGCAGTGCTGACCGCAGACCGCGTCGAGCAGATCGAGACCGAGCTGCGTATCGCCGAGGAGACGCGTGCGCATGCCGAGCACGTGCTGCGCGAGCCCACCATCGTGGACGTGGCCGGTCGGCCGCCGGTGGATCTGGCCCCGCTGGAGCAGGCGTGCGCCGAGATGGACGACGAAGTCAGGGTCGCCGCTGCGGCGGTGGCGGAATGTCGAAGGCGCGCAGACGATCTGGAACGGTTGATCGCCGAATTGTTCACCGCGGCCCAGGCCATCGCGCCGCAACGTGCGGAATTCGACGAGCTCGCCAACCTGGCGGACGTGGTGGCAGGCCGGGGACAGAATGCACGCAAGATGTCGTTGCGTTCGTACGTCCTCGCGTCTCGACTCGAGGATGTCGCCGAGTCCGCATCCGCGCGGCTGCGTCGAATGTCTTCGGGACGATACGAATTCGTGCACTCCGACGAGGCAGGCGTCCGCGGCAAACGGGGCGGTCTCGGACTGGACATCAGGGACGACTACACCGGTGTGGTGCGCTCGGCCAAGACACTGTCGGGCGGTGAGGCATTTCTCGCGTCGCTCTCGCTCGCGTTGGGCCTCGCCGATGTCGTGGCTGCCGAATCCGGTGGCGTCGTCCTCGACACCATGTTCATCGACGAAGGATTCGGCACGCTCGACGCCGACACCCTCGAATCGGTGATGGCGGTTCTCGACGAACTACGTGCGGGCGGACGCGTCGTCGGCGTCGTCAGTCACGTCGACGAGATGCGTCAGCGCATTCCCAGTCGCCTCTACGTCAAGCGGGAGCGCACCGGATCCACGCTTCAGGTAGTGGCTTCCTGACCCGAGTCCTTCTTGTCGGAGTTCTTCTCCTCGTCGAGGCCGGCCTGCTCCTCGGTCAACCCGTCGGGCGGCGGGATTTTGTCCTCTAGCTCGTCCTGGTCCGGTTCGTTCGAGCGCGCATCGATCTGCTCGGACAGGTACCGGATCAGCACGGCCGCAACCGCCGCGGCCGGGACGGCCAGGAACGCGCCGATGATGCCGAACAGTGAGCTGCCTGCCGTCACGGCGAGCAGCACGATCGCCGGATGCAGGTTCATGCTGCGGCTCTGCAGAATGGGCTGCAGCACATTGCCTTCCAACTGCTGTACCGCGACGATGATGGCGAGCACGATCAGTGCAGTGGTCAGCCCGTTCGCAACCAGGGCCACCAGCACAGCGAGTGCGCCGGCGACGAACGCTCCGACGATCGGAATGAAGCCACCGATGAACGTCAGGGTCGCCAGCACCAGCGCCAGCGGAACGCCGAGAATGACCAGTCCGAGACCGATGAAGAATGCGTCGATGAAACTGACGATGGCCTGAGTTCGGATGAATCCGCCGAGGGTCGCCCACATCCGTGAGAGCACCTCGCCCAGATGAGTTCCGGCGCGGCCACCGGAGAACCCGTGCAACCACGGCAGGAACTTCGGTCCATCCTTGACGAAGAAGAACGTCAACACCAACACCAACGCCAGAGTGACCAACAGCGAGCCGGCGGCGGACACGCCGGTGAACACGCCGGTGGCGATGACCTCCCCGCTGTCCTGTAGCCGCGACACGATCGCCGACACGGCCGAGTCGATCTGGTCGTCGCCGATGTTCAGCGGCGGCCCCTTCAACCAGTCCTGAACCTGCGCGATACCGCCCGATGCCTGGTCGACCAACTCGGGAGCCTGCTCGGCGACCGACGGAACGATCAAGGTGATGATGCCGCCGATGACGACGAAGAACACCACGAGCGATACCGACGAGGCCAGGGCCGGAGGAAATCCCAGACGCATCATCAGCTTCGCCGGCGGCCACAGCACCGTCGCGACGATCACGGCGAGCAGGACCGGCAGCAGGATCACCCAGAACTGCCCGATCAGCCAACCCAACACCCACGCACCGGCTGCGATCGCAATGAGGATCAGCGACCACTTGGCCAGCCACATGCCACCGACCCCGATGAGGTCACCGCGATCATTGCCGGACGTCTTGGACTTCGACGGACTGCCGGGCACTGCCGATTCGGTCACTGTGGCTTCCTCACATTCGGCGGATGGCGGATCGTGAAGAACCATAACGTCTCGGTATGCCCAGCTGTATGTCACCGCCGTCCAAGGCGAGGCCTTTCAGGCCGCCTCGTGTGCCAACAGCCATTCCTTGACGGGCAGGCCCCAGCGAAAACCGCCGAGGGCCCCGCCGATTCGAACCACCCGATGGCACGGCACGAACAGTGCGGCCGCATTGCGAGCGCATGCCGACGCAGCACCACGGATGGCTGCCGGTCTACCCGACAGTTCTGCGAACTCGGAGTAGGTCACCGGCGCACCGGGTTCGACGGTGCGCAGAACTCCCCAGGCGTGCATGAGAAATTCGCCGGATCGTTGCGAGACGGCAACGGAGTCGATGACGGTCAGCTCACCGCGGTGATAGCTCTCGACGGCGCGCGTCACATCGCCGAGATCGGCCGCAGTGCGCACGCTGTCGGGACGCATCGTCGGGTGGATCAGGACGCGGAGTTCGTCGACATCGGCGGTCCACCCGGATGCCAGGACGCGCTGATCGGCGTCGACGATGGTGCTGAACGGCCCGATCGGGGTGTCCTGGGTGGCGGCGGTGGCAGTCATGGCTGTCTTCTTTCCAGTGCGGTGATCCACAGGTGCATCGAGACGTACGAACGCCACGGGGCCCAGCGGACAGAATCGTTCAACGAGATGTCGAGTGCCTGAGCACCTTGTCTGACGACGAGATCGGTATCGAGCAGAACATCGGGATCGCCGAGCAGCCGCATCACGACGTACCGGGCGGTCCAGGGTCCGATTCCTTTGAGTGCGAGCAGTTCTCGCTCCAGCTCGGGCCCTTCGCGCGCGGGATGGAGCACGACGATTCCCGACGCGATGGCGTCGGCGACGCGGATGACGGTCTGGACCCGGGCGGCAGGTCCGGTGAGTACCTCGTGGCCTCGTTCGGCGATGACGGCAGGCTCGGGAAACAGCCTGGTGACGGTGTCGTTGCCGAGATCGAGTGGTGCACCGAGAGCGTCGACGAGTCTAGCGGTGTGAGTGGCCGCAGCCTTCAGCGAAATCTGTTGTCCGATCACGGTGCGCAGCAACATCTCTGCGCCGTCGACCACTCCCAGGGCGCGAATGCCCGGGTGGGCGTCGACGCTCGGTGCCAACTGTGGGTCTGCGCTCAGTGCGTCGTCGACGGCGAGTGGATCGGCATCGAGATCGAGCAGGTGTCGGATTCGGGCGACGGCAGGGGCGAGGTCTCGCATGTCCTGCAATGTCACTGCGGCGCTGACGAATCCATCCATCACCCGCAACGCCACGAGCCCGGCGGCGTGCGGCAGGCTCAGGGATCGCACGTATTCGCCGTCCTCGGCGAACGATTCGATGCCCTCGACCACGTGGCCACGCAGGAACCACTCGATCCAGCCGCGGTCCAGCGGCGGGCGGTACGGCAAGCGCAGGGTGACGGTTCCACCCGCGGTCGGTACGGCAGTGCGGTGCGCTTCTCGACGCAACGTCGACGGGTCGACGGCGAAGACTTCCCTGATGGTGTCGTTGAACTGCCGGACGCTGGAGAAGCCGGCCGCGAAGGCGACGTCGGCCATCGACATGTCGGTAGTTTGAATCAGTGTGCGGGCGGTGTGGGCGCGGTGTGCGCGGGCCAGGGCGAGTGGTCCTGCACCGACCTCGGCCGTCAGCACGCGGGTCAGCTGCCGAGTCGAGTAGCCGAGGGTGCTGGCGAGGCCGTCGACGCCACCGCGTTCGACGGCTCCGTCGGAGATCAGCCGCATGGCGCGAGAACTGAGGTCCGAGTGGATGTTCCAGCGTGGGGAACCGGGGGTGGCGTCGGGCTGGCAGCGGCGGCAGGCGCGGTAGCCGGATTGTTGGGCCGCCGCTGCGGTGGCGAGAAACGAAACGTTGCCCGGCTTGGGTGTGCGGGCCGGGCAGGAGGGTCGGCAGTAGATGCCGGTGGTGGAGACGGCGGTGAAGAACTGGCCGTCGAACCGTGCGTCACGCGAGGAGACCGCGCGATAACACCGATCGAAGTCCAGTTCTTGCACCTGCCGTTCACTGCTCATGCACCTACTGTGTCAGCGCGGACGCGTCGGTGCTAGCGGAAATCGGACATCACCGTGTCAGCAGCATCGAGCTCCCGGGTTCCGGTCCGCCTCCGCGTGCCTGTCCTTCCAGTACTGCCGCACGGTCGGCGGTTCCTGATCCGGATGGTGGCGGGCCAGATGGGCGACGTAGCGGTCGTAATCGTGATCGCCCATCACCGAGGTGATCCACCACCACAGCCCGCGCATCTAGTGCGCCGATCCGGGGCGACGGACGGTGCCCGCCTCGATCAGCTCGTCCCATTCGGCCTGGATCTTCTTCTCGGCCGGGGTGAGCACGAAGCCGGTGGGGCCGAAGATCTTCGACGGCACCTCGGGCTCCTCGTTGTCGGGCAGATTGTCTCCTCGAACTGCCTTGATGCACACCCATACTCCGGCGATCACGACGACCAGGACCAGTACCGCGAAGATGATCGACAGCGTGCCCTGAATGAAGGTGTTGCGGATGACGGCGTCGATCGCCTCGGGTGTCTTGGCGCTGCCGAACTCGCTCAGGCCCTGCGCCTTGGCGTCGCGGAACTGGGAATGCTGCGTCCAGTAGCCGATGGCCGGGACGGAGGAGAAGATCTTCTGGTACGACGCGGTCATCGTGACGATGAGGTCCCACGCCAGCGGAACCCCGGGAATCCAGGCCCACTTGTAGAGGCCGCGCTTGACGACGATGACCATCACCACCGTCAACGCGATGGCGGCAAGGAGCTGGTTGGCGATACCGAACAGCGGGAACAGGGTGTTGATGCCGCCCAGTGGATCGGTGACGCCCATGAGAAGGATTGCGCCCCAGGCCGCGACGACGATCAGCGAGCAGATCCAGGCACCGGGGCGCCAGGACGGATCCTTGAACTTCTTGGCCGAGGCTCCGGGCAGGTTGCCGATGCTGTCGGAGAGCATGAAGCGTGCGACGCGGGTGCCTGCATCGACCGTGGTGAGGATGAACAGTGCCTCGAACATGATCGCGAAGTGGTACCAGAACGACTTGAGCGATTCGCCGCCGAACACCTGGTGCAGTACCTCCGACATGCCGAACGCGAGAGTCGGTGCGCCGCCGGTGCGGGAGATGATCGACTCCTCGCCCACATCGGTTGCCGCCTGGCTCAATTCGGCCGGGGTGATGTCGCCGCCACTGAGCCCCAGTCCGTTGACGTACGTCGCCGCAGTTTCCGGAGTGCCACCGGTCAGCGTTGCCGGAGCATTCAACGCGAAGTAGATGTGCTGATCGAGAACACATGCGGTGATCAGCGCCATGATGGCGACGAACGACTCGGTGAGCATGCCGCCGTAGCCGATCATGCGCATCTGCTTTTCCTTCTCCAGCAGCTTCGGCGTGGTGCCGGAGGAGATCAGAGCGTGGAAGCCGGACAGCGCGCCGCAGGCGATGGTGATGAACAGGAACGGGAACAGCGAGCCAGCGAACGCCGGGCCGTTGCCCTCGGTGGCGAAGCTCGTCATCGCGGGCATCTGGATCTCGGGGCGCGCGATGAGGATGCCGACGGCCAGCAAGGCGATGGTGCCGACCTTCATGAACGTCGACAGGTAGTCGCGCGGGGCGAGTAGCAACCACACCGGCAGGATGCAGGCGAGCAGGCCGTAGCCGATCAGCAGCCAGGCGACGGTCACCTTGGAGAGGGTGAACCAGTCGGTGCCCCAGTCGGTCTCGGCAACCCAGCCGCCGGCGACGATGGCGAGTAGCAGCAGTACGACGCCGATGAGTGAGACCTCGGTGACGTTGCCCGGTCGCAGGAAGCGCAGGTAGACGCCCATGAACAGTGCGATCGGAATGGTCAGTGCGATGGAGAAGACGCCCCACGGGCTTTCGGCGAGCGCGTTGACGACGACGAGTGCAAGGACCGCGATGAGGATGATCATGATGACGAACACCGCAATCAGCGCGGCGGTACCGCCGACGACTCCGAGTTCGTCGCGGGCCATCTGTCCGAGGCTGCGGCCGTGGCGACGCGTCGAGATCCACAGCACCAGGAAATCCTGGACGGCACCGGCGAACACGACGCCGATGATGATCCACATGGTGCCGGGCAGGTAGCCCATCTGAGCGGCGAGGACGGGGCCGACGAGCGGGCCTGCTCCGGCGATCGCGGCGAAGTGGTGGCCGAACAGCACCCGACGATCCGTCGGCATGTAGTCCTTGCCGTTTTCCAGAATCTCGGCAGGAGTGGCGCGGTCGTCGCGTGGGAAGACGATCTTGCGTTCGATCAGCCTGGCGTAGAAGCGGAAAGCGAAGATGTACGTACACACCGCGGCGATGACGAACCAGACGGCGTTGGGATTCTCTCCGCGGACGATCGCGATGATCGTCCACGCAACACCGCCGAGTAGGCCGATGGCGACGAGCATCAGGCGCTTGATCGGGGTCATCGGATGTGACTCGACGACGCCGACCGGCGGTAGGTCGGGATCTGTCTTCAGCAATTCGACGTGTGGTTCGTCGGCCGCTTTCAGTGACATGTGTGGGGTCTCCAGGATCGCAGGTGTGACTGCGATCACCCTATGTGGGCCGCCGGTGCGCGTCCTCGAATCGACGCATCGCGGTGCGCCCGGCGGTCGCTGGAGTGCGACGAGCGGCAACCGCGGCGACGATGCCCGCGGTCAGCCGCCCAGTGCGTCGTCGACGGCCCGGGCGCTGAGCACCTGATCCAGCACCAGCGCCGCACTGCCGATCACCCCGGAGAGGTCACCGTGGGTGGTGGCCTGGATGGTGAGGGCCTTGGTGGCCAGCGCGGTGGCGTTTCCGTAGACGGTCTCGCGGAGGCCGGCGACGAAGATGTCGTAGGCGTTCGCCATGTCGCCGCCGACGATCAGGACCTCGGGGTTGAGCAGGTTGACGGCACCGGCCAGAGTTTCACCGATGTGGCGTCCGCTGTCGCGAATGAGCCTGCGCGCTTCGGGGTCACCGCTCACCGCGAGATCGACGACGCCGCGAACGTGGCCCACTTCGCGGCCCTGCTCGTTGAGTGCGCGCACAAGAGCCCAGCCGCCCGCGATGGCTTCGAGGCAGCCGCTGTCGCCGCACCTGCACGCGACCCCTGCCGCGGCAGCGGTCTTGGTGTGGCCGAATTCGCCTGCAGCGCCCAATGACCCGCGCTGCAATGCGCCGCCTGCGACGATTCCGGCACCGAGCCCGGTCGAGGCCTTGACCAGTAGGGCGTTCTGGAAGCGATCTCGATTGTCGCGGCGTTCGGCCAACACCATGGCGTTGGCGTCGTTGTCGAGAAACACCGGAGCCGACGTGGTGTCGGCGAAGAACGGTGCCAGCGGCACTCCGTCCCAGCCGTGCATGATCGGCGAGTCCAGGCTGCACCCTCGGTCGGTGTCGGCGGTGCCGGGGATGGACAGTCCGACGCCGAGGATGCGGTGGTCGGTTCGGTGCGATTCGTCGAGCAATGCCTGCAAGCGCTTGGTGATCTGCGGCATCAGCTCGTCCGGGCCGACGCCGATTTCCTGATCGACGGTATCGCTCGCGAGCAACTCGCCGCCGAGGGTGAAGACGCCCAGCTGGGAGCGGCTGCGTCCGATCGCGGCGGCGAGCACCACACCGGCGTCGATGTCGAAGGACAGTCTCGCCGGGGGTCTACCGCCGGTGGAGTGCGTGTCCTCGGTTTCGATGACCAGGCCGAGCTCGGTGAGCGCGGCGACGCGGGAGGCGACGGCCGACCGTGAGAGTCCGGTGATTCGGCCGAGTTCGGCACGAGTAGCTGCTTCTCCGTCGCGAATCAGAGCGAAAACCTCACCTGCCGTCGCAGGTGGAGCGCTCAGGCGCGGCATGGACATAAACGCCATTCAACCAACTGGCAACTTTTACGGCAACAGCCTAAGAAGTGCCACTTATAACTTTGAAAAGCATAAGTTGGGTTGTCGGTCGACCTAATTGGCCTTAGGGTGAGTGATGAGAGACCGAACATCGGAGATACTCATGGACACACTTCATCCGGTCCTGCGTCAGGTCACCGACCGCATCGCAGACCGCAGCCAGTCCGACCGCACCGCCTACCTCGCGCGAATCGCATCGGCCGGGGATCGAGGCCCGGCCCGTGGCCGCCTCGCCTGCGCCAACATCGCTCACGGCTTCGCAGCCTCCGGCAAGGCCGACAAGCAGGCCCTGCGCGGCATGGTCAAGCCCAACATTGCGATCGTCTCCGCCTACAACGACATGCTCTCGGCGCACAAGCCGTTCGAGACCTATCCGGCCGTGCTGAAGAAGTCGGTCATCGACGCCGGCGGCATCGCGCAGTTCGCCGGGGGAGTTCCCGCCATGTGCGACGGCATCACCCAGGGCCGTGACGGCATGCAGCTCTCGCTGTTCAGTCGCGACATCATCGCGATGTCGACCGCAATCGCGTTGTCCCACGACATGTTCGACGCCACCCTGATGCTCGGGGTGTGCGACAAGATCGTCCCCGGAATGCTCATCGGCGCACTGAGTTTCGGCCATCTGCCTGCGGTGTTCGTGCCCGCCGGGCCGATGACGTCCGGACTCCCCAACGGGGAGAAAGCAAAAGCGCGCCAGCTCTACGCCGAGGGCAAGGTGGGGCGCGAGGCTCTGCTCGACGCCGAGGCCGCGTCGTATCACGGCAGTGGCACCTGCACGTTCTTCGGAACGGCCAATTCCAATCAGTTGCTCATGGAGGTCATGGGCCTGCATTTGCCGGGATCGTCGTTCGTCAACCCCGGAACCGCGATGCGCGACGCGTTGACCCGCGAGGCCGCGCACGTCGTCACCGGTCTGACGTCGTTGGGCGACAACTACACACCGGTGGGGGAGGTCGTCGACGTCAAGTCGATCGTCAACGGCTGCGTCGCGTTGCTCGCCACCGGCGGCTCGACCAACCACACGATGCACCTCGTCGCCATCGCCAAAGCCGCCGGAATCACGTTGACCTGGCAGGACCTGTCCGACCTGTCGGCCGTCGTGCCGCTGATGGCCCGGATCTACCCGAACGGCAAGGCCGACGTGAATCACTTCCACGCGGCCGGTGGACTCGGGTTCGTCATCGGGTCTCTGCTCGACGCCGGGTTGATGCACGAGGATGTGAAGACCGTTGCCGGGCAGGGTCTGCGGCGCTACACCCAAGAGCCGAAGCTCGACGGCGACGGGGTGATGTGGCAGGACGGTACTCGGATGAGCCACGACGACACCGTGTTACGAGGCGCGAACGAGCCGTTCAGCGCCGACGGCGGACTGAAGATGCTGACCGGGCCGATCGGCAAGTGCGTCATCAAGACTTCTGCACTGGCACCCGAACATCGAGTGGTCACCGGACCGGCGCGAGTGTTCGACGATCAAGCCGACTTCCTCGAGGCATTCGACGCAGGGCTACTCGACGGCGACTTCGTTGCCGTGCTGCGTTATCAGGGCCCGAAGGCCAACGGAATGCCCGAGTTGCACAAGCTCACCCCGGCTCTCGGAATTCTGCAGGACAAGGGACGGTCCGTCGCGCTGATCACCGACGGCCGAATGTCCGGTGCCTCCGGCAAAGTCGCTGCGGCAATTCACCTCACGCCCGAGGCCGCGAGTGGGGGACCGATCGCGAAAATTCTCGACGGTGACATCATCACCCTCGATTCCCTAGGTGGCACACTGTCGATCGACGTACCGCTCGACGAGTTCGAGGCACGGCCGGTCACCGGCCGAGCCTTGGACAAGGACGAGTGGTCCAGCACCGGTCGCGACCTGTTCTCGGGCATGCGTGCGCTCGTCGGCCCGGCCGACGAGGGTGCAATGTTCGTCATGCGCTGAGTCCCTGTAACTGAAGAAGAAGGTAAGAACGTGACTGCATCTCTGCTCGACCGCGTCCCCGTCATCCCCGTCGTCGTCATCGACGACCTCGATCATGCCGTTCCGATTGCCCGCGCCCTGGTGGCGGGCGGAGTGCCCGTCATCGAGCTGACGTTGCGGACACCGGTGGCCCTCGACGCCATCGAGCGCATCGCCGCCGAGGTCCCCGACATCCTCGTCGGTGCCGGCACCATCATCACCCCCGGCCAGGCCAAGCAGGCCGCCGATGCGGGCGCTCAGTTCTTGGTGTCGCCGGGCTGCACTTCGGGATTGACCAAAGCCATGCGAGACACCGGGCTACCCCACTTGCCCGGTGCCGCAACGGTATCCGAGGTACTCACCCTCCTCGAAGCCGGCTACACCGAGCTCAAGTTCTTCCCGGCAGAAGCCTCGGGCGGCGCGAACTTCCTGAAGTCGATCCACTCGCCGATCCCGGCCGCGCGATTCTGCCCGACGGGTGGCATCTCGACCGCCAATGCATCGACGTACCTGGCCCTGCCGAACGTCGGCTGCGTCGGGGGATCGTGGCTCACTCCGGGTTCGGCCGTCGCGCAGGAGGATTGGGACGCCGTCACTCGGTTGGCCGAGGCCACCTCGGCGCTGAAGACCCCAGCCCAGTAGCGGTCTGCGGTACGCGCGTTCATCCGCGGGTGACCGAGATACCGCCGTCGACGTAGAGCGTTGTGCCGTGCACCATCGCGGCGTCGTCGGAGACCAGGAACAACACACCGTTCGCGATGTCCTGGGGCGAAAGGACAGTGCCTGCAGGCGTTCCGGCCGTCATGGCGTCCAACACCTCCCGCGCATCCTCGTTGCCCGGCGTCAGCGTCGCACCGGGTGCAAGGGCGTTGACCCGCACGCCGCGTGGACCGAACTCGGCGGCCCAGCTGCGCGTGAGTTGTTCGTCGGCGGCCTTGGTTGCGGAGTACATCGCGGCGAACGGGCTCCCCATCGTGGCCATCCACGATCCGATGTTCACGATGACGCCGCTGCCGCGCTCGGCCATGGCCGGTGCCAGTTCACCGACGAGCACGTGCGGAGCTCGGACGTTGACGGCAAGCATGGCGTCGAGTTGCTCGTCGGCGAGATCTGCGGTTGCGGTGGCGGGATAGATGCCGGCGTTGTTGATCAGAATGTCCACGCGACCTTTCAGAGCGGCGGTGGCGGCCCCAGCGAAGTCGCGGATGTCCTGGTAGCTGCCGGAGAGGTCCACCGGCACGAAACTCGCGGTGCCGCCGGCCGCGGAGATTCGATCGACCACCGCCGAACCCTTCGCGGAGTCGCGGCCGCTGACGACGATCGATGCTCCGTGCGCGGCGAGAGTCGAGGCGATTGCGGCACCGATACCGCTGGTGGATCCGGTGATGACGGCGGTCCGTCCGGAAAGTCGCTGTGATGCAGAAGAAGTCATGACGTCATGTCTACGGGCGCTGAACACGGCCAACCAGGCGTCACTCGACCTAGGTCTGGCATGACCAGGCTGGCAACCATCGGTGTCGCTACTGTGGAATTCGTGAGCAACGACAGGTCCGCCCTCAGCGCGTTTCTGCGTGATCGGCGCGACCGCATCACCCCCACCGAGGCCGGACTGCGCACGTATCCCGGTGTCCGACGAGTGCCTGGACTGCGGCGGGAAGAACTCGCTGCGATGGCCGGAGTGAGCCCCGATTACTACAGCAAGCTCGAACAGGGTCGGCAGGCAAACGTGTCGATCGAGGTGCTGCGAGCGATCGCTCGGGCGCTGAAGTTGAACGAGGTGGAGTCGGCTCATCTGCTCGACCTTGCATCTCCCGCCGGATCCGTCGATGACGCCACTGAGCGACCGGATCCGGGATTGCTCCAGGTGATGAGGACGCTCGATCACGTTCCGGTGCTGCTACTCGGACGCTCGGGCACCATACTGGCCAGCAACGCATTGGTTCGATCAGTGCTGAGTTTGCCGTCGGCGGCCGGAGAATCGCTGTTCGACTATCTGTTTCGCAATCCCATCGCCCGCGAGCGAATCGTCAACTGGTCGCAGTTCGCGGCCGCCGCGGTCGCCAATCTGCGCCGCGAGCTCGCTCGTCGACCCGGGGACCGCGCGCTCACTGCGTTGATCGACGAATTGCGTTCCACGGAGCCTTTTTTCGAGCAATGGTGGAGCGACCACGAGGTTCGTGAATTCGAACGCGCAACCAAGATCATTCAGCATCCGTCGGCGGGGACCCTCGAATTCGGTATCGAATTTCTGACCTCGCCCAGCGAGCCGGGGCAGAGTCTCATCGTCTACACGGTCGAGGACGGGTCGAGCACCGCCAAGATCTTGCCGATCCTGGCGAGCTGGGACCCCAATTCGGCAATCGCCACCTGAACTCGAGATCGACCGGATTCGATTCGGTGGAACCCAACGCGTCGGTACGGCGTCCTACTGGTTGTCCGTCATCGAACAATCGGGGGAAATGATCATGTCGAATCCGTACGAGCAGTCAGAGTTCCAGCAGCCCTATCCGGCAGCGCAGTCCTATGTGCAACCACCGACTCTGCCGTCGTCCAATGCGGGATGGGCCGTCGTCGCCATCATCTTCTTCTGGCCGTTGGCCATCCCGGCCTTCAATCACGCACTGAAGGTGCACCCGCTGTGGATGATGGGGGACGCTCAGGGCGCGCTCTATTCGTCGAATCGTGCCGGGTTCTTCGGCAAACTGTCGCTGGGGATATTCGTCGTCCTCATAGTCCTGTACTTCGCCTTCATTGCCTTGGTCGTCGCGAACTCGTACTAGGGCCAGGCACTTGACTTCGACGTAACTCAGGTTTCTCGCATCGCGGGCATGGACACAGAGTCCGATCCGGATCGTGCCCGCGCTGACGTGGTTGTGTCGCCGCCCAGGGTGCCCGGCCTCATCGCTGGCCGGGCACTGTCCGAGCTGGTGGTGTCGTCAAAGTAGACTCCATAGACCGTGAGCCTCACCCTCGGAATCGTCGGACTGCCCAACGTCGGCAAGTCCACCCTCTTCAATGCACTGACCAACAACGATGTGCTGGCCGCGAACTATCCGTTCGCCACCATCGAGCCCAACGTCGGTGTGGTCGCGCTGCCGGATCCCCGGCTCGAGAAGCTGGCCGAGGTGTTCGGTTCGGAGAAGCTCGTGCCTGCGTTGGTGTCGTTCGTCGACATCGCCGGCATCGTCAAGGGTGCGTCCGAGGGCGCAGGACTGGGCAACAAGTTCCTCGCGAACATTCGTGAGGCCGACGCCATCTGCCAGGTCGTTCGTGTCTTCGCCGACGACGACGTGGTGCACGTCGACGGTCGCGTCGACCCGACCGCCGATATAGAGGTCATCGAAACCGAACTCGCGATCGCAGATCTGCAGACCCTCGAGAAGGCCATTCCGCGCCTCGAGAAAGAGGTGCGGATCAAGAAGGATCGCAAGCCTGCACTCGACGCGGCGCTGGCAGCGCAGGCTGTGCTGAACGACGGCAAGACGCTGTTCTCGGCCAAGGCGAAGCTGGACTTCGAGCTGCTCGGTGAATTCCAGCTGCTCACCACCAAGCCGTTCCTGTACGTCTTCAACGCCGACGAGTCGGTGCTCACCGACGATGCGAAGATCGGCGAACTCGCCCGCCTCGTCGCCCCCGCCGACGCGGTGTTCCTCGACGCGAAGATCGAATCCGAGTTGCTCGAACTCGACAAGGAATCGGCGGCCGAGCTGCTCGAATCGGTCGGACAGACCGAGCCCGGCCTCGACGCTCTCGCTCGCGCCGGGTTCCACACACTCGGCCTGCAGACCTACCTCACCGCTGGCCCGAAAGAGGCTCGCGCGTGGACCATTCATCGTGGTGACACCGCACCGCAGGCAGCGGGCGTCATTCACACCGACTTCGAGCGCGGATTCATCAAGGCCGAAATCGTCTCCTTCGACGACCTCGTCGCCGCGGGTTCCATGGCCTCGGCAAAGGCTGCAGGCAAGGTACGCATCGAGGGCAAGGACTACGTCATGTCCGACGGCGATGTGGTGGAGTTCCGCTTCAACGTCTGATCGACGAATCCGCAGAATCGGTGGCGCAGTACGACCGCGTGTCGGATATTCTTACCGCGGTGGTACGCGCCACCGACTGCGCTTCCACGTGGCAACCACGTGAATCATCGAGGAGAGGCCTGACCAGCTCAGGACATGTCCGGATGGGGTGCGGCGCAGGAATGCGCCATCTTCATTCCGCCGATGCCCGACATCGGTTGACGAAAGGACATGACATGTCGTCGAAGGACGAGAAGAACCTGACTCAGGTGATCGAGAAGATCTCGAAGATAGACGAACCGCGGCGTTCGGTCATGCAGCGTGTGCACGACATCATCGTGTCCGCGGCCCCCACGTTGAAGCCGCGGATCTGGTACGGAATGCCCGCCTACGCGAAGTCGGCGAGCACGCCGGCGCTCGTGACGCTGCGCAACGACGATCGATTGAATCTGGCCATCACCGAGAAGGCGGCATTTCACGCTGCCGGTGGCGCGGACGGGCAATTGATGCCGGCGGCGTGGTACTTCGAGACTGTGGACGACGCTACGGCGCAGCGTATCGCCGAGATTGTTCGTTCTGTCGTCGACTGAGCGAGCACGCTCGGTAGACCGAGGGTCCCGGCGGGACAACGAGGCTCACGGGACCCTCGCCGTGACGGAAGATCCAACAGGTCCGTGGTGGCGTGTTCTGCGAGTGGGCGTCGTCGTCTGCGCCGCCCACCGATGCTGACTACGCTCCGAATCAGACGATAGGAGAGCGTGAATGGGTCTGCAGGAACTCGAGGCATTGGTGCACCGAACCGCCACTGCTGGGGAACCTTTCGAGCGTGGAGCCGACGAGGCGGAGCAGGCATATTTGTCCTCGCTCGCGGCACGGCCGAGTACGAAGCTGATCTGTGAGGTCGGGTTCAATGCCGGCTTCTCGAGTTGGGCGTTTCTCGACGCATCGCCCGATACGACCGTCGTGTCCTTCGACCTTGCTGCGTACGCCTACAGTGCCGCCGCGAAAGCCCATATCGACGAACACTTTCCGGGCCGCCACACCCTGATTCAGGGTGACTCGCACACCACCATCGCGGCCTATGCGCAGGAACATCCGGACATGCGGTTCGACGTCATCTTCATCGACGGAGACCACTCGGTGGAGGGTGCTCGCGCAGACCTCGACGATCTACGTGCGCTCGCTACCGCAGAATCGGTCGTGATCATGGACGACATCACCCCGTGGCTCTGGTTCGGCGAAGGCCCCACTCAGGCCTGGCAGGAAGCGGTCGACGAGGGTCGGATTCTGCACACGCAGTACTTCCGTGACGGTGAACCTGTCGAAGCCGTGACACCTCCGGCCGCTCGCGCCTGGGCCGAGGGCCGTTACCCCTTCTGAACCTCCCCGCGGTGTCAACCAGCGTTCACCCGCGACAGTCGGATACGGCCTGCCGAACCAACTCGGCAGCCTCGTCGGAGTTCGATGCGTAGTGGACATTGTCGAAGCGGTGCAGGTAGGCGTCGTAGATGCCGGATACCTTCTTGTTCGCGTTGTCCATCGCCACGACACGTTTGCCCATCATTGCGGCCAGTACGGCAGCGTGCAGTCGATCGGTGAGGACAACGGGCGCGAGGTTCAGAATACGTTGGGCCACACGAAGGTTGAGCTTCGCGGTCTGCTCGTACGAGCGTAGAAGAGCGGGGTAGAGCAGCCGATTCGTTCTGGGGAAACGTTGCGCAATCAGAGTCGGCAGCATCACCGCCGTCGAGATCGCCAGATCCGTTCCGCGTAGGCCCCAGTCGTAGTGCACGGACGAGGCGTCGATGTTCACCGCCGCGTGGCCGAGGCTTTCCGAATCGGCGCGCAGGAGTTTCACGACGTCCACTGCAGATCCTTCGGTGCTTCGAGCGATGTCGGCACCGAACGCCATGTCCGGACAGTATTCGACGCGGTTGTTCGGGAAATGGGCGAGCGCCAACTCGTACGAACGCTTTTCACGCAGCATGAGGGTCAGATCCGGGTGCTGTGCGTACAGGGCTGCGGTCCGCGTAAGGGCGTCGGTGTCGGCGAAGTCGATGCTCTGGGGGAGGCAGACGATCTTGTTGCGAGGAAACCGCGCAACGATCGCTTCACGGAATTTCTGGTCGATCGGCCACCGGTCACCGAAATTTCCCCCGCCTTGCAGAAACAGGGTTCCGTCACCGATTCGTTCTTCGAGAAGAGCATCGTTGTGAGTGAAGGGATCCGACACGTAGTCGACATGCACGTTCAATCGCTTCAAATACTCGACCTCGCCGGCGTAGATGAGTGAGTCGCCGGCGTTGTAATGATTCGGAAAATCCAAGTGAGCCACGCGATCGCCCGGTGCCGCATGAGTCCCCAGGACGGCGAGAGTCTCCTCGCGTATCGCGTCGATGGTCCCGCGGGTCATCGGACGCTCGGCCGCTGTCGTCTGACGAGCGTCGTCACTCGAATCCGCAGTGCGCCGTAGTGAATCCCGATGTAGTGAGCCCACAGACCGACGGGCATCGGTCTCAGCATTTTCGGTAGCCACGGATTGCGAACTGTCGCAAGATAAAGAATCGACACTGCATGAACGGGGATCCGGACGAACGACGACGGGTGCGGGCAGCCCGCCGCACGGTGCTTCGTCGACAGTTGGTAGGACGTGTGCCCATAGGCGCGCCCTTGCACGAACGATCGGCGGACAGTGGTTCTGATGCGGTAAGCGACCAACGCATCGGCGGCATGTCCGAGCGTCAATCCCGCTTGCTGAATCCTCCACGAGTAATCGACGTCCTCGGCACCGCCGATGAGGTCCTCGTCGAAGTCTCCGACCTTGTCGAAAACTTCACGCCACATTGCGAAGTTGCTGCCCGGCGCGTAGGGCAGATAGGCAGTGGGGAACAGAGCGCCGGGTGGCGGTACATTTCGCCACTCCGCCACGTCTGCCGAATTGAGGGATTCGATTTCGAGTGCGCCGCCCACGGCGTCGAAGCTGTCGAGCGCACGCACCATCGCAGTCAGCCACGTCGGATGAGCGACGTCGTCACGGTCGACGACGGCCACGATGTCACCGCGTGCGGCTTTCACGCCGACGTTTCTGGCGTACGAAACTCCACGCTTGGCGGAGGCGTCGACCCTACGCATCGACAGAGGCAGAGAGAGTTCTTCGAGGTGTGCGCGCAGGCCGTCGGTCGAGCCGTTGTCGCTGATTATGAGCTCGACATCGCCCGTGTAGTCCTGCCCGGCGATGGCCTCGAGCTGCTCGTCCAGATCGGGCAAACCGTTGTACACGGGGAGGACGATGGAAACCAGACTGATCGGCACGGTCTGACCCTACCGCGAATTCGAGCGCTGATCGGTCGCGTGCATTGCTGACCAGGCGCAGGTCGGCTACTTCTTCCCACGAAGTTTCTTCTCCAGCGGTGTCGGGAAGGAAGGGACCACCGGGGTGCCGTCGAGCAGGGTGGTGAGTCGTTCGACCTCGGCTGCAACTGCTTTCGATGCCGTCGATCCGACGTCCTCGAGCAATTCGGTGACCACCTCGCCGGAACCGGTCACCGCCCAGCCGCCGACGATGCGGCCCCCGGACCAGATGGTCGGGCCGATGTTGCCGAAGGTGTCGAACAACGGGGCCTTGTGTTCGCCGAGATACCAGGTGCGGTGCTTCCAACCCATCGGCGTCGGATCGAGTGCAGGTAACAGCATGACGTCCGTGCCGGACGGCTTGTCGAAGTTAGTGCTGGGCAACATAATTCCGTCGCCCTCGGTCAGTTCGACTGCCACGGTGTCGAGACCCGAGACCGCCCCGCGAGTCTGCGTCTTGTTCCAGCCCGTCCACCACTGCAGATCGTCGAGGGTTGCAGGTCCGAACACCTCGAGCCAGCGTCGAGCCAGGTCCGTCCTCGCCTCGGTCTCGTCGAGATCGGGAATCCCGTCCGGCCACCAATGATCGATCGGTGCCCATGCGTGCCGTCGGGAAGTCCACGCGCCCCGTGGTTCGACGCGCACCAATTTTCCCTCGGCGGCCATCATCACCAGCACCTCGGAGGTGACGTACCGCCTGACGTCGTACACCTTGTCGGTGGTCGGCAGCAGCGCGGTCTTGAGGCCGGGCACGGCTGCCGAGAGCTCGGCTCCGGTGGCGGTTCCCATCGATCGCAACGCCGATTCAGTCTCGGCTTCGGTTGCGGCGAGCCATGATTCGACGTCGGGAATCACCGGTTCGGTGGGCAACGTGGAGACTTGCTTGATCAGTCGCGCTCGCATGGTGCGCGAAACCCCGAGGCTCGCCGCAGCGTGAATCATCGGAACGTCGTCGTGAGCGACGACGAACATCGTGCGCCGCATCGCCATCAATCGCACCAGGCTCCGGCGCTCGTACATCGCATCACGAACATCCGAGAGTCCCAGTGTTCGGGCGCGGGCCAGCACCGACAGATACACCGTCGCCGGATCGGTCGCATGCAACGCGAGAAGTGACGACACCACAGCTTCGGCGGTCGAGGCATGGGCGAAGTGCTGCGCGACGAGCCGGTGTCGGCGCTGAGCGTCGGTGATCTTCACGCGATCAGTGTGACGGCATGTGTGGCGCAGGGCCGACGAATCCGGTGAGAAGAGCGTCGGCGATGTCGATCATCCCGTGTGCGCGGGCATCGGCGGCTGCACCGACGTGGTCGTATTCGACCAGCTCGAACGAGACTGTCCAGCTGCCACGGTCGTGGTCGTCGAGTACCGCGTAGCGTGCATGCGGAGACCCGGATTCCATGACGTGCGGGTAAGGCTGATCGTCGTCGTACGCAGGGGTGCCGACGCTTCCTGGATTGACCACGAGTGTGCCGCCGGGGAGAGTCCACTGTCGCTGCAAGTGGGTGTGTCCGCAGGCGATGACAGCTCTGTCGGTGAAACCTGCTGACCGGTCGAGAATTTCGTCTTCGGTTGCCTCGCGAGAGCCGTCGGGGTCCACCGAGTGCAGAAAGTACTGCTGATCATCGGTGGGTGTTCCGTGCACTGCGAGGATTCCGTGATCGAGGTCGAGTGAGAACGGCAGCGAGCCCAGCCACTGTCGATGCTCGTCGTCGAGTCGATCATGGGCGTGCCGATCCCAACTGCCCATGGAATCGGGATGCTGTTCGAGCAGATAGCGATCGTGATTGCCGGCGATAGTGGGGAAGTCCAGCGCCATCAACCGATCCGCAGTTCGACGCGGATGCAGGCCGCCGGAAAGCAGATCGCCGAGATTGATCACCGTGTCGACGCGATGGCGTTCGATGTCTTCGAGGACGGCGTCGAGCGCCGCGATGTT
The DNA here is from genome assembly GCF_033042225.1 of Rhodococcus cercidiphylli. Lineage (NCBI taxonomy): Bacteria > Bacillati > Actinomycetota > Actinomycetes > Mycobacteriales > Nocardiaceae > Rhodococcus > Rhodococcus cercidiphylli. The sequence continues at coordinate 411,494 of NZ_JAWLKE010000004.1, forward strand.
GCCGTGAATATCGGCTATGAGAGCTACTCGCACGACCACAGAATTGCAGCGGGGTCAGTCGACTGCAACACGGCAGCCCGTGGCGCGATCGTTGCGACCTAGAACTGCGTGGTGGCGCATTGCTATTCGACCTGCGAGACTGCGCTGACGGGAACCGATGGGGAAGTAGGTGACGGTCGCATGGTGCTTGCGGTGTGTGCCATTACGCTCGCTGTGCTGCTTCACGTCGTCGCAGCTCGAATTGTCGCTCGTGAGAACTACGGCCGTAGATTGCCCACTGCGAACGGCTCGTATCCGGTCAGACCTGCCCGACGCGCCCAGACTGCGGGTTGGATACTGAGCCTTGTCGGTGCGCTACAGCTCGGCAATCATTTCTGGCTGACCGAGCCGTGGCTGGCCGTGAGCGTCGTGGTCGCGGTTCTCGTCCTGGTCAACGGCCTGCCGAGTCTCCTGGTGACCGTGCTGCACAACGGCAATCTGCGATCACAACCACAGGGCTGAAACCGTTACGACGCGAATACCTTGCCCGGGTTCAGGATTCCGTGGGGATCGAGCGCCTTTTTCACCGCGCGGTGCATGTCCAACACCACCGGATCGAGTTCTTGCACCAGACCGTCCATCTTGAGCAGTCCGACTCCATGCTCGCCGGTGACGGTGCCACCGAGTTCCAATGCCGCGTCGATGATTTCGGCGAAGGCGGCCTGAGCCCGCTCCCGAGCCGGGAGGTCGTCGTGCGGCGTGATGAGCAATGGGTGCAGGTTTCCGTCGCCTGCGTGGGCGATGTTGGCGATCGTCGTCTCGTAGCGCAGGCCGATCTGCTCGATACGCGAGAGCATCTCGGGCACATGCTTCTTCGGCACGCACACGTCCTCGGTCAACACCGGACCCAGGCGTTCCATCGCCGGATACGCCAACCGTCGGGCAGCGAACAGCGCGTCGGCCTCCTCCTGATCCGTCGAGACCGCGGACCACGTGGCCCCGGCCTCCTCGAAGCACGAGAGCATCTTCTCGGCTTCCTGGTCTCCGATGAGTCCGGGATCGTCGATCCGTCCGAGCAACACCACATTCGCCTCCACCGACAGCCCCATGTTCTTCCAGGCGTCGACGGCGATAAGGCACTGCTTGTCGATCAGCTCCAGCGCGGACGGCGTCAATCCGGCGGCGGCCACCGCTGCGACGGCACGCCCGGCGTCGACGATCGAATCGAAGTAGCCGGCAACGGTCCGCTGCGGATCCTGGAGCGGACGGAGCTTGAGCGTCACCTCCGTGATGATGCCGAGCGTGCCTTCCGATCCGACCATCAGGCCCGCAAGATCGTATCCGGCAACACCTTTGGCGGTCTTACGTCCGAGCCTCACCAGCTCTCCGGTTCCGGTGACCACCTGCATGCCCATGACGTAATCGCGGGTGACGCCGTACTTCACGCAGCACAATCCGCCGGCATTGGTGGCGACGTTGCCGCCGATGGTCGACCACGGCGCGCTGGCCGGATCCGGGGGATACCAGAGACCCTGTTCGGCGACCGCTGCCCGCAAGTGGTCGTTGACCACCCCCGGTTCGACGACGGCGTAGCGCTCGAGCGGGTCGATCTCCTTGATCGCGTCCATGCCGTCGAGGGCGAGCACGACGCATCCCTCGGTGGCATTCGCACCACCGGACAGTCCGGTGCCCGCCCCGCGAGTGACAATGGGCGCGCCGTGAGCGAGGCATGCGCGAACGACGGCCTGCACTTCCTCAGCGGTGCGGGGCCGAACGACCGCGATCGGGACCGAATACGGTGCCCACTCTGCCTCGTCGTGCTGGTACGACGCGATGACGTCGGGATCGACAACGATCCGATCCGTGGGGAGCGAGTTCGACAACCGATCGACGAGCGACATGTCTCGACTGTAGCTATGCGATGTCCGATAGCGTCGGGTCATGGCAGTCGACTTCTCGTGGTCTCAGTTTCTGTGGATTGTCTTCGTTTTCGTCGGGGTGCCGTCGACGTTCTGGGCGCTTGTTCTGTGGGCCGTCTTCGCGAAGCGTCGAGAAGGAAGGGGAACCGGTCCGCTCGGCTTGTGGGCCACCGGATCGACTGCTGCCGCATCGGGTTTCGTAGCGTGTGCAGGGTGGCTGAGCTGGTCTGCCGACTACCGAGGCGAAGTGCGTGGCCCGGGTCTCCCGGCCCCGAACGAGTTCCCAACATGGCAAGTCGCTGCGTGCGGTGCGACGGTCGTGTTGCTGTGCCTGCTGGCCGCGCACCTGTCACGATGGCCGAAGACCGGCGGACACGTCGCTGCGTTGGGCATGACGGCGGGCTTCTCGACGGCGTTCTGCGTCGACGCGAGTACCGATGTCACCGGGCAGTCGGGTGTGGGTGTCATTCTGTGCATGATCGGCTGGGGAACCAGCTTGACCCTGCTGGTGCTCGTTCGGAACGCGGTCGGTGGGCTGAAGCGGCCGACAGCCGATCGGTGAATCGAGTCAGAGCTCGACGCCCGTTGCTTCGACCACGCTCGCCCACAGTGCATCTCGCACGCGAGGTGAATCTCCACGCCACGACGGGTAGTGCGTCGGACGCGGGGCCCGGTCGTGCCAGAACGTACCGGTACTGGTCAATGCCTGATCCGATGCGACGAGCCACACGATGGTGTCGGCCCCGTCGTCGGCGCTGCGCAGAATCGGCTTCATCACCGAACCGAACAGTGGCATCGACCCGGTGACGCCAGGAGTGGCCGCCCACCCCGGGTGCATGCTGTGCACCACCGGGTCGTCTTCGAGCGAAAAGCGTTCGGCCAGTTGCTCTGTCACGACCACCTGCATACGTTTGGTCCTGGCGTATGCCGTCATACCGGAGTATCTGCCGTTCTCGAACTCGAAGTCGGCCGACTGCAACGGCACCGGGTACATGCCGCCGCTCGAGACGAACACGACCCGCGATCCGGCGTCGAACAGCTCGCGCAGTCCCACCGTCAGCGCGACCGGTCCGAGAACATGGGTGGCGAAAGCGGATTCGTGCCCCTGCGCGGACAGCTGCCGCTCGTCCGGCATCACCCCGGCGCAATGCACGAGCGCGTGCACCGACGTGAGTTCGGACGCCAGCGCCGCGGCCAAGGCGGCCACCGAGTCGAGGTTGCTGATATCGCACTCACGCACCACCAGGGAGGCGTCGGGAACCTCGGCTCGGATGGCGGCGGCCGCGGACTCCAGCCGATCGGCAGACCTGCCGACCAGATGCACCCGTGCCCCGAGCCGCGCAAGTTCCTTCGCAGTGGCAGCTCCCAGACCGGACGACGCACCGGTCACCACCATGTCGATGGGGGAGGGGAACGGCGTCGGATCCGCGGCCCAGAATCGTCGCCGCACCGTGGCGCCGATGCGGGAGTATCCGGGAACGACTGCTCGGTCGAGGATCGTGTCCAGCGTGCGGGTCAGCAATGACATGCCGCTCTGATACCCCGCGGTAACCGGATGTATGCGCGTCCGCACGCCGGGGTCGATGCCAGAATGAGTGCATGGTTCACCCCGCCGTCTCCGACGTCACCCGCGAGATCCTCGCCGAACTTCCCGCACACCGACGCGAGACGTTCGAGTTGCGTCTCGAGCAGTGGTTTCTCGATCTGCACGACGCGGTCACGGCCGTCTACCCCGATCCCGACGCCGTGGCGGCGACCCTGGTGGAGATCGCTGCGCGCGCCTACGCCGCCCGCCCGGAGGATCTGCACCGGCTCGATCAGCGCCGTTTGCTCGAACCGGACTGGTTTCAGCAGCCGGACATGTTCGGCTACGCCTGTTACGTCGACCGGTACGGACAGACGCTGCGCGGGGTGGGCGAACGGCTCGACCATCTGACCGATCTGGGTGTCACCTACCTGCACCTGATGCCGCTGCTGCAACCGCGGCCCGGCGACAACGACGGCGGATACGCGGTGATGGACTACCGAGCGGTGCGCGAGGATCTCGGTACCAACGAGGACCTGCGGGCGCTCGCGGAGACACTACGTGGACGCGGCATCAGTCTTGTGGTCGACCTGGTACTCAATCACGTTGCTCGCGAACACGAATGGGCCGAGAAGGCGCGCTCGGGTGATCCGAAGTACCGAGACTACTTCCTGATCTATCCCGATCGCACCACCCCGGACTCGTACGAGCGCACTCTCCCCGAGGTGTTTCCCGACTTCGCGCCCGGCAGCTTCACGTTCGACGACACACTCGGCGAGTGGGTGTGGACGACGTTCAACGAATGGCAGTGGGATCTGAACTGGGCCAATCCCGCTGTGCTGCAGGAGTTCGCGAGCATCGTGCTGCACCTGGCCAATCTCGGGGTCGAAGTGCTTCGCCTCGATGCGATCGCATTTCTGTGGAAACGGCTCGGTACCAACTGCCAGAACCAACCCGAGGTGCATGCGGTCACCCAGGCCCTGCGCGCCACCGCTCGACTCGCTGCTCCGGCCACGTTGTTCAAGGCCGAGGCGATCGTCGGACCCCGCGATCTGCTGCCGTACCTGGGTCAGGGGCGGCATACCGGACGGGTCTCGGACATCGCGTACCACAACTCGCTGATGGTGCAGGTGTGGTCGATGTTGGCAACGGGCAGTACAGCTTTGGCGCGTCACGCGTTGGCATCTTTGCCCCCGACACCGCCGAGCGGCACCTGGGTGACATACGTTCGCTGTCACGACGACATCGGCTGGGCCATCGACGACGGCGACGCGGCGTCTCTCGGACTCTCGGGCGCAGGGCATCGCCACTTCTTGGCCGACTGGTATTCCGGGGAATTCGACGGCTCCTGGGCCGAAGGCCTTGTATTCCAGTACAACCCGGACACCGGCGACCGCCGGATCAGCGGAACCGCGGCAGCACTGACCGGTCTCGGCCCGTCCCGCTTGGATCCCGACGGCGGATTCGGGCGAATCTTCCTGGCGCACGCCATCATTGCCGGATGGGGCGGAATTCCGGTGGTGTGGAGCGGCGACGAGCTCGGCTCCCCGGGAGATCCGAACTGGGCCCAGGAACCAGCTCATGCCGAGGACAACCGGTGGGTGCACCGGCCGCGCGTGACCGACGCCGACCGCGCCGGCCGATTCCAGCAGGGGAGCGACGCACAACGAGTGTTCGACGGTATCGCGCGGATTGCGAAGGTGCGCGCCGGACTGCCGATGTTGCACGCCGAGGCGCCGGTGGACGTGCAGAGCGAGTCGGACGACGGTCTGCTCGTGGTGCGCAGGCGGCATCCCAGCGGCACTCTCGTCGCGCTCTACAACGTCACGGCCGAACACCGGTCGTTCCCGCACGCGCAGCTGATCGAACTCGGAATTCCGGCCCCGGTCGAGGTTCTCTCGCAGCACGATCTGCAGGTCGACGACACCGGCTCGGTGTGGTTGCCGCCGTACGCGGCGTGGTGGATCGTCGACAACCCGCTGCGCTAGAAGAGGCGATGCCGTGACCGGGCTGTTACCCTCCCCGAGACGGTCGGCCGGATACGAACAAGGGGACAATCTCGATGCTGCATGCTCGGATACGAAGTCTGGTGCTCGCTGTGGTGGCGGTGTTGGTCGCCACGATGGCAACGGTGCTGATGGGGACCGGTGTGGCGAAGGCCGACTCCGAGCTCGTCTACGTCTACTCGCCGTCGATGGACAAGAACATCCCGGTCAAGGTGCTCAAAGCTGCAGGCGGCGGCCCCGCACCCACTCTGTACCTGCTCGACGGCCTGCGTGCGCCCGAGAACGACAACGGCTGGCTCATCGAGACCGACGTCGAGAGCTTCTTCGCCGACAAGCACGTCAACGTGGCCATCCCGTTCGGCGGCGGCGGCACGTTCTACTCCGACTGGCAGCGCGACGACCCCAAGCTCGGACGGGTGAAGTGGGAAACGTTCCTCACCCAGGAGCTGCCTCCGTTCATGGCCGATCGTTTCGGCAGCGACAACGTCAACAACGCGGTGGCCGGACTGTCGATGAGCGGAACCTCGGCTCTGAACCTGGCCGCCCACCACCCCGACTTCTACAAGGCCGTCGCATCGTTCAGCGGTTACCCGACGGCCAGTAGCCCCGGATTCGCGCAGGGCATCGCGGTCGCCGTCGGCGAGATGGGCGGCAACGCTCGCAACATGTGGGGTACCTGGCCGTCCGCGGACTGGATCCGCAACGATCCGTCCCTCAACGTCGGTGCGTTGCGCAACACGGCAGTCTTCGTCTCCTCGGGGAGCGGCTCACCGGCCACGGACCCTGTGTTCAATCCGGCCAGCAGCAGCTTCGACCCCGTCAAGTTCGCACAGATGGTGCCGCTCGAGACTGCAGCGGGCATGAGCAGTCGGGCATTCGTCCCCCTCCTCCAGGCAGTGGGCGGGCGTCCCAACGTCAAGATCACCGGCACCGGTGTGCACTGGTGGAACCACTGGGAGCAGCACCTGCACGAGGCATGGTTCGAGACAATCGCTCCTGCTGTCGGCGGCTGACAGCTACTCTGTCCGCCATGACGCCACCGCGGATCACCGTCGACTACACGGTGCTCGACTGCCCGGATCCCGCCGCACTCGGCCGGTTCTACAGCACCATCCTCGGATGGGAGCCCGTCCGCGACGACGGGGACTGGGTGGTGGTGCACGGCCCGGGCGAACTGCGACTCGCCTTTCAGAAGGCACCGGACTTCACCCCCATCGACTGGCCGAGCGAGGGCATCAAGATCCACCTCGACCTGGTGGTCGACGACATGGAGCAAGCCAGGGACTTCGTCGTCGACGCCGGGGCCGAACTCATCGACCACGCGCAGCCCTCGTTCTGGGTGTATCGCGATCCCGCGGGGCACATCTTCTGCCTGTGCAAAAGAAAATGAAGGAACCGTCATGGTCAGCGAAACCCACCCGGTACTCGTCGAGCGATCGGCCCTCGTCCGGGCGGACGCCGCCACCGTGCACGCTCTGATCGACAACTTTCACCACTGGCAGCAGTGGTCGCCCTACGAGGGACTCGACCCTGGTTTGCAGCGCACCTACACCGGTCCCGACGCCGGAGTGGGGGCGTCGTACTCGTGGTCGGGTAACCGCAAGGCCGGCGCGGGGACGATGACCATCACCGAATCGATTCCCGAACGAATCGTGCTCGACCTCGCGTTCACCAAGCCGCTGAAGAACCGGAACGTCACGGCGTTCCTGCTCGAGCCCGTCGCCGACGGAACCCGAGTGACCTGGCGTATGTCGGGAAAACAGAACAAGCTCTTCGCTCTGATCGGAAAAGTGTTCTCGATGGACAAGCTCGTCGGACCGGATTTCGAGAAGGGGCTCAGGCAGCTCGCCGTTGTGGCCGAGAAGGGCTGAGTCGGTTCTCCCGTAGATCCGCCTGCTCGCCGAGCCAGCGGGCGAGAACCTGGCAGCCGGTGAGGCCGTCTGCATAATCCTCGCGCGCATAAGCGATGTGTCGGCCACCGCCGGGGTTCGACCACTCGAATCGACGCCAGCGCATCGACTGCGGCAGATACCCGCCCAATTCTGCGGCCGCGGTGCGGAGGCGTCGAACATCCTTAGCCCACTGCGAGGGTCGAAGGCGCGTCCGGGTCGCGTTTTGGAAGCTGTTGCTGCGCAGTAGTTTCAGTAGTTCACGCAGCCAGATTTTCGGGGTGCGAAACGACATCCATCGGGTCAGGTCGGCAACGTCGCGAATGAGACTGTCGTCGCTTGCGTTGCAGATCATGTCGGACTTCAGACCGATCCACTGAACCGGAATCGACTCGGGCAGAGCCGGACCCGCGCCGGCGACGCCGCGTCCGGTGCAGCCGTCGACGGCACCCACCGGCTGCTGAGGATCCGACACCAGACCAGCGGCAACGATGCGGCTGCCGTCGATCGTCCCGTCGTGGACGAGACCGAGGACCTCGCGCACCACCGTCGCTCCCTGGGAGTATCCGATCAGCGCAATCGGCCCGGCAGTGCTCTCGAGTGTGCGGCGTAGACGCCGGACACCGATGTCTGCGCTGTGCCGAAAGCAGAGTCCACCGAGCGCGACCGGACCGTACGACGCCGGATAGCCGACCCAGCGGTCGACGAAGCGGTCGTCGAGCTCGCGGGTGACGCAGGCCAGCAGGCCCGTCACTCGCGTCCGGTGGTCGGACGGATGTGATTCACCGGTACCTCCGACGGCGAGTACGGTGACCGTTTCGTGGCTCATGGCTGTCAGTCTGGTCGGGGAACCTGAGCCCGACGCCCGACAAATGCTGAGAACTGTCTGGCAGTTCGGTCCCGGTCAGGTCAGAGCAGTGCGGACCTTGTCGAGGGCGTCGCGAAGGAGAGCCTCGTACAGATCCGGGTCGGGTACGGCTGCGCTGTTCGACGTGATTCCGATGGTGACGGTATCGCCGATGCCGTGGACTCCGTGGGTCAGGCTCATGGCGGGGGACAGGGCCGGAAAACCTGCGGTGAATCGGACGCGGCCGCCGCCGAGCGTCAGGTCTGCAGCACCGCGCGAAACACTGGACACGACGGTGTTCCCGGTGACCATCGGAGGGGCTGCGGTCGGATCGAACTGCGCGACGCCCCATTCGGCCAGAAACGCCGGCACGTGTGCTTCGACGTCGTCCTGTGAGGCGCGGGCTGCCCGCGACAGCGGATGATTCGCGCGAGCTCGGCGCGCAGCCAGATCGGCGGCGACGAGCTGACTGCGAGTACGAATGTCCGGTTCGGCGGGAAACAGTCCGACGCCGACGTTGCCGAAATTGTTTCGCGCGTCGGCTCGCTCATCCCTGGCGACGGTGACCTCGGCGGCCAGATCCGGACCGTCGCCGAGAAGCCGTTGCAGTGCAACGGATACTGCAGTCAGCACGAACGTGGTGACGGTGGTCCCGCCGGACTGCAGCTCGGTTTTCGGAAGCACGATGGTCCGCACCGACGTCCGGCCGGTGGGCGGCACGTCGAGGTCGGTCGGAGCGCGCGAATGTGCGGGCGGGGGAATGTCGCCCGAATCGGTACCTCGCCCGAGGCTCAGCGCGTCGCGTCGGGCGCGGACACCGCCGCGAACCATCTGCGCCAGCCGAAGCGGAAGAGTTGCGGCGGCAACGATTGTGGATGCCGACTCGAACGCCGCACGAGGCTTTACTTGGACGCACGCCGGTGGGAGTGGATGCGTTCCGAACAGGTCGCGAGCAGCGCGAGCGGCCAGTGTTCCGTCGGCCGCCGCGTGCGAAAGCTGCAGCACGGCAACGAGGGCCGTGCCGCCGGGAGCATCGACGATGTTCGGATACAGGTGCAGGTGCCACACGGACACTCGGGGGTCGACCTGACGTGCGAACGATGCGGCGATCGCATCGAGGCACTCCGACCACGTGCTCGTTTTTCGGTGCACGGAGATCGCGTCGGAGCGCGGGCCCGCCTCGGTCCAACGGGGATAGTCGAGGCCGCACGCGACGTCGCTGATGCGTCGACTCAGGACCTCGATGCGGCTGCTGCGCTCGTGCAATCGGGCCACCTCGGAATCGAGGTCTCCCGATTCGCTGGCGAAGCAGTACAGCAGAAACTGGTCACTCGGAATCTTCGACGCCATCCAGTACGCACGCGCGTCGGTCGGATGCAGGCGGGTCGATCCGGGGCGGCTGTGGGCGGCTCGAACGCGGGGCACTCGTCGAGCCTATGCGTCCCTGCGTGAACCGGAAATCCACAGACTGGCCGGTCCCATTCTGTGAACTGTCACCAGGATGGGCCGAGGACTTCTTCGATTGCCTGGAGGTCTACCGGCATCATGGGCGCTAGCCTGATCCAATGCATCGACCAGCACTGTGGCCGCGACGCCGCGGCGGCACCCAACGGCGGGTGTCGTGACGCCCAGAGTTGCCTCGGGTTATCGGGCTGGACTGCGTTCCTCGACCAATGCCGCCGCATCGGCCGACTTCGTCACCGACATCTCCTACACCGAGTACGGCTCCGCCGCCTGCACCCTCGGGGTCGCGGCGGACAACACCGTGTTCGTCGCGCCCGCGTTCACCGTAGACGGCATCGGGGTACTGCGCTCGTCCGATTTCGGAAAGTCATGGCGTGCATCGGTTCCCGAGGGCGTGCAACGGAGTCGGAATCGGCCGTATCTGTATTTCGACGACGTCGACGAGCGTCTGTTCCTGCACGCCGGACGATTCGACGCGGTGCCGCCCCATCAGTTGCGAACGGGCTTCACCCTGGGAGTCAGTGACGATCGGGGCGAAACCTGGCGCACGCGCACAGTGGCATCGAAAGCCAGGATGGATGCCAAAGTGTTTGCCGGTCCGAGCAATTCACGGACCGGAAGGGTTACGTACCTGTCCGCGCCCACGCCGTTCGCAGTACGTGTGAGGCCACTGATCAACGTCACCCGTCAGGTCATCTGGCGGTCCTTCGACGGCGGGGTGAAGTGGGAGGTAGCCGGTGGTTTCGACATCGATTCGAAGAACATCCCCGGATTGCCGAGTCGGGAGTACGTCTCGTTCGGTAAGGGTGTCGTCGGTCCGGACGGCACCGTCTACATCGGTGGCCGCTATGGTCGACGGTTCGCTGTGGCGGTCAGTCGCGACGAGGGCCTGACGTGGGACGTTCGGATGGTTCCGGGATCGGCGCTGGCGAAGTACCACAACGCAGTGCATTTTCTGCTGCTCGGTTCGCGCTATCTGCTGCCGGAGTCGATGGCCGTCGATGATGACGGAAACGTGTACGCGGTGTGGCCGGACCGCGACGGATTGCTGCATGCTGCCTGGTCCTCGGACGGCGCGGTGAATTGGTCGAGGCCGGTGGTGGTGTCGGCACCGGGAGTGCGCGACGCCCGCTTCGGCGCAATCACCGCCACCGGGTCCGGGCGGGTGGGCATCGCATACTACGGACGCGAGAAGGGGCGTGCCTTCCACGGCTTCATCGCGCAGTGCCGCGACTTCCGGACCGGCAGCCCGGTGTTCGTCGGCGGTAAGTACAACGAACCCGATGCACCGCTGTTTCCCTACGGATTCTGCAGTGGCGTTGCGAGTTTCGGTTTGGGCCGTTCACTCAACGAGATAGTCCGCGTGCATTTCGCCCCCAACGGTGACCTCGTGACCGGGGCCGCGATGCAGATGCGGGGACGAAACAGGCAACGCCCCTGGGCGGCGCGCTCGCAACACACCGAGATGCAGGCGGTCCTGGGACGGCTGGGTCGAATCGTCAGGGCATAGACGAAAGGCCCTGCAGCAGAGCGCTGCAGGGCCCTTCGTGGTCTTGCTTACCTACTAGGCGACGTTGATCATGCCGACTGTGGGGAAGAAGAAGCAGCTCTTGTCCGAACCGTCGAGGGCCTTGTGGTTCACCGTGCCGAACACCGCGGCCAGAACGGTTCCCGATCCGGTTTCGACGGGTACGGCGCGGGCACCGGCGGCAGGCAGCGAGTCGATCGCTCCGATGACGAACGGCCGAACGATGTCCTTCGCGGCGTCGGGCACACCGGAATTGGTGAGGATCGAATCGGCGAGAGTGGTTGCCAGGCCGCCGAAGTCGGCGAATCCGCCCTGCAGGGTGTTGACGTTGAACCAGGCGACCTGCATCCCGGTCTTGTTCTCGGAATCGTTCACGATTCCGGCCGGGACGAACGCGAACATCGTCTCGCCCTTGTCGACTGCATTGAGCTCGGGAATCTGGATGGACGGCAGGAACGGCAACGTGGGGATGGCGGGCGCGGTCAGCTGCGGCCACGGTCCTGCCGCTCCGCCTGCGACACCGGGAACGATGCCGAGGGGCGAGCTCGCCGTTGCGGAGCAGTTGATCGCTGCGGTGGGGTAGAAGAACGGCGTGATGCCGAAGTCGGTGAGGGCTTTGTTGGCTGCGTTCAGTGCGGCGAACGGATCGACGTTCGCATCCTCGGCGACCGGGGTGCGTGAGTCGGCGATCGCGGTCGCGGCGTCGAGCGAGGCACCACCCTGTCCCTGCAGTGCGGCGATCGCCTGCGCCAGCGGATCGGCCGGTGCCGGATCCGCTGCGGCAGTGGCGGGAACAGCGAGCAATGCTGCGCAGGAGAGCGCGAGCGCGCCCGCCAGACGGCTGAGGCGACGAGACATGTGTGACTCCTGTGACTGATGTGGCTTATGTTGCGGTTGCGCTGATACCACCACACATCATCTCGACGTCACAAGCTCAGAAAGATTCCGTTGTTCAATCGAGACGGTCCCAACGAGCCGGGCTGTGACTGCCGTCACCCCACGTCGATGCCGAAGTCGCGCACGATTCCCTCCAGCCCCGACGCATAGCCCTGGCCGATGGCGCGGAACTTCCATTCGGCCCCGCGTCGGTACAGCTCGCCGAACACCATCGCGGTTTCGGTGGAGGCGTCTTCGCTGAGGTCGAAACGGGCGAGTTCGCGCCCATCGGACTTGTCGACCACGCGAATGAAGGCGTTGACGACCTGACCGAAGTTCTGGCCCAGGGCGTCGGCGTTGTGAATGGACACCGGGAAGACGATGGAGTCCACTTCCGGGGTCAGGGCAGCCAGGTCGACATCGATGCTCTCGTCGTCACCTTCGCCCTCGCCGGTCCGGTTGTCGCCGGTGTGCTCGATGGCACCGTCGGGGGAGCGCAGGTTGTTGTAGAAGACGAAGTAGCTGTCGCTCAGTGCCTTCTTCGTGGTGCGAAGTCCGATGGCGCTGGCGTCGAGATCGAAGTCTCCGCCGGTGGTGGCGCGGACATCCCAGCCGAGTCCCACGCTCACCGCCGTCAGATTCGGTGCTTCTTTGGTCAGCGAGACATTTCCACCCTTGGCAAGCGTTACGCCCATGTCCATCCACTCCTCAGCGCGTTCGTCCGTGCGTCGTCCTCTCCACCATATTCATGTTCGTGACGTAGGTGCGCGAGGTGCTCGTGTGAAGCTGGAGGGGAACGGGGTGGGTGTGAGCAGTGGGGCTGGCGGTACCGATGGGATTGTGATGGGATACGACAAACGATGGAAGATAGCAGTGGTTGTGCGATTTCTGGGGTAGGCGCGCCGCCGCGATCGAACGACGATGGAGATTTGTGTGCAGGTTTCGCGACGTGAACTGTTCAAGTACGCCGCCGCGGGGTCCGCGGCCGCCGTCGGATTGGTTGCGTTGGGTTCGGCGACCGCGCACGCCGACGCCGGGCTCGGCACACTCGTCGACTATTCGGGTGGGGTGCCATCGGCATCCGCGATCAAGAACGCCGGTCACCTCGGAGCTGTCCGCTACGTTTCCGATCGGCGACCGGATGCGAACTGGATGATCGGGAAGCCGATGCGCAAGTCCGAGGCCGATGCCTTGACATCCGCGGGCCTGGAAGTGGTCTCGAACTATCAATTCGGCAAGGGGTCCACGTCCGACTGGCGTGGCGGGTACGCAGCGGGCGTGAAGCACGCAGAGCGAGGCCTCGAGCTCCACCTCGCCGCCGGTGGTCCGGCAGACCGCCCGATCTACGCGTCGATCGACGACAACCCCACCGCTGTGGAGTTCGCAACCCTGATCGCGCCGTACATCCTGGGCTGGCAGTCGGTGATCGGAGCCGAGAACACGGGAATCTACGCCAATTCACCGACCATCGAATTGGCCTCGGTCGCGGGCCTCGGCCGGTGGTATTGGCAGCACAATTGGGGAACGCCGAAGGGCTTCGTTCATCCCGACGCGCACATTCATCAGATCCGAATCGACAAGGATTTCGTAGGCGGAGTCAAAGTCGACATCAACAATATTCTGAAGGCCGATTACGGGCAGTGGTCGAAATCTGCCGCTGACATTCTCTGAAACAACATCGATGTAATTCTTTACCGACAATCTCCGAATGCAGCACGGCATTCGGAGAACCCGTGCATATTCTTTCCGAATTCACCCCACAAACAGTTCGCCCCCGGCTTCTCACGGAAGCCGGGGGCGAACTGCGTCAGTAGTGCAGATACGAGCTACGGGACGTAGACCGTACCGATGGTGGGCAGGAAGGTGCAGCTGCGCGGTGCTGCCGCCGGGTCTTCCTTCGACTGCGTGGTTATCGAACCGGAGACGACCGAGAGAACGCGTCCGGGGCCGGTGTCGGCGATCGCGGACAACGTCGCCGGACCGTCGGTGTTGATCATGGATGCGCCGGTGAGATCCTGGGTGCCCGAGCGACGATTGTCGATGTTGAGCCAGGTCACCGTCAGAGGTGCTGCCTGTTCGGCGGCGATCGGGGCGGTGCCGAGAGCGGTGAAGACGAAGCCGGCCTGGCCTGCGCCGGGTCCGGGAGGCGGCAGGGTGGCTGGTCCGGGTACGGCCAGTGCGGTTCCGACGGAATCGGCGGTATCGGAGATGCATCCCACGCCGAGCGTCGGGTACAGGAACTGGGCGATGACGGGTCCGTCGGACGGCAGTTCCGGTCCGCCGCCGCCGGAGCCGTCCAGGAACGTGATGACCCGTTCGAGCAGGGACTTGACCTGGTCCGGCAGCTGCGCCGTCTCGAGCAGCGCGCGGGCCTGACCGAGCAGGTCGGCGGCCGGGGCGGCTCCCACGTCGGCAGGTCCGGCTGCGGCACCGACGATGGCCGGTGCGAACGAGGCGAGTGCCTCCACCTCGGCCAGGTTGGGCATCGGCTCACCGGGGGCGGGAAGGAACTGAGCGATCAGAGCAGCGGGATCGGCCGGTGCTGCGGGCAGATCTGCCGGTGCCATCGGCACCAACGGCTGTGCGGATGCGCTGGTCGGCACGACTAGTGCGGCGGCTGCGGCTACGGCGAAAGCTGTAACTACGCGACGCGTTCCGCGGGTACGAAGCACGGTGATATTCCCCATTCTGATCATGACGCGGGCCCACGGCGACAGCCGGTGCTCGAGGGGTCACTCTATGTAGCGCAATCCCCGATGTACAGCTGTTGTCGATCGAGCCCTCCCCCGTCGCATCTATGCCAGGGCAGTCTATTGGTCACACGCTGCGAATTCTCCGCAGACGCACACGATAACCTGTTACTGAAGTTGTCAGTGTGAAAGGTGATGCAAATGTTACTCGGGTGCATCGGTGGTTGGGGCGCGTGAGCTGAGCCCTATAAGCTCGACGATCGATACACGGCATCGATACCGAACGGAACCGCACGCACAGTGAACCGACTTGTTCGGCTGGCCCCCGTTCTGCTCGCGGTCTCGGTGATCAGCCGATTCGTCTGGGCCTTCGCGACGCCCAACGGAATGAACCTCGTGGACCTCCACGTCTACGTCGACGGCTCCGCGACACTTCTCGGCGGCAATCTGTACGACTACACGTACTCGGTGCAGACCCCGGACTTCCCGCTCCCGTTCACGTACCCGCCTTTCGCCGCGCTCGTGTTCTTTCCGCTGCACTATCTGCCGTTCACGCTGGTCGGAGTGCTCTGGCAGGCCGCGACCATGATCGCGCTGTTCGCCGTGGTGAAGCTGACGCTGTCGATGGTTCTCGGCGACGAGCGTGCCGCCGAGCCGCGCTGGGTGCGGATCGCGATGCTGTGGACCGCGCTGGGTCTGTGGTTCGAACCCGTTCGAACGACCCTGGACTACGGCCAGGTCAACGTGTTCCTGGTGCTGCTGGCGATTGTCGCGGTACGCAGCAGCAGGTGGTGGGTGGCAGGCGGGCTGGTCGGGTTCGCTGCCGGAATCAAGCTGACCCCGGCCATCACCGGCCTGTACTTTCTGGCCACTCGGCGGTGGAAGGCAGCGGCGTTCTCGGCAGTGGCCTTCGCTCTCACCGTCGCGGTCAGCTACGCGGCGCTCGGACACCAGGCGGCCACCTACTTCACCACGCTGCTCGGCGATGCCGACCGAATCGGCCCCGTCGGCTCGGTCTGGAATCAGTCCCTGCGTGGCGCGCTCAGCCGGATCGCGGGGGAGGACGTCGGGCAGGGGCCGGTGTGGATCGCCGCCGCCGTAGTCGCGACAGGACTTGCGATCGCGGCATGGCGGGCGATCGGACGCGAGGACCACCTGGGCACGGTGGTGATCGTGCAGCTCCTCGGTCTGCTGATCTCGCCCATCTCGTGGTCGCATCACTGGATCTGGGTGATCCCGATGGTGATCTGGCTGGTGCACGGGCCGCTACGCGACGTCGCCGGGTCGAAGATCGTCGCGGGCTACTGGTTGGTGACGGTCACCGTGGGGGTGCCGTGGCTGCTCAGTTTCTTCCAGGAATCGATCTGGACCATTCCCCGTCCCGGCCTCGAGGCGTGGGCCGGTGCCGTGGATGTCGTCGGAGCGGCCCTGTTCCTCGGCTGGGTCGTCTACGCGGGACGCATCAAGTCGCAATCAGGGCATCGATCCGACGCGCCAGATCCACATCCTTCTGTGTGAGCCCGCCGGCGGAGTGGGTCGAGAGCGTGAACGAGAGCGTCCGCCACCTGATGTCGATGTCGGGGTGATGGTCCGCCGCCTCCGCGGCCTCGGCCACTCGGTTCACTGCGTCGATCGCCGCTGGAAACGACTCCAGTTCGACGGTGCGCGTCAGCGATTTCCCGTCCACGGTCCATTCGGCGAGTCGGGCGTCCTCGATGTCACGGTCGGTCAGCAGTTCGGTCATAGAAAGATGGTGGCATGTCCGGTACCCCCGCCGCTGTGGTTGTCGCAGCCGCATTGACGCTCCAGGGCAGGCTGCTGCTCGCCCAACGAACTCGTCCGCCCGAGCTGGCCGGCCGGTGGGAACTGCCCGGCGGCAAGGTGGAGCCGGGGGAGTCGGAGGACGCGGCCCTGGTGCGCGAGCTGCGTGAGGAACTGGGAGTGGAGTGCTCGATCGGCGCGGCGCTCACCGGCGACGTCGACCTGCCCGGCGGTCTCGTGCTCCGCGCCTACCGGGCCTGCCTCATCTCGGGAGTTCCTGCAGCACTTGAACATTCGGCTCTACGGTGGGTGGACGCAGAAACCTTGCCGACGATGGATCTGGTCGATGCCGACCGACTCTGGATGCCCGAGTTGCAGGACATTCTGCTCACTTCGCCCGAGCGGTCTTCAGACCTTTCTTGAGGTCTTTCTTGGTCGCGCCCGCGGATTCCAGCTTCTTCATTCGCATGATCACGACGGGGCATTTGATGCAACGAACCTTCTTGCGGCAGCATTTTTTCTTGGGCTTCATCCCCGAGACATCTGCGGCCTTTATCTTGCCCATGAGCACCAAGACTAATGGGTGGCGCAGGTCACAGACCTGAGGGTGGCGCGGGGCACTGCCGGACTACGGGTAAACTCGATCAGTCGCGAGAACCTCGCGGTGCAGCGCGCTTCTCTAGCGACATAAGCCCGCTAGCGAACAAGAGCCCGCATTCGACTCCAGGAGAATTTTTCGCGTGAGCGCCCCAAGCAGTGCAGACAACATCGACAGCACCACCACTTTCCGCAACGTCGCCATCGTTGCACACGTCGACCACGGCAAGACCACCCTGGTCGACGCCATGCTTCGACAGTCCGGCGCGTTCGAGGAACGTGCCGAAGCGATCGACCGCGTCATGGACTCGGGTGACCTCGAAAAAGAAAAAGGCATCACGATCCTGGCCAAGAACACGGCCGTCCACAAGCGCAACGCCGACGGCACCATCACCGTCATCAACGTGATCGACACCCCCGGCCACGCCGACTTCGGCGGAGAGGTCGAGCGCGGCCTGTCCATGGTCGACGGTGTCGTCCTCCTCGTCGACGCATCCGAGGGCCCGCTTCCGCAGACCCGCTTCGTGCTCCGCAAGGCGCTCGCCGCCTCGCTGCCGGTGATCCTGGTCGTGAACAAGACCGACCGTCCCGACGCGCGTATCGAAGAGGTCGTCTCGGAGAGCCACGATCTGCTCCTCGACCTCGCGTCCGACCTGGACGACGAGGCATCCGAAGCTGCCGAGCTGGCGCTGGACCTTCCGGTTCTCTACGCCTCCGGCCGTGAAGGCAAGGCATCGAAGGTTCAGCCCGAGAACGGCCACGCCCCCGACGCCGAGAACCTCGACGAGCTCTTCGAGGTCCTGCTCAGCTACGTCCCCGCGCCCAAGGGCAACGTCGACGCTCCACTGCAGGCGCACGTCACCAACCTCGACGCGTCGGCCTTCCTCGGCCGTCTCGCCCTGGTCCGTATCCACAACGGACAGCTCTCCAAGGGCCAGACCGTGAGCTGGATGCGTGAGGTCGACGGCGAGCCCGTCGTCCAGAAGGCCAAGATCACCGAGCTGCTCAACACCATCGGAGTCGAGCGCGTGCCCGGCGAGAAGGGTGTTGCAGGAGACATCGTCGCCGTCGCAGGCTTCCCGGACATCATGATCGGCGACACCCTCGCCGACCTCGAGAACCCGGTTGCTCTGCCGCGCATCACCGTCGACCAGCCGGCCATCTCGGTCACCATCGGCACCAACACGAGCCCGCTCGTCGGACGCGTCAGCGGCCACAAGCTGACCTCGCGCATGGTCAAGAGCCGTCTGGACCAAGAGCTCATCGGTAACGTCTCGCTCAAGGTCCTCGACATCGGTCGCCCCGATGCCTGGGAGGTCCAGGGTCGTGGCGAGCTCGCTCTCGCCATCCTCGTCGAGCAGATGCGTCGTGAGGGCTTCGAGCTCACCGTCGGCAAGCCCCAGGTGGTCACCCAGACGGTCGACGGCAAACTGCACGAGCCCTTCGAAGAGCTCATGGTCGACACACCGGAGGAGTACCTCGGTGCCGTCACTCAGCTGCTCGCTGCACGCAAGGGCAAGATGGTCCAGATGACGAACCACGGCGCAGGCTGGGTTCGCATGGAATTCATCGTTCCTTCGCGTGGCCTGATCGGTTTCCGCACCGAGTTCCTCACGGACACTCGCGGTACCGGTATCGCCAACGCCGTCTTCCACGGGTACGCACCGTGGGCCGGTGAGATCCGCGCGCGCCACACCGGCTCGCTCGTGTCGGACCGTCACGGCACCGTCACTCCGTTCGCGATGATCCAGCTGGCCGATCGCGGCACGTTCTTCGTCGAGCCGGGCGCAGACACCTACGAGGGCATGGTCGTGGGCATCAACCCGCGTCAGGAAGACCTCGACATCAACGTCACCCGTGAGAAGAAGCTGACCAACATGCGTCAGTCCTCCGCAGACGTCATGGAGACCCTGGCCAAGCCCAAGAAGCTGGACCTGGAAATGGCCATGGAGTTCTGTGCAGGCGACGAGTGCGTCGAGGTGACCCCCGAGGTCGTGCGCGTCCGCAAGGTGCACCTCGATTCCAACGAGCGCGCTCGCGAGCGTTCGCGGAGCAAGACCCGCGACAAGGCTGCTCTGTAAGACTCACTTCGTGCGGCAGAAGCGACGTGTCACCCTTGTGGGGCGCGTCGCTTCTGTCGCACAAGGTAGCCGACTACGAAGGAGATCCTCGTTGCGCAAGGTGCTGATGCCGACGGTTCTGGTTTCTGCCATCGCTCTGGTACTCACCGCGTGCACTGCGGATCCCCCGCCCCCGATCGAGAGCATCGAGACCACGGTCAGCACCACGATGGTGCCGGCGAAGACCGGTGACCCGGTCGTCGTCGCCATCGACGATGTCGGCATCGGCTTCAACCCCCATCTTCTGGCAGATCAGTCGCCTGCCACTGCCGCGGTCGGTTCACTGGTACTACCCAGCCCGTTCCGTCCCTCGCGCGACCCTGACACCGGGGTGACGACCTGGGAACCGGACCTGTCGCTGTTGATCTCGGCCGAGGTGACGTCGCAATCGCCGTTCACCATTCGCTATCAGCTGCGCAACGAAGCCCAGTGGTCCGACAGCGCGCCGATCGCCGCCGAGGATTTCCGCTACCTGTGGCAGCAGATGACCACTCAACCCGGTGTCGTCGATCCGGCGGGGTACGCCTTGATCGACGACGTCGCATCCTCGGGCGGTGGCAAGACGGTCGACGTGACGCTCTCGTCGCCGTACCCGGCCTGGCAGCGGCTGTTCGCCGATCTGGTGCCCTCGCATCTGCTCAAGGACTCACCCGGCGGTTTTCAGGGCGGCCTGACGGACAATGTGCCGGTCTCCGGTTCTCGGTTCAACATCAAGACCGTCGACCGGGGTCGGGACGAGATTCTGCTCGAACGCAACGACCGATTCTGGGGCGAGCCCGCATCACCCGACCAGATCCTGATCCGCCGCGGGGGCACCTCCGCGCAGCTGGCCGATTCACTGCGGTCCAGTGACGCTCAGATCGCCCAGGTTCGTGGCGACTCGGCCCTGCGAGCCCAACTCTCCGCGATTCCCGGCGTGCGGACCGACACCATCCGACAATCCCGCGTGCTGTCGATGACGGTCAACGGGCGAGCGCCGAACATGCCGAATTCGGTTGTGCGACAGGGGATATTGGGTCTACTCGACCCCGATCTACTGGCGACGGTCGGAGCCGGCGGTGGCGCGACGGATCGCCGGGCAGCAGCGCAGCTGTCCTCACCGTCCGACCCCGGATACACCGCGACGGCGCCGGCCCCCATCGGCAGAACAGCTGCTCTCCAACTGCTCGAACGGGCCGGGTTCGTACCGACACCCGATGCCGTGGTCACATCGACCCCGAACCCGAGCGCACCGACCACCGCCGCTCCGACGACGAGTCCCGACCCGACCTCCACGAGCGCTCCGGGCCCGAGTGTCACCAAGCTTGCGGACCCGACCGGCACAGCGTTGCGGTTCGTGATCGGTGCCGTCGAGAACGACGACATCGCGCTCGCGGTCGCCGGAACGGCCGCAGACGAACTCGTCGGCGCAGGCATCGATGCGACCGTGACCCCACTTCCCGCCGACGAGCTGTACTCGACGGCGTTGACCGACGGAGCCGTCGACGCGGTGGTCGGATGGACCAGCGCGGGAGTCGACCCCGCGACGGCCCTCGCCTCCCGGTTCGGTTGCGTCGACGAGCCGGCCGACAGCAGCGGCGACGGCGTCGAGATACCGCGGAATCTGTCCGGCCTGTGTGTTCCGGAACTGCAACCGACGATCGACAGGGCACTGGTGAGCGGTCTCGAGTCCTCCGTGGCCAGAAACGACGTCGAGCCGAGGCTGTGGTCGCTGGCGTCGACGCTGCCGATCATGCAGGACGCGTCCGTGGTGGCCGCCGTACCCGGCATCACCGGCGTCTCGCTGACCGGCCCGGTCGAGGTCGGGATCTTCGCCGACGCTCCGCAGTGGATGCGGACGCCCCGGTGACTCGCATCGATCGCCCCGCCGTCATCGTGTTCGACGTGAACGAGACGTTGTCCGACATGTCCACGATGCCGTCACGGTTCGCCGACGTGGGCGCTCCGCCGCACTTGTTCGCGACGTGGTTCGCGGGCCTGCTCCGGGACGGCTTCGCGTTGGCAGCAGCGGATGCTGCCCAGCCCTTCGCCGTCATCGGTTCCGGTTCGCTTCGTACGTTGCTGTTCGACACCGCCTCGAACCCGGATCTGGACGCCGCGGTGGACCACATCATGGGTGGTTTCGCGGAGCTCGACGTTCATTCCGATGTCGTCGAGGGAGTGACCGCCCTGGCAGCACTCGGCATCCGGCTGATCACTCTGAGCAACGGTTCGGTCCAGGTGGCACAGACCCTGCTGGACAAGGCCGGAGTGCGCGAGAATTTCGAGTCGTTGCTGTCGGTGGAAGCCGCCGGTCGATGGAAGCCGCACGCGGACTCCTACCGCTACGCACTCGAGCAGTGCGGCGCGAAGCCGGAGGACGCCATGCTCGTCGCGGTTCATCCCTGGGACATCGACGGCGCGCACCGTGCAGGCTTGGCGACCGCCTGGATCCATCGCGACGGCGGGCCCTACCCGGATTACCTTGCTGCGCCCGACGTGACGGCACGATCGCTGCCGCATCTGGCGCAGCTGCTCGGCCGATGACAGCAGTGATGCCGATGCCGGCAGTGATACGGACGACAGAAAGAACGGCGAGTAACCAGCGATGACAGGGCAGGCAATGACGGATCAGGCGATGACGGAGCCACAGCGGTTGCTCCTGGTGCACGCGCATCCGGACGACGAAACCATCACCACCGGCGGCACCATCGCGCATTACGTCCGCGCCGGGGCCGAGGTCACGGTGCTCACCTGCTCGCTCGGCGAGGAGGGAGAAGTGATCGGTGAGACGTGGGCCGATCTGGTGGTCGATCGCGCTGATCAGCTCGGCGGCTACCGGATCCTGGAATTGCACCGCGCGCTCGCTGCCCTGGGCTGCAACCCGCCGCGCTTTCTCGGTGGAGCCGGACGCTGGCGGGATTCCGGGATGGCGGGGACGTCGGCGGCTCGCAAACCGCGCGCGTTCGTCAACGCGGACCGTGACGAGGCCCTGGGAGCGCTCGTTTCGGTCATGCGTGAGCTCCGGCCGCAGGTCGTCGTCGGATACGACCCCGAGGGCGGGTACGGCCACCCCGATCACCAGCAGGTGCACTCGCTGGTGACCGAGGCCGTCGAGATCTGCGGAACCGAGGTCTACCCCGATGCCGGAGCGCCGTGGGAGGTGTCGAAGTTCTACTGGACCGTCACCGGACACGATCAACTGCAGTCGGGTCTCGCCGCGATCGACGAGCTTCCGGCCGGATGGAGACTGCCGGTCGACGGTGAGCTGCCCAGCGTCCCGGAAAGCACGATCACCACCAGCATCGACATTCGGGGCGTGCTCGACGCCAAGCGGGAAGCACTGCGCGCACATGCGACTCAGGTGACCGTCGCGCCGTCGGGCAACGAGTACGCACTGTCCAACGACATCGCCCAGCCGATATTGCTCGACGAGCAGTACGTGCTCGTTCGGGGCGAGCCCGGCGGCGATGCGACGGGCAGGGAGACGGACCTTTTCGCAGGCGTACTAGGCTGTGCTTCGCATCACTGAATGACCACAGGGTCGATCTCACCACAGCAGGGGCGGAACACACATGTACAACTGGGTAGTGCAGGACGCCATCGTCGCGTTCGTCGATTCTCTCAAGCCGCAGTTCGGCGCACAGGCAGATCTGTACCAGTACGTTCTGGGTCAGATCGCCATGGGCGCGAGCAATCTGCTCACCTCGCTCGGGTACCCGCCGGTTTCCTGAGTGCCGGCGCACTGAAACAACCAGGGTCAAGGCAGTATTGGGCGCATGATCTCGAAAGCTGCATCCAATACTGTCGCCCTGGTGTCCTGGGCGACGGTCGCAGTGCTGGTGTTCGACGGCTTTCTGTCCGGAATTCTGTCGGTCTTCTTTCTCCCGACCTACCTCGGTTCGGTGCAGTTCCCCGTCAGTGCACTGCTCGGCGGAGTTGCCAACGTCGCGTTGATCCTGGCGGCGCGCAAGGTCGCCGAGCGGCCGCTCTGGGTGGCGTCACCCTTGATCGGATGGTTCGCCGCGGTTCTGCTGTGCATGTTCGGCGGGCCCGGCGGCGACGTTCTCCTGCTCGCCGATTGGCGCACCATGCTGCTGATCGTTGCCGGAGCGGGCCCCGCAGGAGTGCTGCTGTTCATGTTCCGGATGAAGGCGATCACAGCAAGCGTGCATGCCGACCCGCATCCCGCAGTACGTCCTCGATCATCGTCGGAGTCAACAATCCGGTGAAGGTGTTTCGCTGGCTGACGTGATAGCTGGCGAACACGGTGATCGACCCCAGATCGAGCTTGGCTCCATGGCCGAACTTCGGTGCAGGCCTTGGTATCTCCCATCCGTTGGCCGCCAGTATGGGCAACAGGGACTGCCAGCCGAAGGCGCCGAGAACGAGCACCGACCGTAGCGTCGGGCGCAGCAACCGCAATTCGTCGTCCAGCCAGGGCCTGCATGCGTCTCGCTCGGCGGGAGTCGGCTTGTTCTGCGGCGGAGCGCAGTGCACCGGTGCCGCAATGCGAACTCCGTTGAGCGCCAACCCGTCTCCGATATGCGTCGCGGTGGGTTGGTTGGCCAAACCGACCGCATGCATCGCGCGATAGAGAACGTCCCCGCTTCGGTCTCCGGTGAACATCCGGCCGGTGCGGTTGCCACCGTGCGCTGCCGGGGCGAGCCCGACGATCAGCATGGCCGCGTCGGCGGGTCCGAAACTGGGAACCGCTCTACCCCAATATGTTTCGTTCGCAAAAGCGGCTCGCTTCTCGAGCGCGACCTGCTCGCGCCACTGCACCAGACGCGGGCAGGCGCGGCATTCCGACACTGCGAGGTCGAGCTCCTCGATGCTCTGCGGCCGCGTCATGTCAGGTTCGGTGCAGCCAGATGTCTCCGGCACCAGGGGTGACGGCGTCGATCATCGCCCACGCGTTCTCGATGGGGATGTCGATCACCTCGTAGTGACCTACGCCGGCCGGAGTAGCGGCGACGATGGTGGCCACCCCGGCGCGACGCTGGAAGAACGTCTGCCGCACCGTCCAGCCGATGATGCCTGCGGCCTCGAGGCTGTGCCGACTCCTGTCGAGCGAGCCGTGTCGGGTGATGAGCCAACCGGGCAGTACCGCGTGGCCGAGGCCACGGAAGCGATCGTGCGCGAGCCCGAAGGCGGCGACGAACAATACCCCGAGCGCGATCCAAGCGAGTATCGGGATGGGCGCGCCGAAGTACTGCGCGATTCCCAGGCCGGCCGCGATGACCAACACCGGCAGCACCGCCCGGGTGTAGCGGCGACGCCGCGCCGCGGGTCCGTGCTGCAGCAGGGGGCGGTCGGCACCGCCGTGCAAACCGGCGTCGCCGAGGACCGTGGTCATCATGCGGAGTGCTTCGGCGCGCGGGGCCTGGGGGAGCAGCAGGGACGATTCCTTCTTCTCGGCGCTGACGCCGGTCATGATGGCGTCGAGCCTGGCGCCTTTCACCGCGCGCAGCAGCAGTGGTTCGGACAGTGACGTGCCGCGCAGCCGCTTGCGATCGAGTGTCGACTGGCGGGTTCGCAGCAGTCCATGACTGACGTGGAGCGTGCGCCCCTGATCGGTGACCGTCAGATTGGCGTAGGTCAACAGGTAACGAATGCACGCGAAGATGCTCGACACGACCAGCAGCGCAATCAGAGCCACGACCACGAACAACGCGATTCCCAGTTGCTCTGCGGAATCGATGCTGTTGGAGACCACCGAAGACTCGGCCAATGTTCGCCCGAGTCCGTACTGGAACAGCACACCGACGGCCGCGGCGATGGTGACGATGCCGGTGATGGAGAACGGTGCGAACCGCACCCACGAGAACTGCCAGTGAGCGATCTCCACTTCGGGTTCCGGTGCCGCCGTTGGCATCCCGTCGGACGTCGGTATCTGTCCCGAGACCCGCTGCAGCAGATCCCCACGAAGCGCAGGCACCAGCGACGTGTCGAGTGCGTTGAGCTCGAAGGCCTCGCCGTTGCCTGCTTGTCGGCCGGTGCCGATACGCAGGATGGACAGCCCCAGCACCCGGTGCAGAACGTTGGCCTCCACATCGACCGACCGAATCCTGTTGCGCGGAATGGACAGAACTTTCTTCTGCAGCACCCCGCTGCGCAGTTGCACGTGCACCGGACCGATCCGGTAACTGGTGGTGAACCACCGCAGGATCGCGAACACCACGACGACCACGAGAATGCCGAGACTCCAGTAG
The DNA here is from genome assembly GCF_033042225.1 of Rhodococcus cercidiphylli. NCBI lineage: Bacteria > Bacillati > Actinomycetota > Actinomycetes > Mycobacteriales > Nocardiaceae > Rhodococcus > Rhodococcus cercidiphylli. The sequence continues at coordinate 436,889 of NZ_JAWLKE010000004.1, forward strand.
TGGTTGCCGCTCTGGCTGCCGACGAAGAACGAGATCAGCAATACGGGCAGGAGCTTGATGCCCTCGTTCACCGGATGTACCAACAACATTCGCTTGTCCAGGCGCAGCCACGGCTGCTCCTCCTCGACGGCCAGCAGTTCTGCCTGATCCTGCGGGTCACCGACGGTCACGTTGCGTCTCCGACGGTACGGCCGGCGATGTCGGTGAGTCGCGCGACCGTCTTGTCCGCGACTTCCTGGTCGAGCGCCGTGATCTTCACCGCGCCGGCAGAGGACGCCGTCGTGACCGTGACCGTGGCCAACCCCAGCAGGCGATCGAGAGGTCCGCGCTCGGTGTCGACGGTCTGTACCCGCGAGATCGGTGCGATGCGTCGCTCCTGGCTCAGCCAGCCGGTGCGGGTGTAGACCGCGGTGTCGCTGATCTCCCAGCGATGCACGCGATACCGCCACTGGGGCACGATCGCGATGTGCAGCACAGCGAGCACCACCGAGGCGACGAGGACGGCCACATGCGGCCAGGTCGTCCAATTGGAGTCGACGATTGCCCACACGATCTGGGCGACGAAGATCGGTACCCACAGCAGACCGGCACTCAGAGCCCAGAGCAGACGTGCGCGCGGAGACGGTTGCCACTGTGGATCGGTCATCGTTGTCACGGTTGCAAACCTAGCCGTCTGTTCGTGCCGCGGTCGTGACGACGCGGTGCACGAACCGCAACTTCTCGTGCACGGGTTGCGCAATGGTGAATGGATAGAGGTCGCCCTTGCCCATCGACCTGTTGACCCTGTTGAACACTCCCGACAGGATCTGCCAGTCCTCGAGGATGTCGTCGATGTCCGCGTCGTGATAGCTCGTTCGAGGAGCGACATCGTCTCGCATTGCCCAGGCCGCCAGGTCGGCGCGCAACACCACTCCGGACTCGGCGGCTGTGGCCAGTGTGTCGGTGATGTGCAGGTAGTGCGCAAAGCATTCCGCGAAGTCCTCCCACGGATGCATCGTGGCGTACTCCGAGATGAAACTCTGCTGCCAGTCCTCGGGTGCACCGAACTTGTAATGACGTGCGATCGCATCCGAGTAACTTGCGCGTTCATCGCCGAACAGCACTCGACAGTCGTCGATGAGCGGGCCGTTCTCGACGAGGATGTTCTCGTAGTAGTGGCCGACCTCGTGCCGCAGATGACCCAGCATGGTCCGATACGGTTCACGAAGCCGCACCCTCAGGGCCTCGCGATGTGCGTCGAGTGACTCCGCCAGGTCGATGGTGATGACACCGTTGGCATGACCGATGGTGATCTGCTGACCGGAGGTCCGGGAAGACAGTAGGTCGAAAGCGAGCCCGCCGTCACGTTGTCGGTACGAATCGACGGGTAGGCCCAGATCCAGCAACTGGAAGAGAAGCTGACGCAGGGAAGCGGATGCGTCGGCCAGCTTTTCCAGTGCGATCGTGTCGTCGCTCTCGGGCCTGCGGCGAATGAGGCGGCCCGCCGCACACTGCCCGCTGCCGGAGTCCTCGGAAACCAGCCAGTTGCAGTGCCACGACCAATTGACGCAACGGTGCCAGCGAACTCCGTCGACGACGATCTCGTCGCCCGGGATCGCGACCAAGGTTCTGGACGGGAGATGAAGGCCGAGCAGGATCGAGCACGATGGGCAGCTTTGCGACTCGAAAGGGGCGAGTCGGCCGCAGGCCGGGCAGGCGAAAGCGCGCATGAACAGGAGCTTCCCACGATGGCGTGCGCTTTCCTGCCCGTACGAACTGGGGCATCCCGAGTCGTTACCGAATGGCGACGTTCGGATCGGCGAAGGACTACCGACCCCTGCGGTGGCACGTGCGTACCAGGAAGGCGCATGATCGACTGGTGACTTCGTTGCCTGACACCGCTCCAGCTGCTTCTGCCATGCGCCGCGTTCTGCGTCGTGCCCGGGACGGAGTCTCGTTGAACGTCGACGAGGCGACGGTTCTGCTGCACGCGCGTGGGGACGATCTGGTTGATCTGATGGCGTCGGCTGCGCGGGTTCGTGATGCGGGTCTCGAGTCGGCCGGGCGTCCGAAGACCGTGTCGTATTCGCGAAAGGTGTTCGTACCCATCACCCGGTTGTGCCGCGACAAGTGCCACTACTGCACATTCGTCACGGTCCCGGGCAAGCTCAATGCTTCCGGGCACGGGATGTTCATGGACCCCGACGAGATCATCGACGTCGCGCGCAAGGGTGCCGCGCTGGGCTGCAAGGAAGCTCTGTTCACTCTCGGTGACCGGCCGGAGGAGCGGTGGCCCGAGGCCAAGGCGTGGCTCGACTCGCGCGGCTACGACTCGACGCTGGATTACGTGCGTGCCATGTCGATCAGGGTGCTCGAGGAGACCGGTTTGCTGCCGCACCTCAATCCCGGTGTGATGTCGTGGCAGGAACTCTCGCGCCTCAAGCCGGTCGCCCCGTCGATGGGGATGATGCTCGAGACCACCTCGCGTCGGTTGTTCGAGGAGAAGGGGCAGGCGCACTACGGCAGTCCGGACAAGGATCCCGAGGTTCGCCTGCGCACGCTGACCGACGCGGGACGGCTCAACATTCCGTTCACGACGGGCATCCTGGTGGGAATCGGCGAGACGCTCCGTGATCGCGCCGAGTCGATCATGGCAATTCGCAAGGTGCACAAGTCTTTCGGGCACGTGCAGGAAATCATCGTGCAGAACTTCCTGGCCAAGTCCGATACCGCTATGCGGTCCGTACCCGACGCCGGTCTCGAAGAATTCCTGGCGACGATCGCGGTGACGCGCATGGTGGTCGGCCCTTCGATGCGAATCCAGGCTCCGCCGAACCTGGTGGCAGCGGAGGAGACCGCAGCGTTGCTGGGCGCAGGCGTCGACGATTGGGGCGGGGTCTCGCCGCTGACCCCCGATCACGTCAATCCCGAGCGCCCGTGGCCGAACCTCGACACCCTGGCGGAACTGTCCGACAAGGCGGGCTACCGCTTGGTGGAACGTGTTGCAGCGCAGCCGCAGTACGTCCTCGCCGGTGCTCCGTGGATCGATCCGCGGATCTCGGCGCACGTGCGGGCGCTGGCCGATCCGGAGACCGGCATGGCGCGCGAGAACGTGAACCCGACGGGTCTGCCGTGGCAGGAACCGGACGAGGAGTGGGAGTCCTCGGGCCGCGTCGACCTGAACACCGAGATCGACACCCAGGGACGTAACACCGAGACGCGTTCGGATCTGGCGAATGCGTTCGGCGACTGGGATTCGATCCGCGAACAGGTACGCGATCTAGCCGGCCTCGAACGGGTGGACCGGGACCTGGTCTCGGCGTTGACGGCTGCGGAGAAGGACCCGGCCGGGTTGTCCGACGAGCAGTACCTCGCACTCGCGACCGCCGAGGGCGCGGGCATGGACGCCGTCGCTGCCCTCGCCGACGATCTGCGCAAGCAGGTCAACGGAGACACCGTCACCTACGTGGTGAACCGGAACATCAACTTCACCAACATCTGCTACACCGGCTGCCGCTTCTGCGCGTTCGCTCAGCGCAAGGGCGACGCCGACGCATTCACGCTGTCCACCACCGAGGTCGCCGATCGGGCGTGGGAAGCTCACGTCGTCGGGGCCACCGAGGTGTGCATGCAGGGCGGGATCGACCCCGAACTGCCGGTGACGGGTTACGCCGATCTGGTTCGCGCGGTCAAGGCCAAGGTGCCGTCGATGCACGTGCACGCCTTCTCTCCGATGGAGATCGTCAACGGGGCATCGCGGGGCGGTCAGTCGATCCGTGAGTGGCTGACCGAGCTCCGGGCCGCCGGGCTGGACTCGATCCCGGGAACGGCCGCGGAAATTCTCGACGACGAGGTCCGCTGGGTACTCACCAAGGGCAAGCTGCCCGCGGCCGAGTGGATCGAAGTGATCACCACCGCGCACGAGGTGGGCCTGCGGTCGAGCTCGACGATGATGTACGGCCACGTCGACAATCCGTCGCACTGGGTCGGCCACCTGAACGTGCTCAAGAAGATCCAGGACAAGACCGGTGGGTTCACCGAGTTCGTGCCGCTGCCGTTCGTGCACCAGTCCTCGCCGCTGTATCTCGCCGGGGCTTCGCGACCCGGCCCGACCAACCGGGACAACCGCGCCGTGCATGCTCTGGCCCGCATCATGCTGCACGGCCGGATCGACAATATTCAGACATCATGGGTGAAATTGGGAATCACGGGTACACAGGCGATGCTGAACGGGGGCGCGAACGATCTGGGCGGGACCCTGATGGAGGAGACGATCTCACGCATGGCGGGTTCGCAGAACGGTTCGGAGAAGACCGTTGCGGAACTGCACGAGATCGCCGACGGCATCGGACGACCGGTTCGTCAGCGCACCACCACGTACGGCCCGGCTCCGGCGGTGTCCGTTGCCGGCCTGATCTGACCCTCGGGGTCACTCTCGAAATGGAGCTTGTCTGACATGGACGACCGTCGTGTCGCCGCGGTGCTGAGCAGTGCCGTCGCCATCATTCATCCCGTGCTCGACATCCTCGCGACACGCGACCCGATAGGCCTCAAGGGCAGGACGTTCCGCGAGTCCTCCGCGGATGATTCGACCCTCGACAACGTCATCGATTTCCTCGCGAAGGCCTTCGACACCACCGACTTCCCGGGCACCGCAGGGTGGGAGAAGCTCGGCAGTGACGCTCGGTCGCAGTGGTGGGTCAATCGCATCGGAGCTCTCAACACCGTTGCCGTCGCGTTTCCCGGTGTGTTCGGCATCCTGGTCAACCGCCTGCCGATCCAGGATCTGCTCGGGTTCGCCAACCAGGCGATGGTGCTCGTCGCCGTGGCCCGCGAATCAGGGGTGACCGACCGCGAGACGCATGTGGCGCTACTCGGCTCGGTGTTGTGCAAGCGCGACCTGACGTCCCTGGCCGACAGTGCTCCCGCGAAGAAGGAAGAGTCCCCCAAGTCGGGTCCGTTCGCGCTGCTGCGCGGCATGTGGCAGATCGCCAACGTGCTGCGCGACGTCGCAGGCGAGTTGGAGAAGCGTCCGCATCCTCGCGGCATCTACCGCGTGCTCGGTGCCATCCCGGTCGTCGGTGGCGTCGCCGGATACTTCGGCGAGCGTGGCGCGCTCTCTCGTGCCGCCAAGCAGGGCCGCAAGTGGCTTGCGGCCCACAAGAAGGCCTCGAACCTCGGGGTCGACTCGCCCGCGAAGCAGGTGCGGCGATAGCCGATCGAGCCAGGTGAGGTCACCCTGGTCGGTTTGCTCCAGGTTCGGACCGCGATACTAGGATGCTCAGGGCGCGCGAGCGCCCACGATCGATACAGGAGGGGAGAGCAGCAGTGACCTACTCGATTGCAGAACCGTGCGTAGATGTACTGGACAAAGCGTGCATCGAAGAGTGCCCGGTGGATTGCATCTACGAGGGTAACCGAATGCTGTACATCCACCCCGACGAATGCGTCGACTGCGGAGCCTGCGAGCCCGTGTGCCCCGTCGAGGCCATTTTTTACGAGGACGACGTGCCCGAGCAGTGGAGCGCATACGTCGGTGCCAACGTCGACTTCTTCGACGACCTGGGATCTCCCGGCGGCGCTGCGAAGCTCGGCAAGACCGACTACGACCCGCCGTTCATCAAGGCTCTGCCTCCCATGGGCGAGAACTGACGCCTTGGCACGTAGAGCGGTGGCAGCGGCGCTGCCCGATTTTCCATGGGACTCGTTGACCGCTGCCAAGGAGAAGGCGTCGGCGCACCCGGGCGGCATCGTCAACCTGTCGGTGGGTACACCGGTGGATCCGGTTGCGCAGGTGATCCGCACGGCCTTGAATTCCGTTGCGGGCGAGCCCGGTTACCCCACCACGGTCGGTACCGCCGCATTGCGCGAGGCCGCGGTGGCCGCGCTCGAGCGTCGGTATTCGATCACCGGTCTCTCGCCCGACGCGGTGCTCCCGGCCATCGGCACCAAGGAAATGATCGCCTGGCTGCCGACGCTGCTCGGCCTGGGAGCCGACGACCTGGTTGTCATCCCCGAATTGGCTTACCCCACTTACGAAGTGGGGGCACTGCTGGCGGGTGCGCGAATTCTGCGGGCCGACGGGTTGTCGCGTTTGGGCCCCGAGCGGGCGTCGCTGATCTTCGTCAATTCACCGTCCAACCCGTCCGGCAAGGTGCTCGGAGTCGAGCATCTCCGCAAAGTCGTCGACTGGGCCCGCGAGCGTGACGCCATCGTCGTCTCGGACGAGTGCTACCTGGGTCTGACCTGGGAAGCCGAAGCGGTCTCTGTGCTGGATCCACGCGTGTGCGACGGCGATCACACCAATCTGCTTGCCGTGCACTCGCTTTCGAAGACCTCGAACCTCGCGAGCTACCGCGCCGGCTTCGTCACCGGCGACGCATCCCTGGTTGCCGAGCTGCTCGAGGTACGCAAGCACGCCGGCATGATGGTGCCGCTGCCGATCCAGGCCGCCATGACCGCCGCACTCGCCGACGACGAGCACGAGAGCATTCAGCGCGAGCGGTACCGATCACGCAGGACTGTATTGAAGGAAGCCGTCGAAGCAGCCGGATTCACCGTCGACCACTCCGAGGCCGGGCTGTACCTGTGGGCTACGCGAGGCGAACCGTGCCGCGACACCGTCGACTGGCTCGCCGAACGCGGCATCCTCGCTGCCCCGGGAGAGTTCTACGGACCGAACGGTGGACAGCACGTGCGCATCGCACTCACGGCCACGGACGAACGCATCGAGGCTGCGGCGGCTCGCCTGCGCGGGTAGTCGGGTTTCTCTGGTGCGCTGAGCGTCCACTATTCGACTTCGCGAGCGGGATTCCGTCGCTGGACGTGAATTGTGGACACTCACGTCAGTTGGACCCAACTCGGACCGGGTGTTCTCATGTACCCATGACCCTCAGCCTGCTGCTCAGCTTCGCCGGTGTGTGCTTTCTGCTGGCGATTCTGCCCGGGCCCGATTCGTTTCTGGTGCTGCGGTACAGCATCGGCGGTCTCAAGCCCGGGATCGCGGCGGCGATGGGCGTCGCGATCGGTGGACTGTTCTGGGCCGTGCTGGTGGCCGTCGGGCTGGCGGCGATCGTCGAGCAATCCGCGACGGCGTATCGCGTCGTCAAGATCCTCGGTGGGCTGTATCTGCTGTACCTGGGCGTGAAGGCCTTCCGGGCGCGACGCAAGAACAAGGTGGCCGGTGAGCCGCTGGTGCCTGTCGCTGCGTCTGCGTGGTCGGCGTTCGGTGCGGGTGTTCTTTCGTGCGCGCTCAATCCCAAGGTCGGACTGTTCTACCTCGCGGTGGTGCCGCAGTTCCTGACCGTGGTCACTTTCACCGGTGCGATGACGCTCGGCTTGGTCGAGGTGGTTGTCGCCGCGCTGGTGATGGGAGTGTTCTCCGTTCTCGCCTCACGTGCGGTGGCCATGCTGAGCAGGCCCGCGGTGACCGACTGGCTGGACCGCATCAGCGCCGGATTCCTGGTTGCCCTCGGAGTCGGCACCGTCGCATCCTCGGCCTAGATCTCGCACACGCGCGCGCACTTGCCATACGCGCGCAAAATCGTGACGCGAAACCGCTCGCGTTCAGCAAACGCTCTCGCGTTTGCGAGGACTGAGGGGCCGCGCCGATCACGGCTCGAGTACCGGCTCGATCCCATCCCAGCCGCCGCGTCGGATGCGCAGGATGTAGACCAGTTCGTTGCTGCCGAAAGCCTCGACGGTGGTGAAGCGTTTGGGCTCCGTGTTGACCTCGGGATTGCGTGCGTGCGCTTCCTCGTAGAGCTGAGTGGCTCGAAGATCGGCCAGTTCGACTCTGGTCCAGAAATCGTCCGACTGCACCGAGTAGACCAGCCTGGGCGCGCCGTCGGTGACGTGCGCGATGTCGATGTCGTCATCGTCGGAATCGGAGTCCTCGAGGTCCAGGTCGAGGTCGTCCTCGGAATCGGTGTCCTGCTCGGCGTCGGTTCCGATCAGATAGACACCCGCCTGCAGGTCACCGGCGGCGACCGTCATGTACTCGGCGTAGTCGCCGGTGTCGATTCCGTCCACGTCCATGTATGTACGGTAGCCATGTGCTGCTTCGTTCACTGAACCCACTCGCCGTTGCGCGGGGAGACGATATTCCCGACGCCATCACGATCGACGGAGTCTCGCTCTCTCGTGCCGACATCCTGGGCGCGGCGACGTCCGTGGCCGAACGCATCTCGCGTGCCGACCGACTTGCGGTCTACGCGACGCCGTCGGTGAAGACGGTGCTCGCTGTTGTGGGTGCACTCATCGCCGGTGTCACCGTGGTGCCGGTTCCGCCCGATGCCGGGGTGGCCGAACGTGAGCACATCCTCCGCGACTCGGGCGCGCAGGCGTGGCTCGGTGAAGCGCCGCCGGACACCTCCGGGCTCGAGGTCCTGCCGGTGCGTCAGCATGCACGGTCGTGGCACAGCTACCCCGAACCGCAACCGTCCTCGGTCGCGTTCGTGCTCTACACCTCCGGTACCACCGGCCCGCCGAAAGGTGTGTTGATTTCTCGCAGTGCCATCGCGGCCGGGCTCGACGCGTTGGCGCAGGCCTGGGCATGGACGTCGAGAGACACTGTTGTGCAAGGACTTCCGTTGTTCCACGTGCACGGTCTCATCCTCGGCGTCCTCGGCCCCCTGCGAGTGGGCAGCCCGCTGATCCACACCGGGAAGCCGACGCCGGAGCTCTACGCGGCCGCGCGCGGATCCCTGTACTTCGGGGTACCGACCGTATGGTCGCGTGTCGCCGCGGACGAGGCGTCGGCCCGCGCCCTTGCCGGTGCCCGACTTCTGGTTTCCGGCAGTGCGCCGCTCCCGGTTCCGGTGTTCGAGAGGCTACGTGAACTCACCGGCCAGGCCCCGATCGAGCGATACGGCATGAGTGAAACCCTCATCACCATCAGCACCCGCGCCGACGGGGAGCGTCGAGCAGGCTCGGTGGGACTGCCGGTCGCAGGCGTCGAGACTCGGCTGCGCGGTGAGAAGGGCGAAATCCTGCCGCACGACGGCGAATCCATCGGAGCGTTGCAGGTCCGCTGCCCCATGCTGTTCGACGGTTACCTAAACAACCCGGACGCGACGGCGAAGACGTTCACCGAAGACGGGTGGTTCGACACCGGAGACGTCGCTCTCATCGAGCCCGACGGCTTCCACCGAATCGTGGGACGAGCCTCGACCGACCTGATCAAGTCCGGCGGCTATCGCGTCGGCGCAGGGGAGATCGAGACGGTGTTGCTGGGGCATCCGAGCGTCGACGAGGTGGCCGTGGTCGGTGTGCCCGACGACGACCTCGGCCAGCGCATCGTGGCGTACGTCGTCGGCACCGATGTGGAGGATCGGGTGCTGATAGATCTGGTGGCCACCGAGCTCTCGATTCACAAGCGGCCCCGCGAGATTCGAGTGGTCGACTCTCTCCCACGCAACGCGATGGGCAAGGTCCAGAAGAAGTTGCTCGGCTGACTAACCCTTGACGCCATAGGTTAGGCATGCCTATTATTTCCGGTCATGACCGCACCTGCGCGTGAATTGGCCGCTGCTTTCGCTCTCGGAGCACACCGATCGGAGGCAACCATCATCGAGGCGGCGACGCGTCGTGAGTTCCTCATCGGCAGCGTTGCCCTCGCTGCGTTGATCGTCGGCTGCGGTAGCGGTGAGGAGCAGGCCACGGGCGATGGGACGGCAGGGGACGGCTATCCCCGCACTATCGTCGACGATGCGGGTGAGTCCGTCGTGATCGACCGTCGACCACAGCGGGTTGCCTGTGTGGCCAACCTGTGGGATCTCGATACGGTGCTCGCGCTCGGGGTCGTCCCCGTGCAGTTCGGGGTGCGCGAGGGCTTCGCCGAGATGATCGGCGCACCGAACAGATCATGGGAGTGGCACGAGAACGCCCTCGCCGAACTCGGTGGGACGAGTGAGCGGATCTCCCTCGGTGAATCGATCGATACCGAGCGCATCGCAGCAGCCGAACCCGATCTCATCATCGGCGACGACGGGGTGGCCGATTCCCGTTCTCAGCTCGAATCGCTTGCCCCGGTGGTCCAGATCGCGTCGTTCGATTGGCGGGCCAACCTCGAGATGATCGGCGACGCACTCGACCGGCGAGATCGCGCCGACGAGCTCATCGCGGAGACCGACGCGAGGATGTCCGCCGCGCTCGAAGGGCTCGACGTCGGCGGTGCCACGGTCGGCTTGATCGCCGCCTACGACACGTCCATGTTCTACGGGCTCGGTCACGAATCGATCCCCGCCGTGGATCTGTTCCGGCGAGCCGGGTTCACGACGGTCGCCGCACTGTCCGACGGAGCGACCGCCGACGCTCCGCGTCCCGAGTTCTCCGCCGAGAACGCCGACGTCCTCGCCGACGCCGACGTGCTCGTCGTGTTCGACTTCGGCTCGGCCGGAATCGTCGAGACCGGACTGTTCACGTCGTTGCCGAGCGTCGCAGCGGGCCGGGTGGTGGTGCTCGAACAAGGTGAAGTGGCTCAGGGTTTCTCGACGTTGAGCCCGCTCAATCTCGACCTCTGCATCGACGTGGTTCGCCGTGCGGCCGAACTGCTGTGAGTACACGCCCCGGGCTACGTCGTTCGGCCGGTCGTCAGCGAGCGTTCGAGTAGGCGGTTAGCCTCGAAATCATGACCACTCTCGACGGCGCACGCATTCTCGTATTCGGTGCCAGCGGCGGTCTCGGCGGACCGATCGTCGAGCAGCTCGCGAAGGCCGGGGCTCGGTTGACTCTGAGCGGCCGGAGCATCGAGTCGGACCATCACACGGTGAACGCCGATCTGACGCTGCCCGATTCGGCCCGATCGGTGGTCGCGGAGGCCGTCGAACACCACGGCGGGTTGGACGGAATCGTCATCGCCGCAGGCGTTGTGGCGTTCGGGCCGGTGACCGAGGTGGACGACGACACCGTCGACGAATTGCTGCTGCTGAACTATCTGGCACCGCTGCGTGTGCTTCGAGAAGCATTGACCACGCTGGATCAGGGCGGGTTCGTGCTCAACATCAGTGCCGTCGTGGCCGACAAGCCGATGCCGAACATGGGCGCCTATTCGGCGAGCAAGGCAGCGGTGAGCGCGCTGCTGAAAAGTGTTCGTACAGAAGCGCGGAAGTCGAAGATCAGGATCGTCGACGTGCGTCCGCCGCACACCGAGACGGGGCTTGCGACGCGGCCGATCGCCGGGCAGGCACCGAAACTACCGCAGGGTCTGACGCCGGATGCGGTGGCAGCACGTATCGTCGCGGCGATCACCGACGACGAGACCGATGTCGGCGCGGATCAGTTCTCGTAAGCTATTGTCGGCATCGTGACCGAGACACACGTGACCGACGCAGCCAGAAGGCTCGTGCGTCGTCGCACCATCGACTTCGGTCTCGTCTGCACTTCTTCCTGTTCGTAGCTGTCGATCGAACCCATCCCCGACGAGCATTTCGCGCTCCTCGGGTCGTTCCGGCAACCCTCGAACCGAACAGGAATTTTCCATGACCACTTCTGTGTCCCACATCGGCGGCGTCATCGCTGCCACCGACGATGCCGTGCAGGCCGACGCGAAGAACGCCCACGCGGTGTTCCGTGCCTCCGCCACCGCGCACGACGCCGTCGCCAGCACCGTCACCCTCGGCAAGTTCAGCGTCGAGGTCGACGAGCCGCCCGCCCTCGGCGGTGAGAACAAGGCCGCCAACCCGGTCGAGTACTACCTGGCTTCGCTGCTGTCCTGCCAGGTGGTCACCTACCGCGTCTGGGCCGAGAAGCTCGGTATCGTCGTCGACGACATCAAGGCCAAGGCCGAGGGTGACCTCGACGTTCGCGGATTCTTCGGTTTCGACGACAACGTTCGTCCCGGATTCGGTGAGGTGCGCGTCGTCGTGACCGTCACCGGTCCGGAGAGCCGGGAGCGGTACGAGGAGCTGCAGAAGGCCGTCGACGATCACTGCCCCGTGCTGGATCTGACGCGCAATCCCACCCCGATTCACACCGTTCTCGAAACGGCCTGATGTCATGAGCGAACGGACATTCGGCCTGCGTACCAGAGCAATTCACGCCGGAGCGAGACCAGATCCTTCCACCGGTTCGCGTGCTGTGCCCATCTATCAGACGGCCAGCTACGTGTTCGAGAATTCCGCGGACGCAGGCGATCTGTTCGCTCTGCAGAAGTACGGCAACGTCTACAGCCGTATCGGCAACCCCACGGTCGCCGCCTTCGAGGAGCGCATCGCGAGCCTCGAAGGCGGCATCGGGGCGGTGGCGTTCGCCAGTGGGTTGGCGGCCGAGTTCGCAGTGTTCGCTGCGCTTGCCGGCACCGGCGACCACATCGTTGCCGCGGCCGGGCTCTACGGCGGCACGGTGACCCAGCTCGACGTCACGCTACGTCGCTTCGGCGTCGAGACCACGTTCGTTCCCGGTACCGATCCTGCGGATTACGCAGCAGCGGTGACGGATTCGACCAAGCTGATCTACGCGGAGATCATCGGCAATCCGTCGGGGGAGATCGCCGACCTCGAGGGTCTTGCCGCCGTAGCGCACGATCACGGAATTCCGTTGGTGATCGACGCGACGATGGCGACGCCGTGGCTGAGCCGGCCCATCGAATTCGGTGCCGACATCGTGATCCACTCGGCCACCAAGTTCCTCGGCGGTCACGGATCGACGCTCGGGGGAGTGGTGGTCGAATCCGGGCGATTCGATTGGGGCTCGGGCAAATTCCCGCAGATGACGGCCCCGGTGGATTCGTACGGCGGTCTGTCGTGGTGGGGAAATTTCGGCGAGTACGGATTTCTGACCAAGCTGCGCAGCGAGCAGTTGCGCGACATCGGCGGCGCACTGGCACCGCAATCGGCATTCACGTTGATCCAGGGAGTGGAGACGCTGCCGCAACGCATGGACGCGCACGTCGCCAATGCTCGGGTGGTCGCCGAGTGGCTCGAGGCAGATCCCCGGATCGAGTACGTGAGATGGGCCGGGCTGCACAGTCACCCACACCACGACCGAGCAGCGAAGTACCTCCCCACCGGTCCCGGTGCGGTGTTCGCTTTCGGAATCGACGGTGGCCGCGAGACCGGACAGGCGTTCGTCGAAAGCGTCCAGGTCGCCAGCCACGTCGCCAACATCGGTGACGTGCGCACCCTCGTGATCCACCCGGGCAGCACCACGCACCGACAACTGACCGACGAGCAACTCCGCGGAGCAGGTGTTGATCCGGAGTTGATTCGGATCAGCGTCGGCCTCGAAGATGTCGAGGACATTCTGTGGGACCTGGATCAGGCCCTGACACTGGCAACAGGAAGGGCGCGGTCATGAGCGAACGCACCTGGCAGGGCCCGTCCGCCCAGGAACGGCAGCGCATTCTGCGGGAGACCAAGACGGTGGCGATCGTCGGAGCGTCCAAGAATCCCTCGCGGGCAAGCTACTTCGTCAACCGATACCTCTCGTCGACGAGCAACTACGAGATCTTTCTGGTGAACCCGACGGTCACCGACATCGAAGGAACGACGGTCTACCCCACACTCGCCGACCTACCGAAGCCGCCGGATCTGGTCGACGTGTTCCGCAAGTACGACGACCTTCCTGAAGTGCTTTCGGAAACCATTGCAGCGCAGGCGAAGACGATCTGGCTTCAATTGGGGCTGTGGCACGAGCAGGTGGCCCATGACGGCGAGGCAGCGGGATTGAACGTCGTCATGGATCGGTGCCTGAAGATCGAACACGCCCGATTCCACGGGGGATTGCACCTGGCCGGATTCGATACGGGAGTGATCGATTCGCGTCGTACCCGCGGTTAGAGGTTCACGCCTTCAGTAGGCGACCACTGATCACGGTGGCCAGTGCACGTGGAGCCAAACGGACACTGCCGGCGCTGATCTTGTTGGACAGGCCGGACACGATGCTGGCGGGGGTGCGGCGAGAGTCCAACGCGCGCAGAGCCGTCGCGACCACTTGCTCGGAGGTCTGGAAGTTGCCCACCGCGGCGTCCTCGGATCCGACGACGTCGAAGAACTCGGTGCGGGTAGGGCCGGGGGAGAGCGCGAGAATCTTCAGCGGCGAGGCGCGGTGCTCGAAGGCAAGCGCTTCGGTGAAGTTCAGGACGAATGCCTTTGTTGCGCCGTAGACGGCCATGTTGGGTGTGGGTTGGTACGCGGCGGTACTCGCGACGTTGATCAGTGCGCCGGTGAGGCCCGGCAGAAAGGCGAGCGTCAGATCGACCAGGGCGCTTACGTTCAGTGCGATCTCGGCGGCGACGCGTGCGGGGTCCTCGTCGGCGAACTTCCCGTGCGTGCCGAAGCCTGCGTTGTTGATCAGGGTGGTGGGGGTGATTCCCTTGTCCGCCAATGTGGTTCGAAGGGTTTCGCCGATGCCGGGGACGCCCAGATCCATGGCTACGACGGTGGCCGTCACCCCGTGATCGGTTTCGATGCGCCGCGCCAGGGTGTTCAACCGATCTGCGCGTCGCGCCACGAGGACGACGTTCTCGCCGCGTGCGGCGAAGCGGGTGGCGAATTCCTCGCCGAGGCCCGAACTTGCTCCGGTGATGAGCGTTGTGGAAGTCACGGCTGCCAATGTAGGCAGTGTCAGCATTGTTGTCAACGCCAACATCGCCTAGGGTGAGGTCATGGCAACGCAGCGCTACCACCATGGCGACCTGCGTGCGGTGTTGCTCGACGAGGCCGAACGGAGCATCGCGCACGGCGGGGTCGACGCGTTGTCGCTTCGGCAGCTGGCCAGAGACGTCGGAGTCAGTCACGGTGCCCCGGCGCGCCACTTCCGTGACAAGCAAGCGTTGCTGGATGCATTGGCGCTGCACGGTTTCGAGGAATTGAACCGCCGGATGGTCGCAGCGGCAACGGGACCCGGTGAGCTGATGGCCAGGTTCCGTGGCGTCGCCCGTGCCTACCTCGGATTCGCCGTCGAACACCCGGAGTTGCTGGATGTCATGTACAGCACCAAGCATCACCCCGACGCCAGTGAGAAGCTGAAAAGCGTTGCGCACGAAAGTATGACCGCCACCGAGACATTGCTCAGCGAGGCCATCGCAGCCGGTGTGATCACCGAGGCTCCACCCGAGATACTCGCGCGCGTCGCGTTCGCGAGCGTGCACGGGCTCGCGATGCTGGCCACCGGCGACCTGCTCGACGGCGTCCCGACCGAGGATCTGCTCGACGCCACCGTGGACACGCTGCTGCGCGGGTTCACCTAAGTTGAACGACATGACCGAATACGACCTGCAGCGCTTCGTCGATGCTCAGGACCCCGTCTGGACCGCGGTGACGAAGGAACTGAAAGCCGGACGAAAGCAGACGCACTGGATGTGGTTCGTGTTCCCACAGTTGGCAGGACTGGGGCGCAGTGCGACCGCCCAACACTTCGGCATCGCCGATCTGACCGAGGCGGAGCTGTACCTGTCCCACGAAGTACTGGGTCCTCGCCTGAAGAAGGCGGCCCGGCTTGTGGTGGCTGTCGAGGGGCGGACGGTCGACGAGATCTTCGGTTATCCCGACAACCTGAAGCTGCATTCGTCCATGACGCTTTTCGCCGAAGCTACCAAGGGTCCGTCCGTATTCGGCGAAGTGTTGCAGAAGTATTTCGCCGGTGAATTCGATGGCCCGACACTCGACTTGCTCGACGAGCGATACCGCTAGCATCGCACCCATGACCACTCCACTCGCCGGATCCATTGCCTTCGTCCACGCCAGCTGGCACCTGGACATCGTCGATCGTGCGCGAGTGGGATTCGCCGCCGAACTGGAGAAGCTCGGACAGGCCGAGACGACGCTCGACGTGTTCGAGGTGCCAGGGGCCTTCGAGATCCCACTGCATGCACAGCGGTTGGCCAAGACGGGCAAGTACGTCGCAATCGTCGCCGCTGCGCTGGTGGTCGACGGCGGAATCTACCGACACGATTTCGTCGAAACAGCGGTCATCGACGGCCTGATGCGAGTGCAGTTGGACACCGACGTGCCGGTGTTCTCGGTGGTGCTGACGCCACACCACTTCCACGAACACGCCGACCACACAGCCTTCTTCACCGCGCACCTGGAGAAGAAGGGTGCCGAGGCTGCACGCGCAGTGGTGAAGACTCTGGCGTCGCTGGGGACCATCGGCTGACGCTGGTCCGAGCCTCCGATATCGATCGCGACGGAAGGCCGGTTCGACGCCGACTGGGAGGCCAGCGGGTTCGAGTTACGGGAAGTTGCACCCGAGACCTTCCTGCTGACGTACACCCTGCTGCTCGACGACCGGCTCACCCGCAGGGTCACGGTGTGGCAGCGAAGTAACGATGCTTGGAAGATTCTCTACCACCAAGGAACTGTGGTGTTCGACCGCGAATCGTGAAGAATGAGTCGGCTCCTATCACACGCCACCGGCAATTTTGATTCTCGAATCCTTATGCAGGGCAATAGTTTTCGATTGCACTATGGTTG
The DNA here is from genome assembly GCF_033042225.1 of Rhodococcus cercidiphylli. NCBI lineage: Bacteria > Bacillati > Actinomycetota > Actinomycetes > Mycobacteriales > Nocardiaceae > Rhodococcus > Rhodococcus cercidiphylli. Next base: position 453,283 of record NZ_JAWLKE010000004.1, read on the forward strand.
TACATAGAACACCTGTTCGATACACTTGCTTTCATGACCACGGAGATCTGGCAACTGAGCGAGAGTGAACTCCTCGCCGACGCCGCCGCGGTCTCCCACCGAATCCAGTTGCTCGAGGCCAGGCGGATCGCTCTCGTCGCCGAGATCGACACCCGCGTCTCACGGGAGAAACTGGGCTTCCCCGGACCCGCCGGATGGCTGACCTCCACCACCCTGCTCTCACCGTCCAAGGCCACCAAGATCGTCGCCCTCGCCCGCGGCATGGCTGCGTTTCCCGACATCGCCGACGCCGTGAACACCGGTGTCATGTCCGTCGATCACGCCGCCCTGATCCTCACCTTCGCCGAAACCCCACCGAAGGATCTCCCGGAAGAGGGTCGCAATATGGCCCGCGCCGCCTTGATCAAATCTGCGACAGGACCCGACGCACGCACCGGCCGGATCCGAGCAGCGATCACCAGACTCGAAGACAGCTTCGGCACCAAGAAACCACCCGCCGAGAACACCGACCGCAACGAACTCTTCGCCTCCACAACCCTCAACGGGCGGCTGGTGCTCAAAGGAGACTTCGATGCTGTCACCGGCGAGAAACTGCTCACTGCCCTCTCCCCGTTGACCGAACCCCACCCCGCCGCCGACGGCACCGGGACACTCAAAATCACAGACGACCGCAGCCCCGCCAAGCGCAGAGCCGACGCCTTCGGACACATCCTCGACCACTACCTCGCCTCGAGCGATCGGCCCATCGAAGGCGGAGAGCGCCCGCACCTGAACCTGCACATCCGGTTACAGGACCTCACCGACCTCCAGAACTGCGGAGGCGAAGACGACATCACCGACGACGAAACCTCACGCGCAGCAACAGAATCCGACACCGACACAGCCGATCCCGTCGACATCAACACCGGTGGCCCCATCGACACTGACGCAGCCACCGAACCGGACAACGAAAACGGCAATGGCGGTCGCGGTGAAGGCGGAGTCGCAGCTGATCGTGGCGCGTATCGGGACTTGTTCGGCGACGGCACCTCGGTGGGGTGGCTGCCGTGGATGGGGCCGCTCTCCCGCAACACCTCCCGCCAGTTGGCGTGTGATTGTGTCCTGACCGCGATCGTGATGGACGAGAACGGCAACCCGTTGAACCTCGCCCGCACCGCCCGTACCGTCACCGCGAAACAACGCAGAGCTCTCACCGCCCGCGATCACGGCTGCGCCTTCCCCGGCTGCGGAAAACCCGCCGCCTGGACCGAAGGACACCACATCTGGCACTGGGGCGACGGCGGCCCCACCGACATGAACAACCTGGTTCTGCTGTGCGGGTTCCACCACCGCCTCATGCACCACTCCGATTGGGAAGTGTTCATCGGCACCGACAACCACCCCTGGTTCGTACCGCCGGCAACCGTCGACCCCTACCGGCAACCCAGGCCATCCCACGCCCGAGCAGGCCCCCACATCGCGTGAGCGTCAGGAAAGACTCCAGCCCCGCACCGAGAACACGGTGCGGGGCTGGATGAGATTGTTCGACAGGCCGATTCGAGTGGAGCGGCTAGTCGTTGGCGTGCAATGCCGCGTTCAGTTCGACACCGGTGCCCTTCCACGGCACCACCTCGACAGCACCCGACAGTGAGTTGCGACGGAACAGCAGGTTCGACTTGCCGGACAACGTGGCAGCCTTCACCACTGTCCCATCCGGACCGCTCACTTTCGTGCCGGCGGTGATGTAGAGCCCGGCCTCGACGACGCAGTCGTCACCGAGCGAGATGCCGAGCCCGGAGTTTGCGCCCAACAGGCAGCTGTTACCGACGGAGATGACGTTCTTGCCGCCACCGGAGAGTGTGCCCATGATCGACGCACCGCCACCCACGTCGGAGCCGTCGCCCACCACGACACCCGCGGAGATGCGTCCCTCGACCATCGAGTTGCCGAGCGTGCCGGCGTTGAAGTTGACGAAGCCCTCGTGCATGACCGTCGTCCCGCTGGCCAGGTGCGCGCCGAGACGAACGCGGTCGGCGTCGGCGATACGAACTCCGGTGGGAACGACGTAATCGACCAGGCGTGGGAACTTGTCGACTCCGTACACGGTCACCGGACCGCGGGCGCGCAGCTTTGCGCGCACCGTCTCGAAACCGTCCACGGCAGCAGGCCCGAAGTTGGTCCACACCACGTTGGCCAGCAGACCGAACACTCCGTCGAGGTTCTGCCCGTGCGGCTGAATCAACCGGTGCGAGAGCAGATGCAGTCGAAGATACGCATCGTGGGCGTCGATCGGGGCGTCGTCGAGCGAGGCGATGCTGGTGCGCACTGCGACTACCTCGACGCCGCGCGCCTCGTCCGGTCCGACGAGAGCGGCCAGCTCCTCGGGGACGTCCGAACCCTCGAGCCGGGTGGTGCCGGTCTCGAAGCCCGACCCGAGCTCCGGGCTCGGAAACCAGGTGTCGAGAACAACGCCCGATGTCGTGATGTTGGCGATTCCTACTGCTGATGCTCCATGTGCGCTCACGGGACGAAGAATACGCGGTGGGCCGAATGCGGTGGGCTCGGCAACCGGCTCCGGTCGGCGACTGTTCTGCACACGGTCTCGGGCGTGCAGATTGCGGGAACACCTCGATTCGGGTGCTGCGTCGGTTCGTTATCGGTTCGACTGCCGAGCGTGATCGCATCGGGATGCATGCCGACGAATCGGCCGCGGGGGAGCTGACAGAGTGTGTCCGGTGATCACTCGTACCGCCTCCCGTAGCCGTGGCGCGACCTCGGTGATGGCGGGCAGTGTGTCCTTCACCGGGTTGGTGACAACCCTGGCGACGACGATCGTGCTCGGAGTCGCACTGGGTTTGGTTGTCACAGGCGCGTGGTAGACATCGTCATCGGCTGACAGGGGGTCGCCGAGGCTGGGGGAGAGTCATGAATTCGAGCAAGTCCGCGCGCGTACGTTCGATCGTCACGGCTATTGCTGCCGCTGTGGTGGTGTCGGGCGGCGTCGCCCTAGGCTCCGGCACCGCAGCCGCAGATCCCGATTGCGCCGGAGCAGGCGGGCCGTCGGCAGTGGTCGCACGAATCCCGGGGTCAGCTCTGGAAGGACTGGCAGTCGACGCGTCGGGCCGCGCCTACGTCACCGACATCGTCTCCGGCCGGGTGTACCGCATCGACGCGCCAGGACAGGCCGCGTATCCCATCGCGACGGTCCCCAGCGGTGGCGGCGGCGCTCTGGCCTGGATGCCCGACGGCACCCTGCTGGTCGGCTACGGAGCCGATCCTCGCGTCTTCGTCGGAGACATCGTCAGGGCCGCGGGGATCGTTCGACTCGACGTCGACACTCTCACCGTCACTCCGTTCGCGACCGGTCTGAGCGCGGCCAACGGCCTTGCCGTTGCCGCCGACGGAACGGTGTACGCCACCAACGACTTCGGCTCGCTGATCGGCCGGATCGGCCCCGACGGTTCGGTCGACCCGGCGTGGGCGAGCTTCCCCAGTGCCAACGGCGCGGTACTCGACGCCGCCGATCGGTACCTGTACGTCTCGCGGACTTTCGTGAACCCGGGCGTCAGCAGGATCCCGATCGCCGACCCCTCGGCACCGGAAAGTGTTCTCGACCTGTCGGGGCTCGACAGTTTCGCGGCTCCGGACGGGCTCACCCTCGACGATGCCGGACGCCCGGCGGTGCCGCTCAACGCAGGCGGCTCCGTCGTCCGCATCGATGCGCCGGGGGCGACATGTGTCATCGGCACCGGTACGCGGTTGACGAGCGTCGTGGCCTACGGGCGTTCCGACCAGGGCTTCTCGAGCGGAAGATTGTTCGGTGCCGGCTTCGACGGCGTGGTCCGCGAGATTCCGGGATCCACGGCCTAGAGTTTTCTCCCGTGACGCTCGAACTGCATGCCGACCCGATAGACCTCACCGCGGCGCTGGTGGACATCCCCAGTGTCAGTGAGGACGAATCGCGCATCGCAGACGAGGTGGAGCAAGCGCTTCGCGAGCAGACGACGGGCTTCGAGATCATCCGCAGCGGCAACGCCGTGCTCGCCCGAACCAACCGCGGACTGGCATCGAGGGTGATGCTCGCGGGTCATCTCGACACGGTTCCCATCGCGGACAACGTGCCGTCGCGACGCGAGCACGACAGCGCCGAGGGCGACATTCTGCACGGGTGCGGAACCGTCGACATGAAGTCGGGTGACGCGGTGTTCCTGCACCTCGCCGCCACGATCGACAACCCTGCGCACGATCTGACCCTGGTTTTCTACGACTGCGAGGAGATCGCGGCCGCGCGGAACGGACTGGGCCGGATCGAGCGCGAACTCCCCGAATGGCTCGCTGCCGACGTCGCCATCCTCGGCGAACCGTCCGGCGGATTCATCGAGGCCGGTTGTCAAGGGACACTGCGGGTTCGGCTGACGGCGTCGGGAACGCGGGCCCACAGTGCCCGGTCCTGGTTGGGCGACAACGCAATTCACAAGTTCGGTGCGGTTCTCAACCGTCTCGCCGCGTATCGCGCACGCACCGTCGATATCGACGGCTGTGTGTATCGCGAAGGGCTGCAAGCAGTCCGGATCTCCGGTGGGGTCGCGGGCAATGTCGTTCCCGACGCAGCCGAACTCGACGTCAACTTTCGCTTTGCACCGGATCGCAACGTCGACGACGCCGTCGAACACGTTCGTGAGGTGGTCGAGGGACTGGATCTCGGCTTCGAGGTCACCGACTCGTCGCCCGGAGCGCTTCCCGGTTTGAACCGACCCGCAGCGGCCGCTCTCATCGAGGCCGCGGGCGGACAGTTCCGGGCCAAGTACGGCTGGACGGACGTCTCGCGCTTCTCGGCGCTCGGGATCCCGGCGGTCAACTACGGACCCGGCGACCCCAACCTGGCCCACAAGCGTGACGAACGCGTACCCGTCGAGCAGATCACCCATGTCACACAGGTGCTCCGGAGCTACCTCTCTGCCGGATAGCCTGAACGCCATGAACAGCGACCAGGGCCCAAGCGGTTTCGAGGAACACGGCGGTTTCGAGGACCACGACAGTTCCGAGGGGCACAGCAGCGAGAAGCTCGCCAAGCACAAGGGATCCGTCGTACTTCGGCGTGGCCGGAACACCGAGACGTCCACCTCGGATCAGCGCCTGCTCGACGAGCGTGGGCCAGGAAACTGGATTCACTCCGACACCTGGCGAGTGCTGCGCATCCAGAGCGAATTCGTCGAGGGATTCGGTGCCCTGGCCGAGGTCCCCAAGGCCGTAACCGTGTTCGGTTCGGCGCGCACCCCCGTCGACCATCCCGAGTACGAGCGCGCCCGGCAACTCGGAGCCGCTCTTGCGAAGGAGGGCTTCGCCGTCATCACCGGCGGCGGTCCCGGGGCGATGGAAGGGGCCAACCGCGGTGCGAGCGAGGCCGACGGCTACTCGATCGGGCTCGGCATCGAGCTGCCGTTCGAGCAGGGGCTCAACGAGTGGGTCGATCTGGGCGTCAATTTTCGCTACTTCTTCGTGCGCAAGACCATGTTCGTGAAGTACTCCCAGGCGTTCGTGTGCCTCCCCGGCGGTTTCGGTACTCTCGACGAACTCTTCGAGGCGCTGACCCTGGTGCAGACCGCCAAGGTCACGAAATTCCCGATCGTGTTGCTGGGCAAGGACTTCTGGTCGGGACTGCTCGATTGGCTCGAGACGACGCTCGTGAAAGAAGGCAAGGTGTCCGAGAAGGACCTCGACCTCATCCACTGCACCGACAGCGTCGACGAGGCTGTCCGGATCGTCCGCGAGGCCCAGCAGTGAGCGAGCGAGCATCGACCGAACGCGCGCTCAGCGTCTGCGTCTACTGCGCGTCGGGTCCCGTCGACTCTTCGTTCATCGACCTGGCCGGTGAGGTCGGCACCGAGATCGGTCGACGAGGCTGGCAGCTCGTCTCGGGCGGCGGCAACGTCTCGATGATGGGCGCGGTCGCCGCGGCGACGCGAGCAGCGGGCGGCAACACGGTCGGCGTGATTCCGAAAGCGCTCGTGCACCGTGAGGTCGCCGATGTCGACGCCGACGAGCTGATCGTCACCGACACGATGCGTGAGCGGAAGAAGATCATGGAGGACCGCGCCGACGCGTTCATCACCTTGCCCGGTGGGATCGGGACGTTGGAGGAGCTGTTCGAGACATGGACGGCGGGCTACCTGGGCATGCACAGCAAGCCGATGGTGATGCTCGACCCATTCGGACATTTCGACGGCATGATGCAGTGGATAGAAGGTTTGCGAGAGACCGGATTCGTCCAGCAACGCGCCCTGGACGCCCTGGTCAGAACGTCGACTGTCGATGCAGCACTGGATGCCTGCGCAACGTTGTGACAGGTCACCAAGCGCGGCCACGAAGTGAGATGCTCAAAGTTGTTACTCTCAAGTAGGGTAAGAAATCTCACATCGTCTTCAAAGGGGAGTTCATGGCTGTCGATGCCCGTCAGAAAATTGGAGTGACCGACCTCGCGGTCGCGTTGCCGAAAATGGTGACGGAGGTGCCTAGTCTGCTCAAGGGCCTGGCGGGATTCACCCGCAAGCCCGACCACAAAGCGTCGATCGGTCAGGTCTTCCAGGACGCCGCCGCGAAGAACAGCGATCGCCCGTTCGTGCGGTTCGAGGGCGAATCGATCACCTATCGGGACGCGAACGAACTCGTCAACCAGTACGCCGCGGTGTTCGCGGACCACGGGGTGAAACGCGGCGACGTCGTCGGCATTCTCAGCAAGAACAGGCCGGAGGCACTGTTCGCCGCGCTCGCTACCGTCAAGCTCGGTGCCACGGCGGGAATGCTGAACTACAACCAGCGCGGTGACGTGCTCGAGCACAGCCTCGGCATTCTCGACGCGAAGGTCCTCGTGCTGGATGAAAGCGCGCAGGAAGCCCTCGATTCGCTCGACGGGGAGCCGAAGGTCGGAGCAGTACTGCCGCTGAAGAAGCTGGCCGAGCTCGCGGCGACGGCGTCGACGGCCAATCCGAAGGTCACCGCCGAGATCCAGGCCAAGGAGAAGGCGTTCTACATCTTCACCTCGGGCACCACCGGCATGCCGAAGGCCAGCCTGATGAGCCACTTCCGCTGGCTCAAGTCGATGTCCGGTCTGGGCAACATGGGTGTGCGGCTGCGCAGCAACGACGTCATCTACTGCTGCCTGCCGCTCTACCACAACAATGCACTGACGGTGACGCTGTCCTCGGTGCTCGCAGGCGGCGCGACGATGGCCATCGGCAGGCAATTCTCGGTGAGCAACTTCTGGGACGACGTCCGGCTCAACAAGGCCACCGCGTTCACCTACATCGGTGAGCTGTGCCGCTACCTGCTGACACAGCCGGAGAAGCCGTCCGATCGGGACAACTCGGTCAAGCTGATCGTCGGCAACGGACTGCGCCCGGAGATCTGGGAAGAGTTCACCCAGCGATTCGGCATCTCCCGCGTTGCCGAGTTCTACGGTGCCAGCGAGTGCAACATCGCGTTCATCAACGCCCTGAACATGAAGAAGACCGCAGGCGTCTGCCCGCTGCCGTACGCCGTCGTCCAGTACGACGAGGAGTCCGGCAAGGCCAAGCGCGGCCAGGACGGCAAGCTCCGCAAGGTCGGCAACGGCGAGGTCGGACTGCTGCTGTCCAAGGTCACCGACCGAGCTCCGTTCGACGGCTACTCCGACGACAAGGCCACCGAGAAGAAGCTGGTGCGCGACGGATTCAAGGACGGCGACGCATGGTTCGACACCGGCGACCTGGTCCGCAAGCAGGGCTTCATGCACGTCGCGTTCGTCGACCGCCTCGGTGACACCTTCCGCTGGAAGGGCGAGAACGTCGCGACCACACAGGTCGAGGGAGCCCTGGGTGGCCACTCGTCGATCGACGGTGCCGTCGTGTACGGCGTCGACATCGAGGGAACCGACGGCAAAGCAGGCATGGCTGCGGTGACGCTGCGCGAAGGCGAGACCTTCGACGGCAAGACGATGGCCGAGCACCTCTACGACAAGCTCCCGACGTACGCGGTGCCGCTGTTCGTCAGGGTCGTCGAGAGCCTCGAGCAGACGTCGACGTTCAAGAGTCAGAAGGTGGCCCTGCGCAAGCTCGGCTACGAGGAGGACAGCGACAGCGACCTGTACGTGCTGCGTGGCAAGTCCGGTGGCTACGAGAAGGCGTACGACGGTTACGTGGCCGAGGTCGCCGCAGGCAAGGCGCCCAAGGGCTGAGCACTCGAAAGATGCTCACGTGCCACTATTGATTTCATGAGCACTCTCTGCGGCAAACCGGTCGCCGACGATCGCGCATTGGTCATGGCGATCGTCAATCGCACCCCCGATTCGTTCTACGACGGGGGTGCGAACTTTTCCGACGACGCCGCGATGGCGTCGGTGCACCGGGCCGTCGCGGAGGGTGCCGACATGATCGACATCGGCGGTGTGAAGGCCGGCCCCGGCGCCATCGTCGACGCCGAGGAGGAGATTCGCCGTGTCGTTCCGTTCGTCGAGGCCATCCGGGACGCGTATCCGGAGCTGCTGATCAGTGTGGACACCTGGCGCAGTGAGGTCGCTCGACTGGCCTGTGGCGTCGGCGCGGATCTGATCAACGACACGTGGGCCGGGGCCGACCCGGAGCTGGTGCGCGTCGCTGCCGCCGAAGGTGTCGGCATCGTCTGCTCGCACACCGGCGGGGCGGTGCCCCGTACGCGCCCGCATCGTGTTCGGTACACCGATGTGGTGGCCGACGTGATCGCCGAAGTCACCGCTGCCGCGGAGAACGCCGTCGCGGAGGGGGTGAAAAAGGATTCGATTCTTATCGATCCGACGCACGATTTCGGGAAAAACACCTATCACGGGCTCGAGTTGTTGCGTCGCGTGGACGATCTTGTAAACACCGGGTGGCCTGTGCTCATGGCGCTGAGCAACAAGGACTTCGTAGGCGAGACTCTAGGGGTAGAGCTCGCCGACCGGTTGGAGGGAACATTGGCAGCGACAGCATTGGCCGCAGCAGGCGGAGCCCGAATGTTCCGGGTTCACGAAGTTGCGTCGACCAGAAGAGTCGTCGACATGGTGGCAGCGATCCAGGGTCTGAGAACCCCGGCGCGGACGGTCAGGGGTCTGGCATGACACTCGCAGATCGAACGGACGTCACCAGGGCGTGGTCCGAGACCAACAGCTGGGACACCCCGCAATGGACCGTCGCCGAACTCGAGGCCGCCAAAGCAGGCCGAACGGTGTCGGTGGTACTCCCGGCGCTCAACGAGGAACAGACGGTCGCCGCCGTCATCGACACGATCCACCCGTTGCTCGGCGGACTCGTCGACGAGCTGATCGTGTTGGACTCCGGTTCCACCGACGAAACGGCTGTGCGCGCGACGGCGGCCGGTGCACGGGTCATCAGCAGAGAAGAAGCGGTACCCGGGGTCGACCCGGTACCCGGCAAGGGCGAGGTGCTGTGGCGATCGGTGGCTGCGTCGACCGGTGACCTCATCGCGTTCGTCGACTCCGACCTGATCAACCCCGATCCGGCGTTCGTACCCAAGTTGCTCGGCCCCCTGCTGATGGGCGACGGCATCCACCTCGTCAAGGGCTACTACCGCCGTCCGTTGCGGACCAGCGGAACCGAGGACGCCAACGGCGGTGGACGCGTCACCGAGCTGGTCGCACGGCCGTTGCTCGCTGCCTTGCGACCCGAGCTGACCGGGGTCATTCAACCCCTCGGCGGCGAGTACGCCGGTACGCGCGAGCTTCTGTCCGCGGTGCCGTTCGCGCCCGGCTACGGAGTGGAGATCGGGCTGTTGCTCGATACCTACGACAGGCTCGGGCTGGGAGCGATCGGCCAGGTGAATCTGGGAGTGCGCAAGCACCGCAACCGCCCGCTGGTCGAACTCGGCGCGATGAGCCGACAGATCGTCGGGACGATGCTCAACCGCTGCGGGATGGTCGATTCCGGTGCCGGTCTTCTGCAGTTCCGCGTCGACGGTGACTCGTTCGAGCCGTTCTCGACCGAGGTGTCGTTGTTGGATCGACCGGCGATGAACTCGCTGAAATAGTCGTGTCGGGCGGTCGTGACAAGATCGAGGCATGTTGACGCTGCTGATCTACGTCGTCGTCATTGCCGTCGTCGCTGCTGCACTGTTCTTCGTGGCGTCGGCGGTGTTCGGTCGCGGTGAGGAACTGGGCCCGTTGCCCGAGGGAACCACCGCGACCGTTCTGCCCGCGGAGGGCGTCACCGGTGCCGACGTGCGCGCGCTGAAGTTCCAGCAGAGCCTGCGGGGTTACAAGCCAAGTGAAGTCGACTGGGCACTGGAGAGACTCGGCGGCGAGATCGACATGCTTCGTTCGCGATTGTCGGCCGCGCAGTCCTCGGGTGCCCCACAGTCGGCCGCATCCGAGCCGGACGGGCAATGAGTGCTGTCGCCGGACCGGACGGCAAGCTCCGCTGTCCGTGGGGTGCCACCGACGACTCTGTGTATCGGGATTACCACGATACCGAGTGGGGTCAGCCGCTCCACGGACGCAACGAGCTCTACGAGCGACTGTGTCTCGAAGCGTTCCAATCGGGTCTGGCGTGGATCACGATCCTGCGCAAGCGCGAGAGTTTCCGCACCGCATTCGCCGGTTTCGATCCGGAGCAGGTGGCCCGCTTCGACGAGGCCGATGTCGATCGGTTGATGAACGACGCGTCCATCGTGCGCAATCGGCTCAAGATCGAGGCAGCGGTGAACAACGCGCGCGCCGTCGTCGATCTCCACGACACCGACCTCGACACTCTGCTGTGGTCCTTCGCACCGGAACCCAGGCCGGCGCGCCTGATCGAGTTCTCCGAGGTGCCCGCCTCGACTCCCGAGTCCACAGCCATGGCCAAGGAGCTCAAGCGTCGGGGTCTGCGGTTCGTCGGTCCGACAACCGCCTACGCCCTGATGCAAGCCACCGGAATGGTCGACGATCACCTGTCGGAGTGCTGGGTGCAGGTCACGAATACCGACTCCGTTTCCCGGTATCGAGGTCGATAGGGAAGAATAGGAGTCAACACCCGTCGCCCCGCGACGAATTTATCTTTTAGGCCGAGGCGCCGAGTTGGTGGGCGCAGATCTGGAGGGAGCAGAGGATGGCGGCGATGAAGCCCCGGACCGGGGACGGTCCCCTCGAAGCAACCAAAGAGGGACGAGGAATCGTCATGCGTGTCCCGCTCGAGGGGGGCGGCCGCCTGGTCGTCGAATTGACCCCCGACGAGGCCGCGGCACTCGGTGACGAACTGAAGGGTGTCACCGGCTGATCGCCCTGTCGATCGATCATCGCTCAGCCCCGCTGGCCGTACCGGCAAGCGGGGCTTTGTGTTGTTTCCAAGGGTGTGCGCGCCGGTGTGAAAGAGGTGCTCGATGCTGACCGACGTCGTGGACGTGCTGCTGTGTCCGCAGTGCCGAGTGCGTGAGGTCGACTCCGGCCTCGGTGTAGGCGACACGGATCGGACTTTGTGGTGCGATCGAGGGCATTCTTTCGACGTGGCCCGGCAGGGTTACGTCAGTCTGCTCACCGGTGACGGCGGCAAGTTCGCCGGCGACTCGGCCGAGATGATCGCGGCACGCGACGTGTTCCTGGAGAAGGGGCATTTCGACCCGATCGCCGCAGCGGTCTCGGCGGGTGTCCCAGTGGACAGCGAGGTGGTGCTCGACGTCGGAGTCGGAACCGGCCACTACCTCGCGGCTGTTCTCGACGCCCGCCCCGACGCCCGGGGGATAGGCGTCGACGTGTCGAAGTTCGCGGCCAGGCGCGCCGCACGATCCCATCCCAGGCTGGGGTCCGTGGTCGCGGACATCTGGAGTGGACTTCCGGTGCGGTCGGGTGCCCTGTCTGCGGTGACGTGCGTGTTCGCCCCGCGCAACGCCGGTGAGCTGAACCGAGTCCTCGTCGACGACGGAGTGTTGGTCGTCGTCACGCCCACGATGCGACATCAGCGTGAGCTGCGGGGGCCACTGGGACTCATCGGCGTCGCCGAGGACAAGACCCGCCGGCTCGGCGAATCGTTGTCCGGCCTGTTCGAGCCGGTGGCGGAGTCTGCGCTCGAGTATTCGATGATGCTCTCGCACAACGACATCGAGGCGCTGATCGGCATGGGTCCGTCGTCGCGCCACGGTGACCCCGCCGCTCGGTCCGCTGCCCTGGGGGAGCTACCGGACGTCACCGAGGTCACCGCGTCGGTGACGGTCTCGACCTATCGCAGGGCGAATCGCTGAGTCGTCCCGATCAGCGGCGCCGCGCCAGCGCGTCGTTGTAGACGGCGAGAGTCTGCTTCGCGATAGAGGCCCAGGAGAACTCGGCGACAGCGCGCTCGCGGCCGGCCTTGCCCATCGTCGTTGCGAGCGTGGGGTCGAGGGCGACCTCGTTGACGGTGTCGGCGAGGGTTCGCTCGAAAGCGTCGGGTTCGTAGGAGTTGTAGTGCACCAGGCGTCCGGTGCGGCCCTCGTCGACGACCTCGGGGATGCCGCCGACATCCGAAGCCACCACAGCGGTTTCGCAGGCCATCGCCTCGAGGTTGACGATGCCGAGTGGCTCGTACACCGAGGGGCAGACGAACACTGCTGCTGCCGTGAGAATCTCGCGAATCTTGTCGGTGGGCAGCATGTCCTTGACCCAGAACACGCCGCTGCGCTGCTCGGCGAGCAACGCCACCGCGCGCTCGGTCTCCGCGGCGATCTCCGGTGTATCGGGCGCGCCTGCACACAGCACGAGCTGGATCGACGGGTCGAAGTGGTGGGCCGCTGCGATGAGGTGCCCGACGCCCTTCTGCCGGGTGATGCGTCCGACGAACGCGACGATCGGCTTGCTTCGATCGACGCCGATCTCGTCCAGGGTCGAGGTGCCGTGGTCGGCGAACCACCGCTGGGTGTCGATTCCGTTGCGCACCACATGAACCCGGCTCGGATCGAGGCGCGGATAGGCGTCGAGCACATCTTTGGCCATGCCCTCGCTGACGGCGATGACCGCGTCGGCGTACTCCACGGCATTGCGTTCCGACCACGACGAGATGCGGTAGCCGCCGCCGAGTTGCTCGGCCTTCCACGGCCGGCGCGGCTCGAGGGAGTGCGCGGTGAGGATGTGGGGGACGTCGTACAACTCTGCTGCCAGATGACCGGCGAGGCCGGTGTACCAGGTGTGCGAATGCACCACGTCCGCGCCGGCGGCGGCATTCGCCATCCGCAGCTCGGCCGACAACGTCGTCAACGCAGCGTTTGCTCCGGCGAGCGCGGGATCCGGGTCGTGCACCTGCGCAGTGTCGCGGGGCGCGCCCATACAGTGGATGTCCACGTCGCACAGCGACTTCAGCTGAGCGGATAGCTCGGTGACATGAACTCCTGCGCCACCGTAGATCTCCGGGGGATATTCCTTGGTCATCATTGCTACGCGCACGTGAACGAACCTACATTCCCCAGCAGTTGTGCGTGTACTGCTCGCAAGGTTCTCTCGGTGCGGATAGGTTGAGTGGGTGAGGACACAACCGCACGTACTAGGGATCGTGCTTGCCGGCGGCGAGGGTAAGCGTCTTTACCCGATGACCGCGGACCGAGCCAAGCCGGCAGTTCCCTTCGGGGGCGCCTACCGACTCATCGACTTCGTGCTGAGCAATCTCGTCAACGCCGGTTACCTCCGGCTCTGCGTGCTCACCCAGTACAAGTCCCATTCACTGGACCGCCACATCTCGCAGACGTGGCGGCTGTCCGGATTCGCCGGGGAGTACATCACTCCGGTTCCGGCTCAGCAGCGTCTCGGGCCCCGGTGGTACACCGGCAGCGCCGACGCCATCTTCCAGTCACTGAACCTGGTCTACGACGAGGACCCCGAATACATCATGGTGTTCGGTGCCGACCACATTTATCGGATGGACCCGGAGCAGATGGTGCAGCAGCACATCGACTCCGGTGCAGGCGTCACCGTTGCCGGCATCCGGGTTCCGCGCAGCGAGGCATTCGCCTTCGGGTGCATCGACTCGGACGAGAACGGCAAGATCACCCAGTTCCTAGAGAAGCCGGCTCAACCGCCCGGCACCCCCGACGACCCCGACGTCACCTACGCCTCGATGGGCAACTACGTCTTCACCACCAAGGTGCTCGTGGACGCCATCAAGGCCGACTCCGAGAACGTCGACTCCGACCACGACATGGGCGGCGACATCATTCCGGCACTCGTCGAAGCGGGCGTCGCCTCGGTGTACGACTTCAACGACAACGTCGTGCCCGGTGCCACCGAACGCGATCGCGGCTACTGGCGAGACGTGGGCACCATCGACGCCTTCTACGACGCCCACATGGACCTCGTGTCGGTGCACCCCATCTTCAACCTGTACAACCGCCGCTGGCCCATCCGCGGATCGGCCGAGAACCTGCCGCCCGCCAAGTTCGTCCAGGGCGGTTTGGCTCAGGAGTCGGTCGTCGGTGCCGGGTGCATCCTGTCCGCCGCCACCGTGCGCAACTCGGTGCTCAGCTCCAACGTCATGATCGACAGCGGCGCGACGGTCGAGGGCAGCGTCCTGATGCCCGGCGTCAAGATCGGTAAGGGTGCCGTCGTGCGGCACGCGATCCTGGACAAGAACGTCGTGGTGGGCGACGGCGAGATCATCGGCGTCGACCACGAACGTGATCGCGAACGCTTCAACGTCAGTGCCGGGGGAGTCGTCTCCGTCGGCAAGGGCGTCTGGATCTAGAGCCTGCGGCAGTGGTGCGGCTCAGATCTCTGGTCGCTCCGCAGGCTCCGCTCCTGTGTGCCGCAGAGGGCACATAACCGCACCACTGCGCGGAGCGCACTCACGCTCTCGATGCGCAAATCAGCCCATCGCCCAGGGGCAGCAGCACCGTCGTCAGACGGTCGTCCTCGGCGATGGCCCTGGCAGCGGATCGGACGGCCACTGCGGTCGCGTCGCGCTGAGTGGGATCGGCGACCCGTCCGCCGAGCAACGCGTTGTGCAGCACCAGAACTCCGCCGGGGCGCAGCAGTCGAACGCTTTCGGCTACGAAGTGCGGATGGTCGGCCGGACTGGCATCGATGAACACCAAGTCGTAGGTGTCGTCGGCCAACCGGGGGAGCACGTCCAACGCCCATCCGTTGATCAGCCGGGTACGTGAGGGCGCAATTCCCCCCGCGCGGAACGCTTCTCGGGCCGCACGCTGGTGCTCCGGCTCGGTATCGATCGTGGTGAGGACGCCGTCCGCGCGCATCCCGTCGAGCAGCCACAGTCCGCTGATGCCTGCGCCGGTTCCGATTTCGACGACGGTCTTCGCGCCGAGCATCTGGGTGAAGATGGACAGAATCGCTCCGACCGACGGCGGTACCGGGGCGGCACCCAGGTCGACGGCTCGCTCTCTGGCTGCGATCAGAACCTCGTCCTCCTGAGCGGAGTCTTCGGCGTAGGCGAGCATCTTCTCGGCGTTGGTCGGCACGCCCCGAGGCTATCGTGCCCAGGGCACATTCTCACGCACACATTCTCAGGTGCGCCTCAGCTGATTCATACCGGACCCACACGCGGGTCCGTCAGGCTATGGAGGAATCGAAGGTCCATCTCGATTGCGAAGTGTGAGCTGGAACATCCGAGGGTAGTCGTCGGTTGAATCAGAAGGACGTACGCAGTCCTGAGCAGGAGGATCCAACTATTTACAAGATCAACGGCGATCGCGACACCGCGCGTCTACCCGAGTCCGTACCCGCGCCCGAAGACCTCAGCGGCACCGCAGTGTTCGATGCGACCGGCGAGGACTCCACCATGCCGTCCTGGGACGAACTGGTTCGCGAACACGGCGACCGCGTCTACCGACTGGCCTACCGTCTGTCCGGTAACGCCCAGGACGCCGAGGATCTGACGCAGGACACCTTCATTCGAGTGTTCCGCTCCCTGTCGAACTACCAGCCGGGCACCTTCGAGGGGTGGCTGCACCGCATCACCACCAACCTGTTCCTGGACATGGTTCGTCGTCGCAGCCGCATCCGTATGGAAGCGCTCCCCGAGGATTACGACCGCGTCCCCTCCGACCGACCCAACCCCGAGCAGATCTACCACGATGCCCGCCTCGATCCCGATCTGCAGTCCGCGCTCGACTCGCTGGCACCCGAGTTCCGCGCCGCAATCGTGCTGTGCGACATCGAAGGACTGTCCTACGAAGAGATCGGTGCGACACTGGGCGTCAAGCTCGGAACGGTTCGCAGTCGCATTCACCGTGGACGCCAGGCGCTACGCGAGTACCTTCGAGTGCACGGGAAGGTCGACTCCGGTCACGCAAGTGTCCACTAGCTACGAGGAGGGTTGGATGACGCAGGCGCGCAAGCCGAAGCAATTCAGCTCCACCGAACATCTGGCCAGTGAGGCCGTCGCGGCGTACGTCGACGGCGAGTTGCGAATGCCCGCTTATCTCCGTGCAGCCGACCATCTGTCCGAATGCCCCGAGTGCGCCGCCGAGGTCGAGGCCCAGCAGCAGGCGCGCAAGGCCCTGCGCGGAGCAGGGGAGATGTCGATGCCCCATTCTCTGCTCGGTCTGCTCAGCCAGATACCGTCCTGCGCGGGCGAGGATCGGCCGTCCCACACCAAGCGAACCTTCATGTCCGCCGTAGCCGACGTCCGCCGTCGACGACGCTGACGGTGCCCGACTCTTCTCACCTGCATCGAGCCGCGCCGACCGCTCGAGTGATACTGAACTCTCACACCGACGTATGCGAGGGGTAACCGGACGCGTGACATCGAATTCGACCAGCACCGAGACCGCGGGCACCGATCCGGCAGATTCCGAGGCCGCAGGGACCGGTCCGGAAGGTCCTCGGTTGCCACCGCGTCCGCTCTATCGGCCCTCCGTCGATCCGGTGTCGGCCTCGGTGTTCGGACGTCCCGACGACGTGGACGGATCGTTCTCTCCTCGTAGGCCCGGCGACGAACTTCCCTCGCGCGTATCGGTGCGCCCACCCGATCCTGTCCTCGCCGAGGCGTTCGGTCGCCCGAACGATTCCCATGAATCACTGCAACGAGACCCGAACGCCGAGGACGAGAGCGACACCGCCCCGTCGGCTCCGGCCGATCCGTGGCGCGACCCCACCTCTCGGGTCTCCCTCGGCAGCGCGGCGCTCGATTCCCCGCCCCCTCCCGTTCTTCCACCGGGCACCAAACTCGGTGTGCGAGACGTGCTGTTCGGTCGGTCGGTGTCCGTCCGGGCTCTCGTCGTACTCGGTGTTCTCGCACTCGTCATCGGATTGGTAGGCGGGCTGTTCGGTCGCCTCACCGCCGAGGTGACGGGCGCGTTGACCAGCCAGAAAGTGACGCTGACCCAGTCCAGCGGAGACGACATCCCGCGCGGCCAGATCAGCAACGTCGCCGACGCCGTCCTGCCGTCCGTCGTCTCGATCCAGGTGACGCTCGGCGAGACCGGCGGCACCGGCTCGGGCGTCGTCATCGACGGTGCCGGCTACATCGTGACGAACAACCACGTGATCTCCCTGGCCGCATCCGACCCGGAGAACTCGACCCTGGAAGTGACGTTCTCCGACGGCACCAAGGTGCCCGCCGACATCGTCGGCCGCGACACCAAGACCGACCTCGCCGTCCTCAAGACCGACGTCGGCAACCTCACCGTCGCCGAACTCGGTCGTTCCGACGACGTTCGCGTCGGGCAGGACGTGATCGCGGTCGGCTCGCCGCTGGGATTGAACAAAACCGTCACCTCCGGCATCGTCAGCGCGCTCGATCGGCCCGTGGCGCTGTCGGGTGAAGGCACCGATACCAACGCCGTCATCGATGCCGTGCAGACCGACGCCGCCATCAACCCCGGCAACTCCGGCGGTCCGCTCATCGACTTCGAGGGCCGCGTGATCGGCATCAACTCGGCCATCCGCAGCGAGAGCGGCGGATCGGTCGGCCTCGGCTTCGCGATTCCCGTCGACGAGGTCACCGAGGTGACGCAGAGTCTCATCCGGGACGGCGTCATGCGTCATCCCGACTTCGGCGTCAACGCCCGATCGGTCATCAACGACACCTCCGCCGGGGCGGAAGTGGCCAACGTGCGCTCGGGCGGGCCTGCTCAGGAAGCGGGCATCGTCGAGGGAGACGTCATCACGAAGGTCGGCGACCGCACCGTGGGTAACGCCGACGAACTGGTCGTCGCCGTGCAGGCCACGACGATCGGGGAGTCGGTTCCGGTGCAACTCGTCCGGTCGGGACGGCTGGTGGACCTCTCCGTCACGCCGGTTTCGGACTGACGACGTAGGCTGGCAGGCGTGTTCGGCAACATCGGTTGGGGAGAGCTCGTCATTCTCCTCGTAGCAGCTCTCGTGATCCTCGGCCCCGATCGCCTCCCCGGCGCCATCAGCTGGGTGTCCAAGTCGATCCGGCAGGTCAAGGACTACGCCAACGGCGCGAGCCAGCAGCTCAAGGACGAGCTCGGCACCGACTTCGAGGACCTTCGCAAGCCGCTCGCCGATCTCAACCAGCTCCGGGGCATGACCCCGCGCGCGGTGATCACCAAACACCTGCTCGACGGTGACGACTCGGTCTTCAAGAACCCACTCGACGACACCTTCAAGGGCAAGCCCTTCGAGACCAAGCCGAAGAACGTCGGCGGACCGACTCCACAGACCGGATCCGCTCGCAGTGGGGTGTCGATGAGCAAGAACGAGCCGAAACTGTCTGCAGGCGATACCCCGCCGATCGACGCCGACGCCACGTAAGCCTGAATCCTTCGTCGTACGGTCTCACCCGTCTGCGTCAATGGACCACTGCACACGTCTGAGCGCGGCAATGGTTCATTCACGCAGAACCTGCTGCTGCGTGAATGGTCCATTGCATGCGTCTCGGAGGTGCAAGGGTCCATTGACGCGGCGGGGAAGCAGACGCGGCGGGGAGAGCAGGTTGGTCCGCTAGAGCTTGCGGGCCGAGTCGATTCCGAGTGACATGCCGACCAGTCCGCGTTCGCGGACTGCCAATTTCGCTGCCACTGCCTCCAGTGCCTGGGCAGCCGGCGATTCCGGGTTGCTCAGCACGATCGGAGTTCCGGCGTCTCCGCCCTCCCGGACGGCGGTGTCGAGGGGGATCTGACCCAGCAGAGGCACGCTGGCACCGACGGCTTTGGTCAGTCTGTCGGATACGTCCTGTCCGCCACCGGATCCGAAGATGTCCATCCGGGTACCGTCGGGCAGTTCGAGCCACGACATGTTCTCCACGACGCCTGCCACGCGCTGACGCGTCTGCAATGCAATTGCGCCCGCTCGTTCGGCCACCTCGGCCGCGGCCTGCTGCGGGGTCGTGACGACGAGGATCTCGGCACTCGGAATGAGTTGGGCGACAGAAATCGCCACGTCACCGGTGCCGGGCGGGAGATCGAGCAGCAGTACGTCCAGATCGCCCCAGAAGACATCGGCGAGGAACTGCTGCAGTGCGCGGTGCAGCATCGGGCCGCGCCAGACGACGGGGGTGTTGCCCTGGGTGAACTGCGCGATCGAGATGAACTTCACTCCGTGCGCCTGTGGCGGCATGATCATCTTCTCGACCTGCGTCGGCCGCGCGTCGTTTCCGAGCATCCGGGGCACGGAGTGACCGTAGATGTCGGCGTCGAGCACGCCGACCGACAGCCCACGGGCGGTCAGTGATGCGGCGAGATTGACCGTCACGCTGGACTTGCCCACGCCGCCCTTGCCCGACGCCACCGCGTACACGCGGGTCAGGGATCCGGGTTGCGCGAAGGGAATGATCGGCTCCGCGGAATCGCCGCGCAGAGACTTGCGTAGTTCGGTGCGCTGCTCGTCGTTCATGACGTCGAGTTCGACCGTCACGGTGCCCACGCCGGCGACGTCGGCGACGGCGTTCTTCACGCGATCGCTGATTTCGGTCTTCATCGGGCAGCCGGAGGTGGTCAGATAGATGCCGACGCCGACCGCGCCGTCGTCGGAGATGTCGATGCTCTTGACCATCCCGAGGTCGGTGATGGGTTTGCGGATCTCGGGGTCGATCACCTTCGTGAGCGCGGTCCGAACGTCGGATTCGGTCAGTACAGCCATTGCCTCATGCTAGGCGGTGGGTTGTGCGCCGATGGACAGCAGGGCAGGCGCGGACGCAATGTCAGTGAATGCGGGGCAGCTGGTCCGAGGACGGGACGATGCCGGTGGCGTAACCCGCCGACCACGCGAGCACGTTCGCTACGTAGGCCATCGAATTGTTGTAGCGCAGGATCGCTTTGGTGGTCGATCCCAGATCGCGCATGTCGGTGCCGTTGTCGCACAGGTACATACCGGTGGCCAGGGCTGCGTCGAACAGGTTCTGTGGGTCGGAGACACCGTCGCCGTTGCCGTCGGCGTGATAGAGGTTCCACGTCGAGGGCAGGAACTGCATGGGTCCCACTGCGCGGTCGTATTCGGCATCGCCGTCGAGCGCCCCGCCGTCGGTGTCACGAATCACCTGGTTGCCGGCGAGGGTTCCGTTCAGCCGGGGGCCGAGGATGGGTTCGTGCAGCTCGCCCGAGTCGTCGACCTTGCCGTTGTTGGCGTGGGTGGATTCGACGCGGCCGATGCCGGCGATGACGGTCCAGCTGATACCGCAACCGGGTTGCTGCTGGGCCAGGATCCGCTCGGCGTTCTTGTACGCCGAGACGTTGACGACCGGGATGGCGATGGGGCTGACGGCGAGGTTGGTGGGTAGCTCGGGTGTGGGCGGGATCTCGGGAACCGGCGCGGGTGCGGGGACCGCGGCGGGCACCGGCTGCTCGGCCTGAGCCACCGGCTGCGCCTGCTGGTCCTGGGCAATCGGCTGCGGAGTCTCCACCACGGAGTTCGATTCCTGGGCGGCCGGGGTGGTCTTGGCCGAGACGAACGGAATGTATTCCGTGGCTCCGGCGCTGGTGGCGGCGGTGACGAGTCCTGCGGGGACGAGACCTGCCAGAGCAATCACCGAATTCCGTCGGACCTTGGAAGTCGATGCTTTTCTGTGACGACCCACGCGTGCTGTACCTCCTGATTTCCCCGGATGACAACCGGGGCCCGACCGATGACCGGGATCGAGGGTACCTGATTCGAGACTGTTCCGTTATCGGGCCGTTACAGAGCGGGCCGCTACGTATCGAGGTCCGGGACCTCCGGGGTGCTCGCGTCGTCCTGCACCCTGGCGGCGGCCTTCTTCCGTGCTTTCTTCGGAGTCGCTGTGGGCTGGCCCGTCGCCTGCTCGAGGAGCGCCTTGATCTCGTCGAGTTCGCGGCGCAGGTAGTCGCGGGTGGCGACCTCGCCGACCGCGATCCGCAGCGATGCCAACTCGCGAGCGAGGAACTCGGTGTCGGCCTTCGTCTGTTGTGCGCGAGAACGGTCCTCCTCGAGCGAGACGCGGTCTCGGTCGTCCTGCCGATTCTGGGCCAGCAGAATCAGCGGAGCCGCGTACGCGGCCTGGGTCGAGAACGCGAGGTTGAGAAGAATGAAGGGATACGGGTCCCACCTGAGATTGACCGCCACGACGTTGAGGAAGATCCAGACGATCACGATGCCCGTCTGGATCGCCAGGTAGCGGCCGGTACCGAGGAACCTCGCGGCCTTCTCGCCCGACCTGCCGAGGTCGAAATCGACGTTGACGTTGAACATCCGCGATCCGCGCGGAGTGTCCATTCTCTGGCGTGCTGTTTCTTTCACTGTCCGGCCACTTCCTGATCTCGCCAGTCCTCGGGCAGCAGGTGATCGAGGACGTCGTCCACGGTCACGGCCCCGACCAGGTGGTCCTCGTCGTCGACCACCGGGCCGCAGACGAGGTTGTACGTCGCGAAGTATCGCGTGACGGCGGTGAGGCTGTCCTCGGGCGACAAGCGCGGCAGCGCGCTGTCCACCACGCCGCCGACCAGACTCGCCGGGGGTTCTCGAAGTAACTGCTGCAGATGTACGCAGCCCAGGTACGGCCCGGTGGGAGTGGCGGTGGGCGGCCGCACCACGAACACCAGTGAGGCGAGCGCGGGCGTCAGGTCGGGGTTGCGTACCCGGGCGAGCGCTTCGGCCACCGTCGTCGACGCGGTGAGTACGACGGGTTCGGGGGTCATCAGACCTCCGGCGGTGTCGGGGGAGTGCTCGAGCAGCCGTCGGACGGGTGCGGAGTCCTCCGGATCCATCAGTCGCAGAAGCGATTCCGCTTCGGTCTCGGGCAGCTCTCCGAGGAGGTCGGCGGCGTCGTCGGGGTCCATGGCCTCGAGCACGTCGGCACCGCGGTCGACGCCGAGGTAGTGCATCAGCTCCACCTGATCGTCGTCGGGCAGTTCCTGGACGACGTCGGCGAGCCGCTCGTCGTCGAGGGCCCGCGCCACCTCCATGCGCCGCTTGACGGGGAGCTCACGCATCGCGTTGGCGACGTCGGCCGCTCGCAGGTCCTCGAACTGCATGAGCAGCTGTGCCACACCCTGATCGGGCATCGACAGTTCGTTCTGCGTGAGTCCCTGCACGTGCAGCCAGTCCACGACATGGATGGCACCGCGGCGCGCCAGGCGCTGACGTTGCTTGCGTACCGCTACTCGCGCGACGACCCAGTCCCGCGTTCGGGTGAGCTCGATACCCAGATCGACGACGATGGAATCGGCGTCGTGCAGCTCGTCGAGCTCGGGGTCGTCGACGCGCACCTTGGAGTCGAGGATCTGGGCGAACACCAGGATCTCGTTCGCGCGCTGGGTGAATCGCCGCAGACTGACGTTGCCGGTCGTGAGTTGAACCGAGTTGGGCTCGATACTGGTGACTCTGAGCATCGGTACGAAAATTCTTCGGCGCGTTGCCAATTCGACCACGAGGCCGAGGACTCTGGGTTGCGCTCTGCCGACCCGCATCGAGATGACCACGTCGCGAACTCGGCCGATGGATTCGCCGTCGGGGCCCAGGACACCCAGGCCGGCGAGCCTGGCCGCGAATACCTTGCTCAGTGCTGCCATGATGGCAAGGTTAGAGGTTGGGCGATACAGACGATGAATCAGACAGGGGTTGTGCTGCGGTGAATGCGTCGGGCCTACGGAGATCGGTACTGGCCGTTCCGGGCAGTTCGGACAAGATGATCGCCAAGGCCAAGGGACTGCCTGCCGACGCGATCTTCCTCGATCTCGAAGACGCCGTCGCGCCCATCGCGAAAGTCGAGGCCCGCGCACGCATCGTCGATGCTCTGAACTCCGATGGCTGGGGCGATCAGATCAAGGTGGTACGCGTCAACGACTGGACGACGCAGTGGACGTACGGGGACGTCATCGACGTCGTGTCCGGTGCCGGACGCAATCTCGACTCCATCCTGCTGCCGAAGGTGGAGTGCGCCGCGCACGTGCAGGCGTTGGATCTGCTGCTCACCCAGCTCGAGAAAGAGCACGGACTCGACGTCGGAGCCATCGGAATCGAGCCGCAGATCGAGAGCGCCCGCAGTCTGCGCAACATCGACGAGATCGCGACCGCGAGCCCGCGGGTGCAAACCCTGGTGTTCGGTCCCGCAGACCTGATGGCCAGCGTCAACATGCGCACCCTGGTCGTCGGCGAGCAGCCGGTCGGTTACGACACGGGCGACGCCTACCACCACATTCTGATGACCATCCTGCTCGCCGCCCGAACACACGGTCTGCAGGCGATCGACGGTCCGTATCTGCAGATTCGCGATCTCGACGCCTTTCGCCGGGCGGCGGGCCGGACTGCAGGCCTCGGTTTCGACGGCAAGTGG
The DNA here is from genome assembly GCF_033042225.1 of Rhodococcus cercidiphylli. Taxonomy (NCBI): domain Bacteria; kingdom Bacillati; phylum Actinomycetota; class Actinomycetes; order Mycobacteriales; family Nocardiaceae; genus Rhodococcus; species Rhodococcus cercidiphylli. Next base: position 476,913 of record NZ_JAWLKE010000004.1, read on the forward strand.
GTGCTGCACCCGACGCAGATCGAGGCCGCCAACGAGATCTTCGCGCCGCGTCAGGCCGACTACGACAAGGCCGAGATGATTCTCGACGCGTACGAGTTCCACACCTCCGCGGCGGGCGGCGGTCGCGGCGCAGTCATGTTGGGCGACGAGATGATCGACGAGGCGAGCCGCAAGATGGCGCTCGTCGTCTCGGCGAAGGGACGTGCGGCAGGAATGACGCGTACGACCGCCTTCGTGCCGCCCACGTCCTGACCGACCGTCAACCTGCTGTGAACCGCTACAACGGGTGTGTCGGTTGTCCGTTTCGGGGCACAATGGAGCCATGACCAATCCCCTCTCGCAGCCCGGTCGCCCAGGGCAGGGCCTGCCGACTCCGCCCTCCGGCTGGCCTATCGGTTCCTACCCCACCTACGCCGAGGCGCAGCGCGCCGTCGACTACCTCTCCGACGAAGAGTTCTCGGTGCAGGACGTGACGATCGTCGGTGTCGACCTGATGCAGGTCGAACGCGTGCTCGGCCGCCTCACCTGGCCCAAAGTCATTGGTGGAGGCATTGTTTCGGGTGCCTGGCTGGGAGTCTTCCTCGGCCTGGTCCTCGGCATCTTCAGTGAGAACATCTTCGGAGCGCTGCTCATCGGCGTCGGCGGTGGCATCATCTTCGGCCTGATCTCGGCGTCCATTCCGTACGCGGCCACCAAGGGACAGCGAGATTTCGCGTCGAGCATGCAGTTGGTCGCGGGCCGATACGACGTCATCTGCGAGCCGCGAACCGCGGAGAAAGCACGCGACCTGCTCGCCAAGCTGTCGATCTGATCACACCTGGTGGACGACCAGGCAACCGACAGGTAACGGAATAGCCCCAAATCGCCCTCTATGCCAGTGAGTTCGGTTACGTTTCTTTCGTGCACGGCAGTCCCACACAATGTGCTGCGCGAGTAACTGAACGTACGGAGGCGGAAAGTGCCGAGACATCGTGGTCGTAGGCGTGGAAAAGCAACGAGGATAGGGGTGTTGGCGGCAGCGGCTCTGGTCACGAGTCCGTTGCTCGCAGCGTGTGGTTCGTCCGACAGTTCGGTTCCGGTTCTGAGTTTCTACACTGCCGCAGACGGCGCAGAGCAGTACGCCGCTGCGGCACAGGTGTGTTCCGACGCCTCCAACGGCCGCTACCGAGTGGAACAACGGACTCTGCCCAAGAGCGCCAACGATCAGCGGCTCCAGCTCGCGCGGCGCCTCGCCGGCAACGACAGGACGCTGGATCTGATGACACTCGACGTCGTCTGGACGGCCGAGTTCGCCGAGGCCGGATGGGCATTGCCCGTCCCTGAGGACCTGTCCGAGAAGCTGCGCGACGGTGCCACGCTCGAGGGCCCACTCGCCACGGCAGAGTGGCAGGATCAGCTGTACGCGGTGCCGCTCAACTCCAACACCCAGTTGCTCTGGTACCGCCCGGACGAGGTGCCCGACGGAGTGCCGCCGCAGACGTGGGATCAGCTGATCGACGTGGCCGAGGCCAATGCGGCGGCGGGCAAGCCCGCACAGATCGGCGTTCAGGCAAAGCAGTACGAGGGCTTCATGGTCTGGTTCAACTCGCTGCTCGAGAGCGCTGGTGGTTCGGTCGTCGCCGAGGACGGAACGACGGTGACGCTGAACGACACTCCCGAGCATCGCGCCGCCACCGAGAAAGCCCTCGAGATCATCAAGCGAGTGGCCACGGCCGACGGCCGCGATCCCTCGGTCTCGCAGAGCGACGAGGCAACTGCCCGCCTCGGCATGGAATCGGGACGGATGGCATTCCAGGTCAACTACCCGTTCGTACTGCCCGGGTTGAAGGAGAACGCCGTTGCCGGTGCCGTCTCGTTCCTCGACCTGTCGACGGTGCCCGAGGATCAGCAGGACGCACGCATCGCCGAGGTCTTCCGTAGCGCGCCGTATCCGGAGGTGAACCCGGGCGAGCCCGCGAAGGTCACCATCGGTGGCTTCAACATCGGCGTCGCGAAGACCACTCAGCACGAGGATCTCGCGTGGGAGGCCGTCGAGTGCCTCACCAACGAGGAGAACCAGCGCAACAACGCCGTCAACGGTGGTGTGCCGCCGGTGCTGAAGTCGCTGTACTCCGATCCCGAGTTCCAGGCCGTCTATCCCGCGTGGGAAGGGGTTCTCGGTTCCATCGAATCTGCGGCTGTGCGACCCGTTTCGCCTGCCTACCAGAGCATTTCGATTCTGCTGACCGATGCGCTCAATCCGCCGCAGAACATCGATCCGGTGGCCGACGTGGACAAGCTCGCAGATCTGGTCTCCAAGGCCGTCAATTCCGAAGGGTTGATTCCATGAGCGCCACCACCGAGTCACAGCCCGCATCGCAGCCTGTCGACAAGCAGGCGGCTCTGAAGAACGTCTCCGACGGCAAGAAGGCCGAACGTCGCCTGGGGCTGATGCTCATTGCACCCGCCGCCCTGCTGATGATCGCGGTCACCGGGTATCCGATCATCTACGCGTTCTGGCTCAGTCTGCAGAAGTACAACCTCGCATTCCCCGAGGATCGTGAATTCGTCGGTATCTCCAACTACGTGACCGTGCTGTCCGACGGCTACTGGTGGACGGCGTTCAGTGTGACGGCAGGCATCACGATCATCTCGGTGATCATCGAGTTCATCCTCGGCCTGGCCGTGGCTCTGGTCATGCACCGCACCATCTTCGGTCGCGGACTCGTACGCACCGTGGTGCTCATCCCGTACGGCATCGTGACCGTCGCCGCCGCGTACAGCTGGTACTACGCGTGGACCCCCGGCACGGGCTATCTCGCCAATCTGCTGCCCGACGGTAGTGCTCCGCTCACCGAGCAGTTCCCGTCACTGGCGATCGTCGTACTGGCCGAGGTCTGGAAGACGACGCCGTTCATGGCGCTGCTTCTTCTGGCAGGCCTGGCGCTGGTGCCCGACGATCTGCTCAAGGCGGCGGAGGTCGACGGAGCAGGTGCGTGGACCAGGCTGATGCGCATCACGATTCCGTTGATGAAGCCGGCGATTCTCGTCGCGGTGCTCTTCCGCACCCTCGACGCGTTCCGCATCTTCGACAACATCTACGTCCTCACCCGCGGTAGCAACGAAACCGGATCGGTCTCGATTCTCGGTTACAACAACCTGTTCGGTGCGTTCAACCTCGGGCTCGGATCGGCGATCAGCATTCTGATCTTCTTCTGCGTCGCGATCATCGCGTTCGTGTTCATCAAGTTGTTCGGTGCATCGGCACCGGGATCCGACGACGGAGGCCGCAAGTAATGACCACTGTTACGCCTCGCAAGAAGGTCGGTTGGACGGTCGTCAACGTCCTCGTCCTGCTCTACGCACTCGTTCCACTGCTGTGGATCATCAGCCTCTCGTTCAAGTCGACGGCCACCATCGCCGACGGCAACTTCATTCCTCGTTCGATCACTTTCGACAACTACAAGGGCATCTTCTCGACCAATCAGTTCACCTCGGCGTTGGTCAACTCGATCGGTATCGGACTGATCACCACCGTGATCGCCGTGGTGATCGGCACGATGGCCGCGTATGCCGTTGCGCGTCTGGACTTTCCGGGAAAGAAGGCTCTGGTCGGTGCAGCGCTGCTCATTGCGATGTTCCCCCAGATCTCCCTGGTGACACCGCTGTTCGACATCTCCCGCTCGCTGGGACTGTTCGACACCTGGCCGGGGCTGATCATTCCGTACATCACCTTCGCGTTGCCGTTGGCGATCTACACCCTGTCGGCGTTCTTCCGCGAGATTCCGTGGGAGCTCGAAAAGGCAGCGAAGATGGACGGCGCGACGCCGGCACAGGCGTTCCGCAAGGTCATCGCCCCGCTGGCCGCACCCGGCATCGTCACCGCCGCCATTCTGGTGTTCATCTTCGCCTGGAACGACCTCCTGCTCGCCATCTCGTTGACGGCGACAGAACGTTCGGTCACCGTCCCGGCGGCCATCTCGCAGTTCACCGGTAGCTCTCAGTTCGAGGAGCCAACGGGATCGATCGCAGCGGCAGCAGTCGTCATCACGATCCCGATCATCATTTTCGTGCTCTTCTTCCAACGACGTATCGTGGCGGGCTTGACGTCCGGCGCAGTGAAGGGATAACCGTCATGGCCGAAATCGTTCTCGACAAAGTCACCAAGCTCTACCCCGACGGCGCGGCTGCCGTCAGCGACGTCGACATCACCATCGCCGACGGCGAATTCATCATCCTCGTCGGCCCGTCCGGTTGCGGAAAATCCACGACGCTCAACATGATCGCCGGTCTGGAGGACATCTCGTCCGGCGAGCTGCGCATCGCGGGGGAGCGCGTCAACGAGAAGGCACCGAAGGATCGCGACATCGCGATGGTGTTCCAGTCGTACGCGCTGTATCCGCACATGACGGTGCGGCAGAACATTGCCTTCCCTCTCACGCTCGCGAAGCTCTCGAAGTCGGAGATCAACAGCAAGGTCGAAGAGGCAGCCAAGATCCTCGACCTCAGTCAGCACCTCGACCGCAAGCCGGCGAACCTCTCCGGCGGTCAGCGTCAGCGAGTTGCCATGGGCCGCGCCATCGTTCGTACCCCCAGTGCGTTCCTGATGGACGAGCCGCTGTCCAACCTCGACGCGAAGCTGCGCGTGCAGACTCGCGCCGAGATCTCACGTCTGCAGAAGCGGCTCGGCACCACCACCGTGTACGTCACGCACGACCAGACCGAGGCCATGACCCTCGGCGATCGCGTCGTGGTGCTGCGCGGCGGATTGGTGCAGCAGATCGGTTCTCCACAGGAGCTCTACGACAAGCCGCGAAACCTGTTCGTGGGCGGCTTCATCGGATCGCCCTCGATGAACTTCGTTCCCGGACAGCTCACCGCGAACGGTGTCTCGACCGCGCTCGGTGAGATCGACATCCCGCTCGAGCGGATGGACGCGATCAAGGCCAAGAACCCGGGTCGCGAGGTGGTCGTCGGCATCCGCCCCGAGCACTTCGAGGACGCAGCCCTGATCGACGGCTACCAGAAGATGAGCGGTGCCACCTTCACCGCCACCGTCGACGTGCTCGAGTCGATGGGTAGCGACAAGTACGTCTACTTCACGCTCAAGGGTGCCCGGGTCGAATCCAGCGAGCTGCAGGAGCTCGCAGCCGACGCTGGTATCGCCGATCTCGGTGGCGCACAGGTGGTTGCCCGCCTCGCCGCCGAGTCCAAGGCCGCCGAGGGTGGTCAGGTGGAACTGTGGTTCGACCCGGCGAAGATCTCGGTGTTCGACCAGGCCTCGGGTGCGAACCTGACGCTGTAGAGCGCTGCGCGCATGTGCGCGGAAACTCGTAGTGGGCTACGAAGTTCCGCGCACATGCCGCAGGCTCAGAACGCAGAGCCGGTGCTCGGCAGCTGGTAGCCCTGGAAGAAGTTGTACGGCACCACGTTCGGTGCCGGGTTCTGCAGCTGCGGTGCCGGTGCCTGGGGGAACAGCTCGGGGAGCTCGAACTGGTTCGGCCCGTCGTTTCGGTTGTCGTCGTATCGGGTGTGATTGTCGCCCCGATCCGTCCACAGTGGATCGGCCGACGCGGTGCCTGCCATCGCCACCAGAGGAATGGCCACCAGAGCCCCGGTCACTGCTGCACGGGTGAGGATCTTTCGGGTGTTCATGTGTTCCCTTTCGTCGGTGTTCGTACTTCTCCGACGTTAGGTCGACACGGTGGGCCCGCGACAGGGAAAACTGCTACCTCCCAGCATATTACGAGCTTTCTGCCAAGGAGCGTCGCGCGTGATTTCGTTCGTCTTCCCTGGTCGCGGCACGGGCAGTGGTCAGGTCGTCGGCGCAGACCTGGCAGTACTGCCAGCCGGAACGGCCGGTTCGCTGCGGCCGCCGACCACCGATTCGCCGGTGGTCGGAGTGCTCTTGATGGCCAGGGCCGCCAGTCCGACGACGAGACAGGCCACCGCACCGGCGGCGAAGGCCGCGGTGTAGACGATTTCACGGGCGACCCCGGTCCCGTCGATGGCGAACATGGCCAGTGCGGTGGACAGTGTTGCGCTTGCGATCGACGTGCCGACGGTTCTGACGATCGAGTTGACGCTGTTGGCCACTCCGGTGTCCGCCGCATCGACCTCGGCCATGAGCAGGTTGGGCAGGGCAGCGAACGCGAGACTGACGAACACGTTGATGACCACACCGGCAGTGATCAGTTGCCAGGTGTGATCGTGAGCCAGCGCGACGAACACGAAGCCGACCAGGCCGATCACCGCACCTGCGATCAGAACTCGGCGCGGCCCGAAGGACCGGATGAGACGACCGCTGAGGACGGCGGCAACCACACCGACCGCCGCACCGGGTAGCAGGTACACGACGCTGGCCTCGAGAACGTTGGCGGTGAAGCCGTAGCCCGCCACAGCTCGTGGTGTCTGTACGAAGTACGAGCAGGCGAGGAAGTTGACGAACATCCCGATACCGACGAACACGGTGGCGACGTTGGTGGCGAGCAGCGGACCGTGGGTGAGCATTCGGGGCGCGACCAACGGTTCGGCGGTGCGCTTCTCGAGCAGCCACCAGAGCGTTCCCGTCAGTACACCGGCAAGGGCGCAGCCGATGGTGGCCACCGAACCCCAGCCCCAGGTGCGGCCTTGTGTCAACGCGAGGAACAGGAGCAGGAGGGTCACGGCGAGTCCTGCGGCACCCCACCAGTCGACGGTGCCACCGCTGGTCTTCGGTCGCGCGGGCACGCCGAACCAGGCGATCGCGAGGGCCAGCACGACGAACACGACAGTGAGCCAGAACACGCGGTGGTAGTCGGCTCCGTTGGCGGTGAGCAACCCGGTCAGTACCAGTCCGAAGCCGCCGCCGACGCCCAGTGTCCCGGACAGGACGGCCATCGAGCCGACGAGCTTTCGTGGGGGCATCTCGTCGCGCAGTACGGCCAGCGCAATGGGGAACAGGGCATAGGACACTCCCTGCAGGACGCGACCGACGATCAACCAGAGCAGCGAGTGCGTCAGGGCTGCGAGCAAGGACCCGGCGAGGACGACGGTGAGTACACCGATGAGAACCGGCCGCTTGCCGTGCAGGTCGGCGAGTCGTCCGATGACGGGGGTGGCAATGACCGCTGCGAGGAGGTTGCCCGTCAGTACCCAACCGGCGGCCGTGGTGCTGACGCCGAGTTGGGTGCCGATGGTTCCGACGATGGGGACGACCATCGTCTGCAGAACGGCGAGAGTCATGACAATGAAACAGAGTCCGGGCAGCAGTATGCGGCGGGTGGACATGGAAGAACTACCTCGTTACCTGTCGAAAATGCACTAGAACCGACGCAAATAAATTGTTGAATGCATCTAAGTGATTATCAGATATTGCCGAACGAGGGAAGCGGGCCCCGACGACGGCACCGTGTCACTGCGGGCGAGTGGGCTTGCCCAGCGCCTTCTGTCGCAGTTCGCTGACGATCTCGTCGTTCCACACGTGCTCGCGCACCAGGCGGTAACGCTCCCGGCTCATCCAGAGGTAAGCCTCGGCGTCGGTGCGGTCCTCGAGGATCTCTGCTGCGCGCACCATGCGCACCACCGGGAGGTATTCCTCTCCGAACCAGCGCCGCGCGACGGTACCGCGGTCGACGAATTCACCGACCTCCTGCATCAACCGGAAGCCCCATGCCTCCACCGATTCGCTCAGCTGGGCGTAATCGAACGGATCGGTCACCTGAACGGCCTCGCGTGCCTTGCCCACCAACGGGACACGACTGAGGAAGATGCGCCGGTGATCCTTGATGAGCAGATCGCCACGTCGGGTGATGCCTTCGGGGGAGATGCGCGTGATGATCTCGGTGACCACGGCGTCGATCGACGTCCGGTGCATCGCGAAGGCGATGGAGACTCGATGGTGCCCGTCGACGACGAAGTGCATGCCACCGATGCGGTACACCTGGATGGGCGGCATCGCCTCGCCGCGGCGCTGAGCAGCCGCGAGTCGCTGCCAGCGTTCGCGGATGCGCGCCGACGTCGGCCGAAAGAATCGATCGAAATCGCGCGTGCGATCGACACTGCCGACGATGGTCTCGACGCGGATGACCTGCAGGCCGAGGTGACGCTCGCCCACCTTGCCGAGGGCGGCGACCACCTCGTCGAACGGCAGGATGGTGTTGACGTCGTCGGGTTGACGACGCAGCCACCCGACCAGACGTGCGACGTCGGCGCGGCGGCGTTGGCGGGTGAAGTCGTTCTCCGCATCGGCGGCCGGAAATCCGGTGTCACGTGCCATGTCTGCGCCTCACGATCTTGGGTGTCTCGAAATCCGGTCTCTCGCCGCCCGGTTCGATCTCGAGGAGGGTGTATCCGACGGTGTTGATCACCGCCGCGCCGTGCAGGGTCAGATCGTCCGGGGTGTGACCGTGCGGATGAATGTGGCCGTGCAACAACAACTGTGGGGAGAGTCGACGCGTCACCTCGTCCAGACAGTCGAAACCGATGTGCGCCGGGTCGGTGTCGTCGCCGACGCCGAGCGGAGGACTGTGGGTGAGCAGAATGTCGACGGGCCGGAGGTCCTTGCGCACGTTGCGATGCCACGCGAACGTCCGGGTCAGGGTTCGTGATCGACGTCGCTGCTGCCGTTGGGTCCACTGATTGGGCCCACCGTTGTAGCGGATGGACCCGCCGAGACCGGCGATCCGCAGGCCTGCCGCCGACACGATGCGACGATCGACGTTGACGGCACCGACCGGTCCCGGCCAGGTGGCGGGCAGCCCGGCACGCATCCACCCGGCGCGCCCGGCCGAGTATCCGGTGAGGTCCGCGTCGTGATTGCCCGGCACGAACACACACGGTGCGTTCAGCGCGTCGGTGAGGTACTCGAGGTAATCGAACGGGAGGTCGCCCGCGCCGAGAATCAGGTCGACTCCGAGCGACTTCACCTGCGGACTCCACAGGGATTCGATCGTTTCGTCGGCAACTGCGAGAACGGAGACCACGGGTACGACGGTACCCACCTCCGGTGCGGTGGTACCTCCGAACGGACTTCTCGGGCATCGGTGGTGTTGGATGGGTCAGGTGAGCGACAGTGTCATCGAAGCGGTACGCGCACATCTGGTGACCGAGATCGGCGACGAGAATCCGTCGTCGGCGTCGGTGACGTTCCTCGGCCTCGAGTCACTGGACGTGCTGAGATTCGGCGCGGATTCCGACGTGGTCCGGTACGTCAGTCTCGGCTGTTCTCGTCACCCCATGGCCGACCCCAACGAACTCGTCGCCGATCCCTCGCGCGGCCCCCGAGCCGAACTGGTGCTGACTCTGCGCGGTGGGGCAGGCGTGGCGTCGGGCGTGCACAAGTCCCTGGCCGTGCTCGCTGCCTCTCCCGCGGTGGAGGGCGTCGTGCTCGTCGAGGACGCGCTGCTCGACCTGGGCGAGCCGCTGTGGACCAACGCGCCGTTCACCGCGGTGCTGCTGGGCGAGAGCGATATCGCCGATCTGACGCTGCCCGAGCCCTACGACCCGGTTCGCTTTCTGGCCGCCGTACCGTTGACCGGCACCGAGGCCGCGTGGGTGCGGCTCCGCGGTGCCGCGGCTCTGCGGGAGGCCTGGACCGAGGCAGGGATCGACGTGCGCGATCCGAATCGATCTGCGGCCAGTCTCTGACGAGAAGTCATCGCGCGTAGGACGCCAATTCCGGTTCGGCAGTGACGGAATCGAAGATGAGGTGCAGAGGCACCTCGACCAGGTACTTCAGTCCGGTGATCGCGGCATCCGCGTCGTAACGCAGGTTCGGCATCGTGGTGGTGAAACACAGGTCGTCCGAAATGCGTTCGCGCACAGCAGGTCCGTCGTGTTCGAGCGCGTCGAGGACGAGATTGAAGGCGACGTTGTCGCCGATGATGTTGAAGTGTTCGACGGGCCGGAGCGGGCAGATGTCCTGGACGGCGATGTTCGCGGCCCCGGCGAGGGTGCTGGCGTGTGGTTGCGGATAGATCAATTGGTCGAATGTCGTGTAGATCGAGGTGTAACTGGGCCCCGCGGGCAACGGACGCGCCGCCAGCGCGGTGAGGAACTTCGATCCGGTGGCGATCTGCCAGTTCGCCGGCGGGCACTCCTGCGAGTCGTCGCATCCCGAGCGCGCCGAGTCGGTGCCGTTGTACGGGGTGGCGAGCGAGATGAAATCCGATACCAGCGCAGGCAGATCCGGCCAGAATTTCAATGCCCACAGCTCGTCGAGTGGACCGTGCTGGTGACCCATCAGGACGACCTGGCGACCGCTGTCGGCTGCCATGGTGCGGACCGCGTACACCACGTACTGGGCGGCGACCTGCAGGTCTCCGTAGCCCTCGTCGGGAAGCGAGAGGCTGCACACCGGTATCCCAGCGGCGGGCAGTGACTGCAGATAGTTCCAACCGAACGATTGCTGATCGGTGGCGAAGGCCGGGGTGAGCAGGACCGGATCGCGGGTGGCGTCGTGCAGATCGGTGGTGCACGTGAGGGCCTGGTCGAGGGCGGCCGGAGCGACGGTGAGCACGGGACCGAGATCGGGGTTCGACCCGGCATGAGCTGTACCCGGCGCGCAGACGGTCATGATCGCGACGGCCAATACCAGTGAACGGATTCTCATCGATCCCTTCCGGACGAGGATGCAGGGCTTCTGCAGTCTCATCCGGTCAGGACCGACGGGATCGTGACCCGGAAGGGGTCGGGGTAATCACCAACGACCGGCGGACTCTGTTGGACGTTGTCCAATCGCCGAAGTGTCGCTAGAGCCAGTCGTTCTTGTGGAACGTCCGCCACAGTCCGATACACACGCACAACACGACCGCGACCATCAGGTGATAGCCGTACGTCCAGTGCAACTCGGGCATGTTGTCGAAATTCATCCCGTAGATGCCCGCGACCATCGTCGGCACAGCGGCGATCGCCACCCACGACGAGATCTTGCGCATGTCCAGGTTCTGCTGCATCGTCACTCGCGCCAGCGCGGCGTCGACCAGTGAGCTGAGCACCTCGTCGTACTCGGAGATACGTTCGGCGACGGTCGTCTGATGGTCCTGCACGTCGCGCAGGTAGCGTCGCACCGCCTTGGGGACGCTCGGCTCCTGCACTAGACGCGCCAACGGCGTGGACAGCGGTGTCACCGACCGGCGCAGCTCGACGACCTCCCGCTTGAGGAGGTAGATGTTCTCGATGGGCACGTGGTGGTGCGGCGAGAAGACTTCCTCTTCCATGCCGTCGACGTCTCGCTCGATCGAGTCGGTCACCGCGAGGTACTCGTCGACGACGTGGTCGGCCACCGCGTGCAGTACCGCCGACGGACCGAGCGCGAGCTGTTCCGGGTTCGCTTCGAGGCGCTGACGCACGCCGGCCAACCCCGAATGCTCCCCGTGCCGAACGGTGATGACGAAGTCGCGGCCGACCATCACCATGATCTCGCCGCTCTCGACGATCTCGTTTGCGGTCGTCACCGACTCGTGTTCGACGTACTTCACCGTGCGCAGCACCAGAAATGCGACGTCGTCGTAGCGCTCGAGCTTGGGCCGCTGATGGGCGTGCACGGTGTCCTCGACCATCAGCTCGTGCAGGCCGTAACACTGGGCGATCGCGCTCATCTGGTGTTCGTCGGGTGCATGCAGACCGACCCACACGAATCCCTCGCCGCGGGCACGGACCTCCGCGATGGCCGAGGTGTGCGTGAATCTCCCGGGCAGTCGAGTCCCGTCGACGTAGACCGCGCAGTCGACGATCGCCCGGGCCGTGGGCACCGGAATGCGCGGTATCGGCTCGGGACCGGCCTTGGCCGAACGTCGATGCAGCGACGGCAGCGACGGGCGTGGTGGAAGGGACGGCATGGCGGGCAATCGTACGCCAGCAAAACGACGAGAGAGTGGGCCTGGAACACTGTGCAGGTGCTCATCGATCTCCACACCCACTCGACGGCGTCCGACGGGACCGACAGCCCGGCCGAGCTGGTCCGCGCCGCAGCCGAGGCGGGACTGTCGGTGGTGGCTCTGACCGATCACGACACCACCTCGGGGTGGGACGAAGCGGCCGCCGCACTGCCGTCCGGCCTCACGCTCGTGCGCGGCATGGAACTCTCCTGCACCGGGCGAGGCGAGGACGGCGAGCCGGTTCCTGTGCATCTGCTCGCGTATCTGTTCGACCCCGCGAACGAGGCGTTCGCGGGAGAGCGCGCACGGTTGCGCGGCGAGCGGGTCACTCGATTGCGTGCCATCGCCGAGAAGATGGCGGCGGACGGTCTGCCCATCGATCCCGACGCGGTGCTGGCCTCGGCCGGAGCGGCAGCCGGACGACCGCACCTGGGCCGCGCGCTGATCGATGCCGGTTACGTTCCGAACATGGACGCCGCGTTCGCCGGTCCGTTGGCGACGAGCGGCAAGTACTACGTCGAGAAGGTCGACACTCCCCTCGAGGTCGCGGTGGACATGATCGCCGCGGCAGGCGGTGTCAGTGTGCTCGCGCACGCCAGAGCTCGTGCCCGCGGTCGCATCCTCGACCTCGATCACATTCGCGAACTCGCAGCGCGCGGTCTCGGGGGAGTGGAAGTGCATCACATGGACCACTCGCCGCAGGACACCGCGGTGATGGCCGATCTCGCTGCCGAACTGGACCTGATCGTCACCGGATCCTCGGACTACCACGGCACCAACAAGACGGTGAAATTGGGCGAATACACTACGGCCCCAGAGCAATACGACCGTCTCGTAGCGGCGGCACGCCCATGACATTCGACGTGACGCTCTACCTGACGGTGCTCATCACCCTGTTCGTCATCATGGACCCACCGGGCGCGATCCCGGTGTTCCTGTCGCTGGTGGGCCGCAAGAGCAAAGAAGAACGCAACAAGGCCGCGTGGCAGGCACCCGCCGTCTCACTGACCGTCATCTCGGTGTTCGCGATCGGCGGCCAGGCGATCCTGAGCTACCTGCACATCGGCATTCCGGCACTGCAGGGCGCAGGTGGGTTGTTGCTGCTGCTCATCGCGTTGTCACTGCTCACCGGAAAGGGCGCGGGCGGAGACACCGCCGCGGAGGACGTCAACGTCGCGCTCGTGCCGCTCGGGACTCCGCTCATGGCCGGCCCCGGTGCCATTGCCGCGGTGATCGTCTACGTCAGCCAGGCCGACGGTGACGTCGGTTCGTTCCTGGCAATTGCGTTGGGCATCATCACCATTCACGTGCTGTTCTTCCTGGTGCTGCGATTCTCGACGGCGCTGATCCGGCTCCTCGGAGAAGGCGGCATCTCGCTGTTGGCCCGCATCGCCGGCCTGTTGCTCGCCGCCATCGCGGTGCAGCTGATCGCGGATTCTGTTCGCGGATTCGTGGCCGGCGGATGACCGGGGGATCGTTCGGGCTCCGATTCCTGCGCGGGCTCAGCGGCGTCGTCACCGCAGGACTGGTGGTGCTCGCCATCGGCGTCGCCGTCACGCAGTATCTGGGGCACTCCCGCGGATTCCCCGGTCCTGGTGGTCTCTCGGTCGCCGCACACATCGTCGCCGCGATCGTTGCCGTGTTCGCGCAGCGCGTCACCGATCACCGTCGCGGATTCTCGGCCGTTCTCGGGGCGATCGTGGTCTTCGTCGCCACCGGCCTCGTCCTGTGGACACAGTGGTGGCAGTGAGCGTCCGTTCTGACTCTGTGGTCAGGTGGGGTGGCGATGTGGCACACTGGGGCACCGACAGGGCTACAGCCCATCGCTGATCGTGCAGGCGCACCCGCCTCACATGCGAGACACGCTCTCGGCAGTTTGCAGCCAGCACTGGCGCACTCCGACGGCCCTCATCTCCACCACTCACTTCGTTGACATTTCGTCGCCTCGCCGGTCGAGGTCGACAGTGCGAGGAGCTTTCACCGTGACGGCAGTCGAAGACACCGCAGCAACACCCACAACGCCGGCCCTTCCCGCCGGAATCACCGACGAGGAGATCTTCGCCGGGCACCTCGGCGGGAAGCTGTCGGTCGAGTTGGCAGCGCCGCTCGAGACCCAGCGCGATCTCTCGATCGCCTACACTCCCGGAGTGGCCCAGGTCAGCCGCGCCATCGCCGCCGAACCCGCGCTGGCCAAGCGATACACCTGGACCGATCGCCTCGTCGCCGTCATCTCCGACGGTTCCGCAGTGCTCGGCCTGGGCGATATCGGTCCCCGCGCGTCGTTGCCGGTGATGGAAGGCAAGGCCGCACTGTTCAAGAAGTTCGCGGGTCTCGACTCCATCCCGATCGTGCTCGACACCAACGACGTCGACGAGATCGTCGAGACCATCGTGCGGATGCGGCACAGCTTCGGTGCCGTCAACCTCGAAGACATCTCGGCACCGCGCTGCTTCGAGATCGAACGCCGCGTCATCGAGGCGCTCGAATGCCCGGTGATGCACGACGACCAACACGGCACCGCCATCGTCGTCCTCGCCGCGCTCAACGGGGCTGCGAAGGTGCAGGGCCGGAGCACCTCCGAACTGAAGGTCGTCATCTCCGGAGCCGGGGCAGCAGGTGTGGCGTGCGCCAACATGCTCCTCCTGGCCGGCATCCGGGACGTGGTGGTGCTGGACTCGCGGGGGATCGTCTCTTCCGATCGCCAGGATCTCACCAGCGTCAAGGCCGACCTCGCTGCGCGCACCAACCCCCGTGCACTGGCCGGCGGAGCGGTCGACGCCCTGGCCGGAGCCGACGTGTTCCTCGGTCTGTCCGCGGGCAAGGTCGACGAGAGCTACATAGCCTCGATGGCCCCGGACTCCATCGTGTTCGCGCTGTCCAACCCGGATCCGGAGATCCATCCGGAGGTGGCGAGGAAGTACGCCGCCATCGTGGCAACCGGACGCAGCGACTTCCCGAACCAGATCAACAATGTTCTCGCCTTCCCCGGTGTGTTCAAGGGCGCGCTCGACGCAGGTGCCCGCCGCATCACCGAAGGCATGAAGCTCGCCGCTGCCGAGGCAATCCTCTCGGTTCTCGGCGACGAGTTGGCTGCGGACAAAATCGTGCCCAGCCCACTCGATCCTCGTGTCGCCCCGGCCGTTGCGGACGCAGTTGCGGCAGCAGCGCGAGCCGAGGGCGTCGCGTAGGAAAACGGAAAGAAAACACCGGCGAACCCGGCCCCCACCCGGGCCTGCGGTTCGCCGGTGTCTTTCGTCGTGGGACGAGTCAGACCTTCGCGAGTCCGGTCGGCATCCGCCGTAGGCGACCGGTTCCCGGGACGGACGTCCACACCGCGAGGGCGAGCAGACCGTCGACGATCAGGGTCAGCAGCGCCACCAGGATCGCGCCGACCAGAACGCGGCCGTAGTCGTAGAGCGCGAGCCCGTCGAAGATGTAGCGGCCGAGCCCGCCGAGGTTGACGTAGGCCGCGATGGTCGCGGTGGCGATGATCTGCAGTGTGGTGTTGCGCAACCCGCCGAGGATCAGGGGCAGAGCGTTGGGGATCTCGACGCGAAACAGCACTTGGGTTTCGGTCATCCCCATCGCGCGGGCGGCGTCGACGACGTTGGCGTCGACGTTCGCGATGCCGGAGTACGTGCCGGCCAACAGCGGAGGAATGCCCAGCAGTACCAGCGCGATGATCGGCGGGATCAGGCCCAACCCGATCACCAGAACCAGAAAGACGAGAATGCCGAGGGTCGGCAGCGACCGCAATGCGTTGACGAGCCCGACGATGACGGCTTCACCGCGGCGCAGGTGACCGATGAGCAGTCCGACCGGAACCGCGACGGCAGCCGAGAGCAACACTGCCAACAGGCTGTACCACATGTGTTCGATCAGCCGTGCGCCGATTCCCGTGGGACCGGCCCAATTTCCGCCGTCGAGAATGTACGAGAACGCCTCGGAGAAGAGATTCATGCGCGTGCCTTCTTCTTCGACGAGCCTGTGCTCAGCCGCGTCCATGGGGTGAGTCGACGCCCCAGCAGGTACAGGGCCGCGTCGAAGATCAACGCTAGGAACACGATCGAGATGATGCCCGCGAAAATTTGATCGGGATAGTCACGCTGGTAGCCCTGGGTGAACAGCTGGCCGAGGCCGCCGATGCCGATCACCGAGCCCACCGAGACCAACGAGATGTTCGTGACCGCGACGACCCTGATGTTGGCGATGAGTACCGGAAGTGCCAGTGGCAGTTCGACGGTCACTGCTCTCCGCAGTGTCGAGTAGCCCATCGCCTCGGCGGAATCGACCACGGCGAACGGCACCGAATCGAGTGCCTCGGGTACTGCGCGCACGAGCAGCGCGGTCGAGTACACCGCCAGCGCGATCACCACGTTCAACGGATCGAGAACGGGAAGACCGACGATCGCGGGGATGGTGACGAACAAGGCCAGCGACGGAAGCGTGAACGCAATACTGGCCACCGTCAGCGTGATTCGGCGAACCCAACGGGTGTTGCGAATGACGGTACCCAACGGGATGGCGATCAACAGTCCGATGAGCAGCGGGACGAGCGAGAGATACAGGTGCGTCTTCGTGTAGCCGAGAACCACATCGAAGTTGTCCAGCAGCCAGGTCACTGTTCGTTGTCCCCGGTAGCGAGGAAGTGGTGCCGGTTGCGTTCGGAGTCCTCCGAGTTGCGTTGTGCGGCAAGGTTTTCGAGTATCTCCGCCCCGTCGACGCTACCCACGGCCGCCCCAGATGCATCGACCGCGACACCGATTCCCGACGGCGAGGAGATCGCCGAGTCGAGTGCCTGACGCAGATCGCCGCCCTCGAGGAACAGGGAGCCGCCCGCCGCCGTGCTCTCGTCGATGCTCCGGCCTTCGCGCACCTTCTCGACTCCGGTCGCGTCGATCCATCCGAGTGGACGGCGCTGCCCATCGACGACGAGGACCCACTGCCCCTGGTCCAGCCTCAGACCGTGGATCTCGTCCTGCGTCGCCGTATGGATGGGGTGCATGGTCACCGACTGTGCCGACCGAAACGACAGGCCGCGGTAGCCACGATCGCGACCGACGAACGACGCCACGAAAGACGTTGCCGGTGAGGCGAGTACGGTCTCCGGCTTGTCGTACTGCTGCAATCGGCCCTGGGGTCCGAACACGGCGATGCGATCACCGAGCCGTACGGCCTCGTCGATGTCGTGGGTGACGAACACGATCGTCTTCTTCAGATCGGCCTGCAGTCGCAGCATCTCGATCTGCAGTTCTTCCCGAACCACCGGGTCGACCGCGCTGAAGGGCTCGTCCATCAGCAGGATCGGCGGGTCTGCGGCAAGCGCCCGGGCGACGCCCACACGCTGTTGCTGCCCGCCGGACAGTTGCGCCGGGTAGCGCGAGGCGAATGCCGGGTCCAGGCCGACGCGCTCGAGAACGTCGAGCGCGGCTGTGCGTGCTGCGCGACGCGATTCGCCGTTGAGTACAGGCACCGTGGCGACGTTGTCGACGACGGTGCGGTGCGGCAGCAACCCGGCACTCTGGATGACGTAGCCGATGCCGCGGCGCAGCTTCACCGCGTCGATGTCGGCGATGTTGCGCCCGTCGACGGTGATGACGCCCGAGGTGGGCGTGATCATGCGATTGATCATCCGCATCGAGGTGGTCTTGCCGCAGCCGGACGGCCCCACGAACACGGTGAACGAGTGTGGCTCGATCACCAGGTCCAGCGAGTCGACGGCCGTGGTGCCGTCCGGATACGTCTTGTTGATGCTCTCGAAGGTGATCATCAGCTGACCGGCTGATCCAGACCCTTGTCCTGGACCCAATCCGCTGCTGCTGCCGCGGGCTCGACCTTCTCGTCACCGGACACTCGCGTGTTCAGCGCAATGAGCTCCTCGGTGGTGATCTGCGCCGACACGTTGTCGAGCACCTGAGTGAGCTTGTCGGACTGCTTGGCCGTACGCAGCACCGGAATGATGTTCTGGGCAGCGAAGTTGTTCTCCGGATCCTCGAGGACGACCAGATCGTTCTGTGCGATCGAGGGCGCGGTGGTGAAGATGTCCGCTGCGACGACCTGTCCGGAGACGAGGGCCTCGACCGTCGCCGGGCCGCCGCCGTCGGAGATCGGGATGTAGTTGCCGGGCGAGATGTCCAGACCGTACTTGTCTCGCAGACCGGGCAGGCCGCCGACGCGTTCCTGGAATTCCGGGGTACCGGCGAAGGTCACCTCGGAGGAGAACGGGGCGAGGTCGCCGATGGTGGTGAGGTTGCGCTCGGTGGCGGTCTGGCGCGTGACGACGACGGCGTCCTTGTCCTCGCCCGGTGCCTGCGCTGTCACGGTGAGGTCGTCGCCCAGAGCCGCGGGCAGTGCGGCCAGGACGTCCTCGGAGGACGTGGCGGTCGCGGATTCGTCCAAGTACTGCAGCAGGTTGCCGGTGTAGTCGGGGATCAGGTCGATCGACCCGTCTCGCACTGCCGGAATGTAGGCCTCACGGCTGCCGATGTTGAGCTTGGTGCTCACCTCGAAACCGTTGGCGCGCAGAGCCTCGGCGTAGATGTTCGCCACGGTCTCGGACTCGGGGAAGTTGGCCGAGCCGATGATGATCGAGTTGGTGTCGCTGTTGCTCTCGCCGCCACCGCTGGACAGTGGATCCGAATTTCCGCCGCAGGCGGTCAGAGCGGTGACCGAGAGGGCGAGTGCGGCTACGGCGGCCACTGCCCTCGGAGCGGAGAACGCGCGCGTGATTCGGGAGGTGGTCATGGTGTCCTTCCATCGGTTCGGGCACAGTCCTACCCATCTCCGATCGCCGCCACCGGGCTGCGGGGGCATCGTCGAAACCAGGACTCGGGCTGCTCGGGATGGTAGTCGAATTCAGCGTGCCCATAAGGTTGGTTCGACTACCGTCTCGTTCGCACTAGTGCCCCGCGGCCGAGATCGGTAAACCACCCGGGCAGTGAACAGGAGAAAATGACAGTGCGATCGTCGGTTCTGGCAGCAGCCCTGGTGATGTCGATCGCCGGACTGGTCGGCGGTTGCAGTGCGGGTGCGTCGACCGACCCTGCCGGCGCGGCCGTCGTCGTCGGAGCAGGCAGCTCGGATCTGTCGCGTCTGCTCGCGCAGATCTACGCCGGTGGACTGCGATCGACGGGAGCGAACGTCGAGGTGAAGGAAGACCTGGGAGACCGGGCCGACTACCTCGCGGCGCTGGACCGCGGGGAGGTGACGATGGTTCCCGAACTCACCGGAGAGCTGCTGCGCACCTTCGACACTCTGTCTGCGGCAACCGAGGCCGAGGACGTGTACACCGAACTGAACCGATCACTGCCGGCCGGGTTGTCGGTGGGGGATTACGCCACCGCCGAGGATCGACTTGCCATTGCGGTGGCGTCGGACAGTGAATCGGGCGACGAGACGGTGACCGACTTCCTGGGGCGTGGGGAAAAGACCGTGGGAATCGTGGACGATCAGGTCGATCCGATGGACGTCCTTGCGCAAGGCACGAAGAGCCCCACGTTCACGGGGGCGTCGTTCACCGATTTCACTCCGTATGCCGATGGGCAGTCCGCCGTGGACGGGTTGAACGCCGGGGAGGTCGATGCACTGGCGATTCGCACCGCCTCGTTCGGCCCGTTGGCGAAGGATCTGACCACGCTGCCCGACGACGATCATGTGTATCCCGCGCAGAACGTGGTTCCGCTCTACGTCGACGGAGTGCTCAGCGAGAGTGCTCTGAGGTCGTTCTCGGTGGTGGCGGGGGAGCTGACGACTGCGGACCTCGCCGACATGATCGGCGAGGTCCGCAACGGCGTTCCGTCAGGCGAGGTCGCCGGCCGCTGGCTCGGTGAGCGCAACCTGTGACACTGTGCCGGTCTGCGTTGCCCTGACCTTGCGGCCCAGGTACGAGCCCATGTGATGGACGGCCTGAGCCGCCTCCCGCAGGATCGACGCCTGTAGATGGGCCACGTGCCAGAGCTTCTTGTACTCGACATGCTCGAGCTCCACGCCCGACAGACGCAGCTTGTCCGCGAAGGCGGTGATCTGCGCGTACAGCACCTCGTCGGTGCCGACGTGCATGACGATCGGAGGCAGCCCGTCGAGGTTGCCCAGCAGCGGTGCGAAGCCTTGGTCGAGCGGATCGCCCGCGCCCAGATAGGCGTCGGCCGAGCTGTAGGACCAGCCGGTGTTGACGACGAGATCGCGGTCCTTGGCTGCGTCGCGTGCACCGGGATCGACCCAGGGCGAGATCAGGCCGAGGGCGGCCGGGCTGGTGCCGTCGTCCACCAGACGCCTGGCGGTGGCAACCGTCAGACCTCCACCGGCGGAATCGCCTGCGATGGCGATGCGGTCCGCGGTGAATCCGTGAACACGGACCAGCTCGCGGAAGGCCGCGACAGCGTCGTCCAGACCGGCCGGGTACGGGTTCTCCGGGGCCAACCGGTAATCGAGCACGTAGACGGCGCTGGCCGATTCCCGCGCCAGATGCGCTGCCAACGACCGGTGCGTGTTGATCGAACCGATCGTGTACGCGCCGCCGTGCAGGTACAGAATCGCGGTGTCGCGTTCGGTTGCCCCGACGGTGATGCGCTCCGCTCGCCGTCCGGCGAGTGTCAACTTCTGCGCGACGGTTCCGTGCGGAAGAGTCTGCGCCGGAGCCGCCGCCTCGAGCAGGGCCCGCTGGGCTCGGAACGACAGACGCGGATTCAGCGCCAGGCGATAGAAAGGCTTGAGTGCTGCCGCGACGATCGGCAGGGGAACGTAGAAGGACTTCACGGGCTCGCCTACTTCTTCGTTCGGGGAAGCGCGCGCTTGGACACCGCGGCGATCAGGCCTTGGTAGCGCGAGCCGGTGATGCGCTGCAACAGATCGAGGGCGATGGCGTCGGATCCGATGAGCACCCGGCCCTTGCCCTTCTCGACGCCCTTGAGAATGGTCTTGGCAGCGTCGATCGGGGTGGTCTTGGCGAGCTTGCTGTCGAAGAACTTGGCCACGTCGGCCTGATCGAAGTTCTCGGCGACGGTCGCGTTGCGGGCGATGGCGGTCTTGATGCCACCGGGGTGCACCACGGTCACCTTCACCGGTGCCTTGGAGATCAACATCTCCATCCGCAGCGATTCACTGAACCCGCGGACGGCGAACTTCGCGGCGTTGTACGCGGACTGCGACGGCATGGCGAGCAGGCCGAAGAGGCTGGAGATATTGATGATGTGGCCGTCGCCGGAGGCCTGGATGTGCGGCAGAAATGCCTTGGTGCCGTTGACGACTCCCCAGAAATCGACGTCGACGATGCGCTCGATGTCCTTGAACGAGGACTTGTCGACGTCGCCGTGGTACGCGATGCCTGCGTTGTTGTAGATCTGGTTGACCTTGCCGAAGTGCGCGACGACGGCCTCGGCGTAATCCAGCACGGTCTCGCGCTGGGACACATCCAAGAAGTCCGACTTGACCTCGGCACCCAACGCCTCGACTCGTCGAACGGTTTCGTCGAGTCCGGCGGTGTCGACGTCGGACAATGCCAACTTCGCTCCGCGGCCGGCCAGCTCTAGGGCCAGGGCGCGGCCGATTCCCGAGCCCGCGCCGGTGACGACGGCCACCTTGCCTGTGAATGTGCTCATCGTGCGGACACCTTGTCTGTGTTGTTGCCGGCGGAGTTGGTCGCCGACGATCCGGAGGGCAGGTCTGCGGTAGCGACGCTACGGTACGCATCGAGATCGAAGTTCCTGGTGATTCTGCGGAACTCGAAGGTGAAGCCCGGCCACAGCGTCGTGTTGTTGCCGTGCTTGTCGAGGTACCAGCTGGCGCATCCGCCGTTCATCCAGACACTCTTGGAGAGTTGGTCCTGCAGCGTCACGTTGTACTCGTCCTGCACGTCCTTGCGCACCTCGATGGTGCCGATGTCGTGCTTGTCGATGGTGTTCAACGCGTCGACCAGGTAGTTGATCTGCGACTCGATCATGAACACCATCGACGTGTGGCCCAGGCCGGTGTTGGGGCCCACCAGGAAGAACATGTTGGGGAAGTTCGCGACCGCCGCGCCCTTGTAGCCCTGCTGACCGCCGTCCTCGAAGGTTTCGGCCAGTGTGCGGCCGTCCTTGCCGGTGATGCCGTGGTACGCGGGGGAGTCGGTGACGTGGAAGCCGGTGGCGACGACGAGCGCGTCGATGGGGCGCTCGGTGCCGTCCTTGGTGACGATGGAGCCCTCGCGGACCTCGGCGATACCGTCGGTGACGAGATCGACGTGGCTCTTGGCGAGCGCGGGGTAGTACGCGTTCGAGATCAGCATGCGCTTGCAGCCGATACGGAAGTTCGGCGTGACCTTCGCGCGCAGGGCCTTGTCCTTGATCTGCGTGCGCAGGTGGTTCTCCGACGCCCACTGCAGCGGCTTCATGAAGGCCGGAGCCTTCGCAAGTCCGACGACCTGCGTCTCGCGCATCGCGTAGATGCCGGTGCGGGAGAGACGCTGGAATCCGGGAACGTGCTTGAAGGCGAAGCGCTCGAGCTTGGTGTACGGGCGGTCCGCGCGGGGAAGAATCCACGGCGCGGTGCGCTGGTACACGTCGAGGTGCTTCACCTGATCTGCGATGGCGGGCACGATCTGGATCGCCGACGCACCGGTACCGATGACGGCGACGCGCTTGCCGGCGAGCGAGACGTCGTGATTCCACTGGGCCGAATGAAAGACGTCGCCCTTGAAGTCGTGAATTCCCTTGATGTCGGGCAGGTTCGGCTCACACAGCGCGCCGACGGCGGAGACGACGATCTTCGCGGTGTAGTTGCCCGTGGTGGTCTCGACGTCCCAGCGGTTGGACTCGGCGTTCCAGCGGGCCGAGGTCACATCCGTGCCGAACACGTGCTTGTCCATCACGCCGTACTTGCGCGCCACCCCGGCGATGTACTTCTGGATCTCGGGCTGCGTGGAGAACGAACGCGTCCAGTTCGGGTTCAACGCGAACGAGTAGGAGTACAGGTGCGACGGCACGTCGCAGGCGGCACCGGGGTAGGTGTTGTCGCGCCAGGTGCCACCCACATCGTGGCCGCGTTCGATTACGACGAAGTCCTTCTTGCCTGCCTTCGTCAGCTTGATCGCGGCACCGAGGCCGGCGAATCCGCTGCCGATGATCAGCGTATCGACGTGACGCGGCGTCGTTGCACGGTCCGAAGTATCTGTTACGGGAAGACTCATGTAGGGGAGCGTAGAAGCTTATTGAGTGTGAGTCAATAGTTATTGACTAACATTCAGTAGGGTGGTTGCATGGCGTTCGTGAACAGCCCCGGCACATCGACCACGAAGAGGACCAGACTCAGTCCGCAGCAACGACGAGCGCAACTGATCGAGCTCGGCACCGAAATGCTCGCCGACCGCCCCCTCGAACAGATCTCCGTCGAGGACATCGCAGACCAAGCAGGCGTCTCCCGCGGTCTTCTGTTCCACTACTTCGCCTCCAAGCAGGAGTTCCACCTCGAAATCGTGCGTGAATCCTCGCGCGTCATGCTCGAGCGCACCGCACCCGATCCGTCGTTGCCACCGTACGAGATTTTGCGCGACTCCATCGCGAACTACGTCGATTACGTCACCGACAAGCGGCAGATGTACGTCTCGCTCCTGCGCGGCACTCCCAGTGGTGATCCGCAGATGCGCGCGGTGTTCGAGGACACCCGCTCCGCCATGGCCGAGCGAACCGTCGCGCAACTCGGGGGACTCGACATCGAGGTCACCCCCACCATCGTGCTGGCCGTCCGCGGCTGGATCGCCTTCGTCGAGGAAACGACGATCAACTGGCTCACCGCGCCCGAACTGAGCCGCGACGAACTGATCGACCTCAACGTCAACGCTCTGCCCGCGGTCGCACTGGCACCAGGAATGATCACCGCACTCCTGGGAACCGACGCCGACGCCTCAGCCTGACCGACGCCCGCCCCGGTTGGGATCAATGTCCCTTTGTTGCAGTCTGACCGACTGAATCTCGCATTGATCCAGCTGGTGGCCCCGCCCGTCGCCCCGCCCCGACGCCGACGCCGACGCCGACCGACGCCCGCCCGCCCCGTCGCCCCGCCCCGCACGCGTCAATGGACCCTTGCACTTCCCAGACGTATGCAGCGGTCCATTCACTCAGCCCCCAACGCTGCGTGGATGGACCGTTGCACTGCTCAGACGCATGTGATGGTCCATTGACGCGGAGCGGGGAGCCCCGAAACGACAACAGCGGCCCACTTCCGAGGAAGTGGGCCGCTGTTGTTGTCGAATTTTCTAGCCTTCGCCGACTGCGTTGAAGGCCTCGTCGATGATTTCGAGTTGCTCGACGGCGTGCACCTTGCTCGATCCCGACGACGGGGCGGACATTGCGCGACGCGAGATGCGCTTGATGCCGACCAGCTTCTCGGGCACGAGCTCGGGCAACGCGAGACCGAAGAACGGCCAGGCACCCTGGTTCGCAGGCTCTTCCTGAACCCAACGGAATTCCGTTGCGTTCGGGTAGCTTTCGAGTGCTTCCCGGATGCGGCGGACCGGCACGGGGTAGAGCTGCTCGATGCGGACGATGGCGACGTCGTCGCGGTTGTCCTTCTGCTTGCGTGCGAGCAGCTCGTAGTAGAGCTTGCCGCTGACCATCAGAACTCGCTTGACCGCGCTGCGGTCACCGGTGCCGGTGTCGTAGGTGGGCTCGTCGAACACCGAGTGGAACTTGCCGTCGGTGAAGTCCTCGATGTTGCTCACCGCTGCCTTGTTGCGCAGCATCGACTTCGGGGTGAAGACGATCAGCGGGCGACGGATGCCGTCACGCGCGTGCCTGCGCAGCAGGTGGAAGTAGTTCGCGGGGGTCGAGGGGAGTGCGACGGTCATCGAGCCCTCGGCGCACAGCGTCAGGAAGCGTTCGATGCGTCCGGACGTGTGGTCGGGACCCTGGCCTTCGTGGCCGTGCGGCAGCAGCAGCACGACGTCGGAGAGCTGACCCCACTTGGCCTCACCGGACGAGATGAACTCGTCGATGATGGACTGCGCGCCGTTGACGAAGTCGCCGAACTGCGCTTCCCACATCACCAGCGCGTCCGGGTTGCCCACGGAGTAGCCGTACTCGAAGCCGACTGCAGCGAACTCGCTGAGGGCGGAGTCGTAGACCATGAACTTGCCGGGGTTGTCGCTGCCGATGTTCTGCAGCGGGGTGTACTCGGCACCGGTCTTGCGGTCGATGATCACCGAGTGACGCTGGGTGAACGTGCCGCGTCGGGTGTCCTGGCCGGAGAAGCGGATGTTGCGTCCCTCGTCCACCAGCGATCCGAGCGCCAGCAGCTCGCCGAAGGCCCAGTCGACCTTGCCCTCGTGCGCCATCTCGCGACGCTTCTCGAGCACCGGCTTGACGCGCGGGTGGACGTTGAATCCGTCGGGGACGTCGAGGTGCGCATCGCCGATGCGGTGCAGCACTGCCTTGTCGACGGCCGTGGTGAGCTTGGCAGGCAACTGCTGGTCGAGTTCGACCGATTCGCTGGGCTCCGGGGTGTACTTCTCGAGTTCGCGTACCTCGTTGAAGACGCGTTCGAGCTGGCCCTGGTAGTCGCGGAGTGCATCCTCGGCTTCCTTGAGCGAGATGTCTCCACGGCCGATGAGCGATTCGGTGTAGCTCTTGCGGACGCTGCGCTTGGTGTCGATCACGTCGTACATCGCCGGCTGCGTCATCGAGGGATCGTCGCCCTCGTTGTGGCCGCGACGGCGGTAGCAGATCATGTCGATGACGACGTCCTTGTGGAACTTCTGACGGAAGTCCACCGCCAGCTGAGCCACCCAGGCGCAGGCCTCGGGGTCGTCGCCGTTGACGTGGAAGATCGGCGCGGCGATCATCTTCGCCACATCGGTGCAGTACTCGGACGAACGCGAGAACTCCGGTGACGTGGTGAAGCCGACCTGGTTGTTGACGACGATGTGCACGGTGCCGCCGGTGCGGTAGCCCCGCAGATCGGACAGGTTCAGCGTCTCGGCGACGACGCCCTGGCCTGCGAATGCCGCGTCTCCGTGCAGCATCAGCGGCAGAACGGAGTAACCGCCCTGGCCGGTGCCCTTGTCCAGCAGGTCCTGCTTGGCGCGGACAAGGCCTTCGAGAACCGGGTCGACGGCTTCGAGGTGCGACGGGTTCGCGGTGAGCGAGACCTTGATGTCGTTGTCACCGAACATCTGGATGTACGTGCCCTCGGCACCGAGGTGGTACTTCACGTCGCCGGAGCCGTGTGCGGCAGCCGGGTTCATGTTGCCCTCGAACTCGGTGAAGATCTTCGAGTAGGGCTTGCCGACGATGTTGGCGAGCACGTTGAGGCGACCGCGGTGCGGCATGCCGATGACGACCTCGTCGAGGGCGTACTCGGCGCTCTGGTCGATGACGGAGTCCATCATCGGGATGACCGACTCGGCACCTTCGAGCGAGAAGCGCTTCTGCCCGACGTACTTGGTCTGCAGGAACGTCTCGAACGCCTCGGCTGCGTTGAGCTTGCTCAGGATGTACTTCTGTTGCGCCACAGTCGGTTTGACGTGCTTGGCCTCGACGCGTTCCTGCAGCCAGGTGACCTGCTCGGTCTCGAGGATGTGGGTGTACTCGACGCCCACGTGGCGGCAGTACGAGTCGCGCAGAACGCTGAGCACGTCCCGCAGCTTCATCTTGTCCTTGCCGTGGAATCCACCGACCTTGAATTCGCGGTCGAGATCCCACAGCGTGAGGTCGTGGCTGATCACGTCGAGGTCCGGATGCATCCGGAACTTGTCCTTGGTGAACTGCAACGGGTCGGTGTCGGCCATCAGGTGACCGCGGTTGCGGTACGCCGCGATGAGTTCGAGCACGCGGGTGTTCTTGTCGACCGTGCCCTCGGGCAGATCCTTGCGCCAGCGAATGGGCTCGTAGGGGATCTTCAGCGAGTGGAACAGCTCGTCGTAGAACTCGTCGCTGATCAGCAGGTTGTGGATCGTCTTGAGGAAGTCACCCGACTCCGCACCCTGAATGATGCGGTGGTCGTACGTCGAGGTCAGCGTCATGAGCTTGCCGACGCCGAACTCGGCGAGACGCTCGTCGCTGGCTCCCTGGAACTCTGCCGGGTACTCCATGGCACCGGCACCGATGATGGCTCCCTGGCCGTTCATCAGACGCGGCACCGAGTGCACGGTTCCGATTCCACCGGGGTTGGTCAGCGAGATGGTGACGCCCTGGAAGTCCTCACCGGTGAGCTTGCCGTCGCGAGCGCGACGCACGATGTCCTCGTACGCGTTGTAGAACTGCGTGAACGTGAAGTCCTGCGTGTTCTTGATGGCAGCGACGACTAGGGAACGGTTGCCGTCCTTGCCGGGCAGGTCGATGGCGAGACCGAGGTTGATCGCGGCCGGAGTGACGGCGTTCGGCTTGCCGTCGACCTCGGCGAAGTGGCGGTTCATGTTCGGGAACGCCTTGACGGCCTGCACGATGGCGTAGCCGAGCAGGTGTGTGAACGAGATCTTGCCGCCGCGGGTACGAGCGAGATGGTTGTTGATGACGAGGCGGTTGTCGACCATGAGCTTGGCCGGAATCGCACGCACGCTGGTCGCGGTGGGAATCTGCAACGAGGCGGACATGTTCTTCGCCACCGCGGCAGCAGCGCCGCGCAGAATCTTGCTCGACTCTTCACCGAACTCGGCTGCGGCGGGCTTCGCGGGAGCGGACTTGGCCGGCGCTGCCTTCTTCTCGGCAGGCTTGGCAGCAGCGGCAGGCTTCGCGGCCTCGGCCTTGGGAGCGGCGGCTTTCGGAGCGGCCTTGGGTGCTGCGGCCTTCGGCGCGTCGGTCTTGTCGGGAGCAGAGGCGGCCGGCTTGGCTGGTGCTGCGGGAGGCGCGGACTTGGTCGAGCTACCGTTCGAGGCTGCGCCGTTACCGGCAGCACCGTTGGATCCGGCGGTCTCGTCGGTTGCTGCCTCGGGGTCGTAACCGGTCAGAAACTCGTGCCAGCTCGCGTCGACGGATGAAGGGTCCTGCTTGAATCGCTGGTACATCTCGTCGACCAGCCATTGGTTTTGTCCGAATTGGGTAGTAGAGCTGCTGCTCACGGCAGTAGTTCGCCTCGTTTCTGTCTTCGTTCCCGTTCAGCGCGCGTACGTGTCAAGGCTAGACCGTTGGTCCAGCTCACGTGCGTCCGGGACGTAGCTGTGATATGTACTCACCGGTAACCATCGACCTCGTTGTCGATGACACCTTCGATTATCGAATTATTCCCTCGGTTCGTTTCGGCTGCAGTCCACAGCTGCGCGTAGAAGCCGCCCTGCGTGCGTAGCTCCGAATGTCGACCTACTTCCACGATACGGCCGCCGTCGACCACCACGATCAGATCTGCCCGCGCGGCGGTGGCCAAGCGGTGCGCGACGACCACTGCCGTGCGGGTCCGCGCGACGGCACTGCCGGCTGCGAGCACGGTGCGTTCGGTCGCGGGATCGAGCGTGGCGGTGGCCTCGTCGAGGAGCAGCAGGTCGGGGTCGACCAGCTCGGCCCTGGCCAGTGCGATCAGCTGTCGTTGGCCTGCGGACAGTCCTTGGCCGCGCTCACCGACGGGTTGGTGCATGCCGCCGCGAAGTGCGGCGATGGTGCTCAGAGCACCCACCGAGCGTGCCGCGTTCTCGATGTCGGTGCGGCTGGCATCGGGTCTGCCGTAGGCGATGTTCGACGCCACGGTTCCGGTGAACAGGTGCGCTTCCTGCGGTACGACGCCGAGTCGGTGGCGGTAGTCCGAGAGGTGATAGTCGCGTAGATCGTGGCCGCCGACCCGCACCGATCCGGAGGTCGGATCGTAGAAGCGGGCCAGCAGTTTCACCACTGTTGATTTGCCCGCGCCGGTGCGTCCGACCAAGGCGACGGTGGTCCCGGCGGGAATGGTGAGATTTACCTCACTCAGGGCGTCGGAGTGGGCCCCGGCATACCGGAAACCGACATCGACGAGTTCTATGTCGGCGCGAAGGCGTCCGCCGGGAAGTGCGGTGGTGTTCGCGTCGGCGGAGGTTTCGATCGAACTCGTGGTGCGCAGGAGATCCCCGATGCGGCCGACACCGACACGTGCCTGCTGGTAACCGTCGAACACCTGCGAGAGCTGCTGGATGGGTCCGAAGAGCAGCCCGAGATAGAGCACGAACGCCACGAGGGTGCCCGCTGTGGTGGTGCCGGTGGCGATCTGATGCGCGCCGACGAACACGACGACGGCGAGGGCGATGTCGGAGAGCAACGTGATGAGGGGGAAGAACACCGAGATCGCGGTCTGCGATCGCATTCGACTCGCGCGGTAGCGGTCGGAGCGTTCGGCGAATCGGGATGCGGCGTACTCCTCGCGCCGGTAGGCCTGTGCCGCGCGCAAGCCGGTGACGTTCTCCTGGAAATCGGCGTTGACGATGGAGATTCGCTCGCGGGACGTCGAGTACGCCGCCGAGGAGATGCGCCGGAAGATCACGGTGGCCACGGCAAGCGGTGGCACGACGGCCAGCGCCACCAGCCCGAGAGTGGGGTCGGTGACGAGAAGAGCGGCGGCGATACCGACGACGGTCAACACACTCACCACCGCCGTCGATGCCCCGGTCTGAATGAACGACGACAGTGCGTCGACGTCGGTGGTCATGCGGGTCATGATGCGGCCCGACAGCTCACGTTCGTAGTAGTCGAGGCCGAGCCGCTGAATGTGCGCGTAGCTGCGGACGCGGAGTCCGAAGAGCACTCGCTCACCCGCCCGCGCGGTGATCACCGTCGTCCAGCAGACGACGAACCAACTCGCCGCTGCCAACACGACGCCGATCGAGGTGGCGATCCACAGGGTGTTCGAGTCTCCACTCGCCACTCCGTTGTCCACCGCGTAGCGAACGAGCGAGGGGAAGGCGATCGAGGCCAGTGAGTCCAGCGCGAGAAGCACCACCACGACGGCGAGCAACGAGCGCACGGGGCTCAGCAGTCTCGACAGCCGGAACTCCGGGTCGGGTCGACGCAGCTGCGATCCGGATGTGCCCGGATCCTCGGTCGCAGGCGGCAGGGCCGCGACTGCCCGGGATATGGCGGGTGTGGGTGCGAGCGATCCGAAAGCCCCGGCCATCGCAGTTCCGTGACCACCGCCGCCTCCGGGCGCGGGTGTCGAGACTGCGCCGGGCTCGACCGTCGACTCCGGATCCGTGTCCGGCCAGAGCGTGTCGGCGGAGGGGT
Organism: Rhodococcus cercidiphylli; assembly: GCF_033042225.1. Lineage (NCBI taxonomy): Bacteria > Bacillati > Actinomycetota > Actinomycetes > Mycobacteriales > Nocardiaceae > Rhodococcus > Rhodococcus cercidiphylli. The sequence continues at coordinate 506,899 of NZ_JAWLKE010000004.1, forward strand.
CGACGGTCGGCTCCGCACCGGGATCGTCGTTCTCCTCGCCGTCTCCACCGGCCAGGAGGGCCCGGAACAACGGACAACGCCGATCGAGTTCGTCGACGGTTCCGGTGTCGATGATGCGGCCGTTGTCGAGCACGGCGACGCGGTCGGCCAGGGTCAGGGTCGAGCGGCGATGAGCGAGAACGAGGGTCGCGCGCGTCCGGACGCCACGCAACGCGTCGAAGATGGCGGCCTCGGTCTCGGCGTCCACTGCCGAGGTGGCGTCGTCGAGGATCAGAATTCGAGGCTCGACGAGAAGAGCACGGGCCAGTGCGATGCGTTGGCGCTGGCCGCCGGACAGGGTGAGTCCGCGTTCGCCGACGAGGCTGTCGTATCCCTCGGGCAGCGCGTCGATGAAGGTCGATGCCTGTGCCAGCCGCGCCGCATGCTCGATCTCCTCCGCTGTGGCGTCGGGCCTGCCGAGGGCGATGTTGGCGGCGATGGTGTCCGAGAAGAGGAACGGCTCGTCGAACACCAGCGAGACCGCCTCGCGGAGCGACGTCGAGTCGAGGTCGTCGATATCGAACGACGTTCCGTCGGATGTCAGCGCAATCTGTCCCTCGGAGGGGCGATAGAAACGGGGGAGCAGCAGGGCGAGAGCGGTCTTTCCCGAGCCCGCGTGGCCGACGACGGCCACCGTCTCACCCGGCGAGATGGTCAGATTCAGGCCGGTCAGCACATCGCGTTCGGGCTCGTACCCGAAGGTCACCTCGGAGATGCGGACTCCGAGCGGGCCGTCGGGCAATGCGACGGGGGCGGCCGGTTCCGGGTCGGACGGCTGGGTATCGACCACCTCGTAGACGCGCTCGACGGCCGCGCGGGAGAGCTGAGCCATGATCACCACCGACGAGACGGTGCGGGTCACGGCGGACAAGGTTGCGACGTAGGTGGCGAAGGCCAGGAACGTGCCGATCGTGATGTGGCCTTGCAGGGCCAGATAGCCGCCCAGGGCGATGACTCCGACGAGTCCGAGTTGCGGAATGGTGGCCAGCGACGGTGCGAACCGCGAGTTGATCTTCGCCGATCGCATGCGCTCGGCGAAGAGCGTGCGACCGAGCGTCTCGATGCGATCCACCGCGCGGGCTTCCTGGCCGAAGCCCTTGACGACTCGAACGCCGGTGACGGTTTCCTCGACGTGCTGAGCCAGATCGGCGGCGCGTTGTTGCGCCGACCAGGTGGCCGCGAAGAGAGTGGGCCGCATTCGGTAGACCACGATGCTGACCGCAGGAACGATGAGTACTGCGACAACGGTGAGCAGCGGCGACAGATACGCCATCACCGCCAGCGCCAGTACGAACTGCAGGACGGCTCCCGCGGACAGCGGCACCATGGCCAGCAGACCCTGCACGAGTTGCAGGTCGGTGATCGATCTCGACACCACCTGGCCTGTGCGGATCTCGTCCTGCTTCCGACCGTCGAGCCGCTGCAGCGACGCGAGCAGGTCCAGGCGCAGATCGTGCTGAACGTCGATCGAGAGCCGGCCGGCGAGCATGCGTCGACCGAATTGGCATGCGAACCGGACCAGACCCAACAGTGCGATGGCGGCGGCGACGGTGGCGATCTTCTCGCCGTTGCCTGCGGTCGCGTCGTCGATCGCCGCCCTGGTGAGCAGCGGGAACGAGATGTCGATGACCGCGGCGATCATCGTCACGCCCAGGGCTCCGAGTGCCGTCCGTCGATGCAGCAGGCACTGCGCGATCAGACGTCTGATCCACCCACGCCGGATACTCGGCGCGGGTTCTGCGCTGTCGAGTGTCGGCGAGCCGCGTCGGGGTGCCGCTGCACGGTCTTTCACCGCATTACTGTGTGCCATCGATTCACCACGGTAGACCCGAGCACCGACAGCGTCGGCCTGCGAATGTGGGGACCGGATGTCTGGGTCGTTCCGCAGGCTCCACTCCCGGTACCGACCTCAGTCGATGTCGCGAGTGCGGGCCAGGAACCAACCGACGCCGGTGAGAATCGCCGCCCACAGCGCGAGGCCAAGCGGTGCCCACGGCCACGACGCCAGGTCGCCCGCGTCGTCGAGTTGCGTCGCCGCCATGGTCGGCAGGGTCAGGTTCGACGGAAGCGCCACGGCGACCGATCCGAGCCCGAGTCCGAACAGGATCAGCGAGAGCAGACCCTCGCCGAACGGGAGCCAGGCGACGAGCACGACGGCGGCCCACGTCGGAGATCTGAGCAGCAGACCGAGGCCGGCACCGATGATCGACCACAGCACGACTGCGAGGAGGCACGACGCCACCACGCCGATGAACGCGCCGTCGAGCAGAACGGTCCGCTCGTTGAAGATCAGCAGGCAGATCAGGCTGGCCAGCAGCACCACCATGCCGTATCCGAGGCCGAACAAAGCAGTGACGACGAGCTTGGCGGCGATCACTCCGTCTCGGCCGCGAGCGGTGAGGAAGCTGGTGGTGATGGTCTGGTGGCGGAACTCGGTTCCGGTGTTGACGGCACCGAAGATGCCGGCGAACAGAATCGCGGCACCGGCGGCGACGTAGAGACCGATGGAGGCGACCCCGCCGGAGATGTCCAGGTCCTCCTCGAACTCGCCCAGCTGGTTCGCGATCACCGACGTGATGACGGATGCGAAGACTCCGACGACAATCGGTGCGATCGCCAGTGCCCACCAGAACTTCAGTGTCGTGACCTTGCGGATCTCCGACGTCAGCAACGCGTTCATCGCTGGCCCCCGTTCCAGTTCTGCGGCGGAGCGTAACTCTGCGGCGGTGGGCCGTAACCCGGCGGCGGGCCGTAACCCTGCTGCGGCCCGCCGTACGGGTTCTGTTGGACGGGTGCGGCGTTGTACTGACCCGCGGTCATGGACAGGAACACCTGCTCGAGGTCGACGTGTTCACTCGTGGTCCCGAAAATCGTCACCTGGGCGTCGGCTGCGATGCGGGCGATCGTGGCCGCGTCGGTCCCGGCAACACCGATGCGTCCGTCGGGCAGCAGTTGGGAATCGTTGAAGCCGTTCGACGCCAACGCGAGCGCCAGTGTCGCCGGATCCGAGGCGGCGACGAGCACGCGGCTGGGGCGGGTGGACCGCAGTTGTGCGATGGAACCCTGGTATTTCAGCGAGCCGGCGCTGACGATCACCAGGTTGTCGACGGTCTGCTCGACCTCGCGCAGAATGTGACTCGATATCAGGACCGTTCGCCCCGATGCGGCGTATGCCTTGAGGAAGTCCCTCAGCCAGGCGATTCCCTCGGGGTCCAGACCGTTCGCGGGTTCGTCGAGCACGAGGATTTCCGGATCCCCCAGCAGCGCTGTCGCCAAAGTGAGGCGTTGACGCATGCCGAGGGAGAAGCCGCCTGCGGCGCGGTCGGCAACGTCGCCGAGGCCGACGAGTCGCAGTACGTCGAGGGCGCGGCTGTCGGGTACGCCGATCGCGGCGGTGTAGATCTTCAGGTGATGGGCAGCGCTGCGCTTGGGGTGCACGCTCAACGAGTCGAGGACGGCCCCCACCGTGCGGGCCGGGTGTTCGGTCGTGCGGAACGGCGCGCCGTTGACGAGGCCGACGCCCGAGGTGGGTGCAACGAGCCCGAGGAGCATGCGCAGCGTCGTCGACTTACCCGAGCCGTTGGGGCCGAGGAATCCGGTGACGGTGCCGCGCGGGACGACGAAGCTCAGATCCGACACTGCGCGAACGGTGCCGAACTGCTTGGTCAGCGCCTGCGCTTCGAGCGCTGCTCCCGGATAGCTGGTCATCTGCGCGCAATCCCCCTTGCCGTTGGTCACCTCGTGTACCGGCTGCTCGCGGCAACCGGTACCCGAGGCTACGGGGTGCACCCGACATCGCCCTCGAGAGCGCCGTCTTCGGTCAGCGATGCAGCGCGGCGGCGATCTCTCGGTACGTCTCGAGCGGATCGGCCAGGTCGGGTAGCGAGTGCAGGGTCACGTGCGACGCACCCGCGTCGAGGTGCTCGTTCAACCGTGCTGCGATCGCGTCGGCGGTGCCGTGCGCCACCAACGCGTCGATCAGTCGGTCGCTGCCGCCGTCGCCGATCTCCTCGTCGGAGTAGCCGAGTCGGTTCAGATTGTTGGTGTAGTTCCGCAGGTGCAGGTACGGGTTGTTGACCGGTGGTCGGCCGATCGAGCGCGCCTTCTCCGGATCCGACTCGAGGACCACCTTGTGCTCGGGTGCCAGAATCTTGCTCGGGCCCAATGCTTCTCGCGCTTCTCGGGTGTGCTCGGGGGTCGTCAGGTACGGATGCGCACCCGCGGTGCGGTCGGCCGCCAGCGCGAGCACCCTCGGTCCGAGGGCTGCGAGGACGCGTCGTTCCACCGGAACTCCGGCCTCGTCGAGAGCGTCGAGGTAGGCCACCAAGGCGTCGTACGGCTTGGTGTATTCCTGCGTCGCCTCCGGGTGGCCTGCACCGATCCCGAGCACGAAACGGCCCGGGTGCTTGCTCTCCAACCGGTGATACGACGCGGCGACGTCGGCCGCTGCGTCCGACCAGATGTTGACGATGCCGGTGGCGACGACGACCGTCTCGGTGGCGTCGAGGATCTCCTCGGTGGTGGTCAGATCCGCAGGCGGTGAGCCGCCGAGCCAGATCGTGCCGTAGCCGAAGGATTCGATCGCGCGTGACAGTTCCGGGGTGAACGCCGAATGCAGTCGCCAGACGCCGTACTTGCCGAGTTCAGGTGTGGAAGTCATATCGGGTTCAACGCCGTCCTCGCGTGATGATTCCGCGGATGCCCCATCGGTTCAGGCATCCGGCTCGATGATGCGGTTCTCCGGGAACCGGGCAGGCGGAGGACCGAACGCGTCGCGGGCGTTCTTGATGACGCCCTTGCCGACGGCGCGGTTTCCCGCCCCGCCGATCGCCGCGCCGATGCCGGCGGGAAGCAACTTGCCGACCAACAACGCGCTGCGTTTGGCGAGGTACTTGGTGATGAACTTCTTCACCAAGGACTTGTTCATGCTGGTCATCGATCCACCGGGAATTCGAGACGTGATCAGCGGTCCCCAGTTCTTGGCAGTCTTTCCGACGGTTCGCTGCACGATCTGCATGCCCGATTCGCCCAGCGCGACCGAGAGCACCAGGGCGCGTCGCTGCTGGTGGTTTTCGACGGGTATGCCGTGGACGGCCGCGACCGACAGCGTCAGCAATGCCGAGGACTCGATGAAGAACGCGGTTTCGGCACCCACCGCGGCGATCGAGGCGACGGTCCCGACGCCGGGGATCGCCGCCGCCCCGCCCACCGCGGAGCCGCTGCCGGTGACCGCGAGCAGAAATCGCTTCTCCAGCCGTTCGATGATCTGCGCCGGGGTGTCGTACGGGTGTGCTCGACGCACGTGCGCGACGTATTTGTCGACGGCGGGTCCCTGGAGGCGGCTGGCGTTGTCGAGGATGTTGACGAGCGCGCGTTCGAGCTTGCCTCCGTTCGAGACCTCGACCTGTGCGTCGTCCTTCTTGCCTGCCATCGATGTCTCTTTCGGTCGCGTGTGTGGTTGCCGGTCGAACCTGGGGTTCAACGCACCCAGTGATCGGGCGGAACGAGCTCGTCGGGCTTCGGCGGCGAGGGAGCGGTGCCGTCGCCGAAGGGTGATCCTCTCAGGGCTTCGCGGCCGTGGGGTTCGAGCCACCCGGTCAGGTCCGGTCCGTTCGGCACGATGCCCGACGGATTGATGTCGGTGTGCACCTCGTAGTAGTGCCGCTTGATGTGGTCGAAGTCGACGGTGTCGCCGAATCCGGGGGTCTGGAACAGGTCGCGTGCGTAGTTCCACAGCACCGGGATCTCGCTGAGCTTGCTGCGGTTGCACTTGAAGTGGCCGTGGTAGACGGGATCGAAGCGCACCAATGTGGTGAACAGGCGCACGTCGGCCTCGGTGATGTGGTCGCCGACCAGGTATCGCTGCGTGGAGAGGCGTTCGACGAGCCAGTCGAGGCGGGCGAACAGTCGGTCGTAGGCCTTGTCGTATGCCTCCTGCGATCCAGCGAATCCGCAGCGGTAGACGCCGTTGTTGACGTCCTCGAACACCAGCTGGGCCACTTCGTCGATCTCGGTGCGCAGGGCCTCCGGGTACAGATCGGGTGCGCCGTCGCGGTGATACTGCGTCCACTCGGTCGAGAAATCGAGGGTGATCTGCGGGTAGTCGTTGGTGACTACTTGGCCGGAGGGAACGTCGACGATGGCGGGGACGGTGATGCCGCGCTCGTAATCGGGGAAGCGGGCGAAGAACGCGTCCTGAAGTCGAGGGATCTGCAGAACAGAGTCGACGCCGCCGGGCTCCTCCTGGAAGTTCCAACTCCGAGGATCATGGGTCGGACCCGGAATGCCGAGCGAGAGAACATCTTCGAGGCCGAGCAGCCGTCGGACGATGATGGATCGATGGGCCCATGGGCAGGCGCGCGCGGCGATCAGTCGGTACCGTCCCGGCTCCACCGGATACCCGTCCCGGCCGTCGGCGGTGATCCGCGTCGGGATGTAGTTGGTGTCGCGCTTGAATTCCTTGCCCGGTTCCACATATGCGGCATCGTCGGCCATGCTCTCGAACTCCTCACATCGATCGGTCTCATCTCGACGCTACCCAGTTCGTTGCCGGCTCAACCGGGTCACGGTCGGAGCACTGCGGTGTGGCACGCGCCGATTTCCACATATCCCAGCCGCGCGGCGAGGCGTCGAGCAACGGCGTTCTCGGGTCGCGATCGCCACTGCGGAATCAGGCCGTCGTCGATGGCGTCGTTGGTGGCCAGCCTGCCGACCACCTGGGCGTGGCCCCGTCGGCGATGGTTCGGGTCGGTCAGGACCCGCATGTCGGCCAGGATCAGTTGCTCCTCCGAGTAGCCGGCCGATGCGAGCGAATGGGCCGAGTCGGCAGGTCGGTCGTCGCCGAGCAGCGTGAACCAGTTTCGCGAGACCGGCTCGCCGAATGCTTCGGCGACGTCGGCGTCACTGCAGTGCGCGGCGAGGTTGCGTGCGTGCTGCGCATCATGGGAGATCAGCGGGTCGTGTACGTCGATGGTGTGGCCGATGTCCGAGCCGTACGCCAGCGTGTGGGTGCCGATCTCGTACTGCGCCGAACGGTCGCCGAGCAGTGACGTGATCCAGGTTCGGTCCGCGCTCGCCGGGCCGCTGATCGCGCGAGAGGCATCAACGGCCCAGGACGGTCCGACGATCACGGTGGTCTCGGCCAGTCGCAGCACGGTGACGTCGTCGGTGGCACCGACATGTTCGACGCGCTCGGCGTCGGTGTCGAGGGCTCGATCGTCCATCTGCAGTCGGCGGCACCAGGCCAGACGGACGATGTCGAGTCGATGGGGATCGAAAGGGCCGGCATCGAGAAGGGGGAGATCCACGTCTGAACCCTAGCCACCGAGGCGCTGAGCGACGTTCCGGTTTCACCGTCCAAAAGCAATCTTTCGAACTTTTTCGCCCCCGGTGTTTCGCTCAGCGCCGATAGATGGCAGACTCACTTTTGAGATTAGAGCTTCGACGTGAAGATCTAGCTCGCTTACAGAAGGTTTACAGAATGACGCAGGGCAGTGTGAAGTGGTTCAACGGCGAAAAGGGCTTCGGCTTCATCGAGCAGGATGGTGGCGGACCGGACGTTTTCGTTCATTACTCGGAGATTCAGGGTAGCGGCTTCAAGTCGCTCGACGAGGGCCAGCGCGTGGAGTTCGAGGTGGGCCAGGGTCAGAAGGGCCCCCAGGCTACCGGCGTCCGCGCCATCTGATTCAAGCTTCGTAACCCGACTTCTCCTGGTGGAGTGACCTTTCCGAAGTAAATTCCACCAGAAACTCGGTGACAAGGCCGGATACACGGAAGAAATTCCGAGTATCCGGTCTTCGTCTGTTTCGAAGTGCCTGCGGCAGTGGTGCGGTTTGGTGCCTTCCAGGGCACTTGTTCACACCACTGCCGCAGGCACTCACAGCCCCAGATCGCGTCCGATCAGTTCCTTCATGATCTCGTTCGATCCGGCCCAGATCTTCGTCACGCGAGCGTCTTTCCACGCCCGAGCGGCGCGGTATTCGTTCATGAATCCGTAGCCGCCGTGTAGCTGGACGCAGTGGTCGAGGATTTCGTTCTGCACCTGCGAGCTCCACCACTTCGCCTTGGCGGCGTCGATGGCGGTCAGTTCACCGATCCCGTGTGCGGCAATGCAGTTGTCGATGTACGCCTGTGCCACATCGAGTTTGGTGACGAGCTCGGCGAGCAGAAACTTGTTCCATTGCAGTGAGCCGATCTGCTGGCCGAAGGCCTTGCGATCCTTGGCGTACTGCAGCGTCTCCTCGAGAATGGGACGGACGTGTCCGAGGTTGGCCACCGAGCAGCTGATGCGTTCCTGGGGGAGTAGCTGCATCATGTGGATGAAGCCGCCGTCGAACTCGCCGATCATGTTCGAGCTCGGGACTCGTACGTTCTCGAAGAACAGCTCGGCCGTGTCGGATTCGGGCTGACCGACCTTGTCGAGCTTGCGGCCGCGGGAAAACCCTTCGGTGCCGTTCTCGACGGCGAACAGCGTGATGCCCTTGGCCTTCTTCTCCGGCGTGGTGCGGGTGGCGACGATGACCAGGTCTGCGGAGTTGCCGTTGGTGATGAAGGTCTTCGAACCGTTGATGATGAAGTCGTCTCCGTCCTTGACAGCAGTGGTCTTCAGCGCGGCCAGGTCGGAGCCACCGGACGGTTCGGTCATCGCGATCGCCGTGAGGATCTCGCCGCTGCAGAAGCCGGGCAGCCAGCGCTTCTTCTGCTCTTCGGTGGTGAGCTTGACCAAGTAGGGCGCGACGATGTCCACGTGGATACCGAAGCACGACGCCACCGCGGCGCTCGAGCGGGCGAGTTCCTCGGCGAGGACGGCGTTGAATCGGTAGTCCTCAGCTCCGCTGCCGCCGTATTCTTCCGGTACTTCCAGTCCCAGGAAGCCGTTGCGTCCGGCTTCGAGCCAGATCTCGCGGTCGATGTATCGCTGCTCGACGAGCTTTTCCTCGACCGGTGTGATGGTCCGGGTGACGAATTCGCGTACCGACGCGCGGAAGTCCTCGTGATCGGCCTCGAACAAGCTGCGCTTCATCTATCTGTTCCTCTCGGTAACGGTGAGTTATCAGCGAACAATACTCGTTGGTAACAACCGTCCCGGACCGGTGTGGCACTATGCGAACCATGGCTGACGCACCCACTTCGCTCGTTCGATCGACCACCGCGGCAGGCGCCGAGCTCGCCGTCCTGACCTTCGACCACGGTCCGCTCAACCTGTTCGATCAGGCCATGTTCGACGCGGTTGCCGCGAACGTTGCCGATCTCGTCGCGAGACCTCCCCGGGCGGTGTTGTTGCGCGCCGAGGGCAAGGTGAACTCTGCGGGCGTCGACGTGCACGTCTTCGATGGTCTGTCCGCTGCGCAAGGTGCCGATCTGTGGCGTGGATTGTTCGCACAGATCGCCCATCCGCTCGAGGCGCTGCCCTGCCCGGTGATCTACGCCGCGCACGGTCTGACGCTCACGGCGGCGTTCGAGATCTCGCTGGCGTGCGACATCATCCTCGCCGGACCCAGGGCCAAGTTCGGTCTGGTCGAGACCGTCGTCGGTCTGACACCGTCGATGGGTGGACCGCAGCGCCTCGCCGAGCGGGCCGGTTCGGGTCGAGCTCGCGAGCTCGTCATGACCGGTGATCTGTACGACGCGCAGACGCTGAAGGAGTGGGGCGTGGTCAATCAGATCCACGACGACGTCGATGCCGCGGCGCTCGCGCTGACGCATCGACTGGCCGACGGCCCCACCGTCGCGCATGCGGCCACGAAACAGATTGTGGCAGCCTGGCGTTCGGGCGGCGTGGCCCACGCGGACGAGATCACCTCGGAGGTCTCCGGAGCACTGTTCGAGACCGAGGATCTGCGGGGTGCGGTGAAGAGCTTCCTCGAGGTCGGCCCGGGGAAGGCTACGTACACGGGCAAGTAGCATCGGGTGAGTGAGTACCGATCAGCTGGCCGAACTGCACCTGCACATCGAAGGGTCGCTCGAGCCTCCGCTGATATTCGATCTCGCCGAGCGCAACGGATTGTCACTGCCGTACAACGACATCGATGAATTGCGGGCGAAGTACGAGTTCAGCGACCTGCAGTCGTTCCTGGATCTGTACTACGCGAACATGGCCGTGCTGCGCACTGCCGAGGATTTCGCCGATCTCGCCCGCGCCTACTTCCGCCGCACCGCGCAGGCCGGGGTGACGCACGCGGAGATCTTCTTCGATCCGCAGGCGCACACCGAGCGTGGTGTCCCGCTCGAGGCCGTAGTCGAGGGATTGGCCGACGCCTGCGCATCCAGCGAGCGCGAATTCGGTGTCTCCAGTGGGTTGATCGCGTCGATCCTGCGGGACAAGCCGGTGCTGCATGCCAATCAGCTGTTGGACGATCTGTTGGCCATGCAGGCCCCGATCATCGGTCTCGGCCTCGATTCCGCAGAGGTGGGCTACCCGCCGTCGCTGTTCGTCGACGTGTTCGCCAAGGCCCGCGCCGAGGGTCTGCACGTCGTCGCCCACGCCGGTGAGGAAGGTCCACCCGACTACATCTGGCAGGCACTGGATCTGCTGAAGGTCGAGCGCATCGACCACGGAGTGCGATGCCTCGAAGACGAAGCACTAGTCGATCGTCTTGTCGAGGAACAGATTCCGCTCACCGTTTGCCCGCTGTCCAACGTTCGGCTCAAGGTGATCGACAACGTCGAGCAGCTGCCGTTGCGGCAGATGCTCGAGCGGGGCCTGTCGGTGTCGATCAATTCCGACGATCCCGCCTACTTCGGCGGCTACGTCGACGACAACTTCTCTGCCCTCGAAGCGGGAATGGGCCTCACCGCGGCCGAGCGAAAGCAGTTGGCCGAGAACTCGATCCGCGCGAGCTTTCAGACTGTCTGAATCAGCTCGCCGTCACCGAGATTCGTGGGTAGCCGGTGGCACCGTCGGGAACGGTGTCGGCGGTCTGGTTGGTCTGCAGTTCACCGGCCGAGTTGGTGGCGCGGGCTCGGATCGAGTGTTGGCCTGCGGGTAGGTCGAGCTCCACTGTCCATTGCCGCCAGGTGTCCTTGGAGTACTCCTCGGACAGTGTTGTCGGCACCCAGTTGCCCTCGTCCACTTGCACTTCCACGGCGTCGATACCGGTGTGTTGGTCCCAGGCGACGCCCGCGATCACGGTCCGCCCGGCGGGCACGGAACTGCCCGATCGTGGAGTGTCGATCCGGGAGGCCGTCTTGATGGGTCCGAGTGCGCCCCAGCCGCGGTCGGTCCAGTATGCCGTCGCGCGGTCGAATCGAGTGATCTCGATGTCGGTGACCCACTTGGTCGCCGAGACGTATCCGTACAGACCGGGGACGACGAGTCGCGCCGGGTAGCCGTGTTCGACGGGCAGCGGTGCACCGTTCATGCCGACCGCCAGCAGGGCGTCGCGGCCGTCGAGCAGAACCTCGAGGGGAGTGCCAGCGGTAAAGGCGTCGCTGCTCGACGACAGCGCCATGTCGGCGTCGGGGGAGATGCCTGCTTCTTCGAGAATGTCCTTGAGCGGGTAGCCGATCCACGTTGCGTTGCCCACGAGATCGCCGCCGACGATGTTGGACACACAGGTCAGGGTGACCGTCTTCTCCACCGCCTGTCTTTGCGCAAGATCGGCGAACGTCAGCTCGATCTCGCGGTCCACCATGCCGTGGATCCGCAACGACCACGTATCCGACGCCACCCGCGGCACGACCAGTGCGGTGTCGATGCGGTAGAAGTCGTCGTTCGGGGTGATGTACGACGCGAGGCCGTCGATCTTCAGGTCCGCCCCGTCCGGGATCGGCGGTTGGGGAGTGGGTGTCGGGAGCATGAAGCCGAGTCGGTCCGCGGTGACTGCTCGGGCCGAGGTCAGCATCCGTCCGGCTGTTCCGGCGACCACACCGAGGACCGCGGCACCGGCGGCGAGGGTGAGGAAGCTGCGTCGGTTCATGCCCTCGGTCGCAGGGGCGGCGGCACCGATGAGGGCGTGCAGCACGACTATCCCCACGGCGACGCCGCCGATGGTCGGGACTGCGTAGAAGGCCGTCGCGTCGGGTCGAGTCACTGCCGCGAGTACGCCCACAACGCCCAGTGCGGCGAACACCACCGCACCGATCGGCTTGCGGGCGATTCCGGCCGCTGCGGCGATCGCTCCGATCACCACCGCCATGCCGACGAACAGGGCGAGCTTGTCGGAGGTGCCGAACGTGTCGATGGCCCATTCACGGATCGGGGCCGGACTGTTGTCGACGGCCGAGGACCCGACGGCGGTCAGTGGTGACGAGTTGGGTCCGATGGGGACGGCGATCAATTCACCGACACCGAGGACGACTCCGGCGGCGATGATGCCGGACAGCGCGCGTTTTCCTGTGCTCACTCGCTCCAATGTAAGCGAATCGGTGGTGAGCGGTACTTCGTAGCCTGCTACGAGTTACCGCTCACGACAGCAAACGCTCGACGTAGTCGCTGCCGAACAACTTCTTCGGGTCCATCGAATCGCGAACACGCAGGAAATCGTCGAAGTGTTCGTAGGTATCGCGCAGCTCGTCGCCGCCGAGGGAGTGCAGTTTGCCCCAGTGCGGCCGCCCACCGACGCTGCGGCAGATGGCCTCGACGGCGTCGAAGTATTCGCGGTGATCGCGGCGGTGGTACTGGTGCACAGCGATGTAGGCCGTCGGGCGTCCGTACGCGGTGGAGAGCCAGATGTCGTCGGCCGCGGCGAAACGCACTTCGACGGGGAACGCGATGGACATCGACGACCGCTTGAGCCATCGATCCACCTCGCGCAGCACCCAGCCGATCTGGGCGACCGGCACCGCGTACTCCATCTCGACGAATCTGACGGTCCGCGACGACGCGAACACTCGGTACGAACGGTCGGTGTATTCGCGAGCCGACAACGCTCGGGCCGAGACCGCGTTGACCCGGGGAATCAGGGCCGGGATTCGCGTCACCATGCGGTTGAGCCCCTCGAAGACCGTGTTGGACAGCAGCTCGTCGTCGATGTACGAGCGCACCTTTCCCAACGGCTTCAGCACCGCGTCACCGGGCAGCCGGGTGTTGCGTTTGGTCAGCACGCGGTCGGTGTGCGGAAACCAGTAGAACTCGAAGTGGTCGACGTCTGCGACGGTCTCATCGAGCTCGGCGAGCGTTCCCTGCAGCGTCGACGGCTCCTCGACGGCGCGCAGGGCGAACCTCGGTACGCACTCGAGCGTGACTCGCGTGATGACGCCGAGCGCACCGAGACCGATGCGGGCGGCGTCGAACAGTTCCGTGTTCTCCTCGCGAGAGCACTGCACGAGTTCGCCGTCCGCGGCCATAAGCTCCAGAGCATTCACCTGGGTGGCGATGCCGCCGAAGCGGGCACCGGTTCCGTGGGTACCCGTGGAGATCGCTCCGGCAATCGATTGTTCGTCGATGTCGCCGAGGTTGGTCATGGCCAGGCCGAGGTCCCACAACCGCGCGGTCAGATCGCGCAGCCGAGTGCCTGCGAGCACCGTCACCCGGGCGGAGCCGTCGTCCTCGTGCACCACCGATTCGATCTCCTGCAGCGAATCCAGGCTGATCTGAACGCCGTCGGTGACCGCGATCGGGGTGAAGGAATGTCCGGCCCCGACGCACCGCACCGACCGAGACCGGTCGACGGCATCTCGCAGAATCGCACGTAACTCGTCCATCGATGAGGGCTCGGCGCGATGCGCCGGAAACGCATGGTGATTGCCTGCCCAGTTCCGCCACGACCGCTCGACCATCGAATCACTATCGCACTCCTGCAACCCAGGGGCGTTCCCCCTGGGGCAAACCACGGCACAGACGGTGGCCGCGCCCTAGGATCGGGTCATGCAATCGAGGCTGCCCGCTGATGTGCGGCGCGCACAACTGGTGCAGTCTGCGATCGATGTCGCGGAGCGGGTCGGCATCGAGTCTCTGACCGTGCGTGCTCTCTCGGAGCACGCCGATGTCACCAAGGGCATCGTGCAGTACCACTTCGAGACCAAGCAGGATCTGGTGATCGCGATGGGGGAGCACCTCATCGTCGACGTCACCGAGATTCTGCATGCCGCGTTGGACAGCGCGGTGGGCACGCGCGAACTCCCGGGTGTCCGGGGTCTGCGCGAGCTGGTGCACGGCGGTCTGAGCGCGGTGTGGTTGCTGATCGAGAAGTCACCGGGTCGGCAGTTGCTCGCGTACGAGATCAAGACCTATCTGCTGCGCCATCGTGCGCTCGGGTCCGCCACGGCCGCCGAGATCGCCAGTGGGCAGTACCGAATCCGGGACTCCGAGGCCCGGTTGTTCTTCGAGAAGTGTTCCGCCCACACCGGGACGCGATGGCTGGAGCCGGTGGCGTCGATCGCGCGTTTCGGGATGGCCACTCTCGACGGCCTGGTGCTGCGATGGTTGGTCGACGGCGACGATCTCGAGGTGCTGGCGCAGATCGACGACCTGTCGGGTCTGATAGCGGCCAAGGCTCAGGACCGCTGAATGCTCGCCGGGACTTCTCGGCTGTGGAGTGTTTGACTGTTCGGACCTGGCAACGACAAAGGAATGAGCCGCATGAGTTCGATCGCCGGTGTCGCAACCACCGACACGACACCACTGTCCCGTATCGCCGCTGCCACCGAAGGGCTCGAATCACCCTTGGCTGCAGTCGATCTGGCGGCTCTCGATGCCAATGCTGCGGCGCTGCGAGCACGGGCGGACGGAGTGCCGATCAGGATCGCGAGCAAGTCGGTTCGGTCCCGGGCGGTTTTGGAGCGGGTGCTCGCGGCCGACGGCGTGAGCGGGGTCATGGCGTACTCCCTGCGTGAGGCGATCTGGTTGGCACGCCACGGCGTCGAGGACATCCTGATGGGGTACCCGACGGTCGACCGCACCGCCCTCGCCGAGGTCGTCAACGATCGTGTTCTGTCGGGGCGCATCACGCTGATGGTCGACGACGTCGCACAGCTGGACATCGTGCGCGACGCCACCGCCAGCGATCTTCTCAAGCCCCGTATCTGTCTCGATGTCGATGCCTCGCTGCGGATCGGGCCGCTGCACATCGGTGTCAGACGTTCGCCGCTGCGCGAACCCGAGCAGGTCGCCGCCTTCGCGCGGGCGGCGCAGGCGCGGGGGTTCCGGGTGGTCGGGCTGATGTTCTACGAGGCGCAGATCGCCGGTGTGCCCGACGCCAATCTCGCGGTGGAATGGATGAAGTCGCTGTCGTCTCGTGAGATCTCCACGCGCAGAACGGCGGTGGTCGAGGCCGTGACCGCGGCAGTCGGCCGGATCGAGATCGTCAACAGTGGCGGTACCGGGTCGATCGAGTTCTCGGCGGCCGATCCGGTCGTCACCGAGGTGACCGCGGGATCGGGTTTGTTCGCGCCGACGCTCTTCGATCGGTATCGCGCGTTCTCGGCCGAGCCCTCGCTGTTCTTCGCGCTGCCCGCGGTGCGCAAGCCGACGCCACAGATCGCGACGTTGTTCGGCGGCGGCTACATCGCGTCGGGTCCGGCGTCGACGTCGAGGTCCCCGCGGCCGATCGCGTGGTCGAGAAAGGCCAGGGGCGTGGTGACGTCGAGTCTGAAGTTGCTGCGCAACGAAGGTGCGGGCGAGGTCCAGACTCCGGTGAGCGGAGCGGCAGAGATCAGGATCGGTGACCGCGTCTGGTTCCGGCATGCCAAGGCCGGCGAGCTGTGCGAGCGATTCGACACCCTGCATCTGGTACACGCCGACGGGTCCGTCGAGGCGGTCCCCACCTATCGTGGTGAGGGCATGGCGTTCGGCTGAATTCCGTTCTCGCACAGGCTCATGAAAGTGCCGAGGGTGACCAGTCCGGCCGGGGTCGACGGCAGGTACCGGGTCAGTGCCCGCGACCGGACCAATATCGCGGCCCACTGGCCTCGCGAGACGGCGACGTTGAGTCTGTTGCGGGACAACAGGAATCCCATGCCCCGTGGCACGTCTTCGATTGCCGACGCGGCCATCGAGATCAACACCACCGGTGCCTGCCGTCCTTGGAACTTGTCGACGGTGCCCACCGAGACCTCGTCGAGTCCGGCGGCCGCGAGTCGCAGGGCGATGACGGCCACCTGCGCGTTGTAGGCCGCGACGACCAGGAAGTCGCCCTGGTCCATCGGCCGCGCACCCTCGAAGGATTGCGGGTCGCTCCACAGTCGGCCCAGCAGCTTCTGCACGTGAGTGACGATCTCGTCGGCTTCCTCCACCGAGTCGGTGGAGTTGCCGTGGTGGTCGAGGTAGACGAGGTGCAGGCCGGGTTCGAGCGACTCCAGTGAACGTGCCTGTGTCACAGCACGGTTGGACTCGAGCTTGCCCTCGTACGACAGTGCCGAGACCGGCCCGCACAGATCGGGATGCATCCGCCACGTCGTGGCCAGGAAGTACCCGCGGTCGACGGGCAGCGTCGGGTGACCGCTGGTGATCCAACCCAGAGCCGACTCGTCCACGGGTTCGGGGTGAGTGCCCTGGCTGACCTGCGGCAACTGTGCCGGATCGCCGAGCAGCAGCAGGTTGCGTGCGGACACCGAGACGGCGATGGTATTGGCCAGGGAGAACTGCCCGGCCTCGTCGATGACCAGCAGATCGAGCGACTCGGGCGGAATGCGGCCGGGGTTGGAGAAGTCCCAGGCAGTACCGCCGATGACGCAGCCGTCCTCGGCCTCGGTGACGAAGCGCGAGTACTCCGCCGGGTCGACGACGGTGTGGGCGGTCGGGGCTTTCTTACCCACCCGACCCGGGTCGACTCCGGCCTGAACAATCGTGTCCAGCAGATTGTTCACCACGTGATGCGACTGGCCCACCACCCCGACCTTCCAGTGATGGACATCGACCAACTCGGCGATGACCCGCGCGGCGGTGTACGTCTTCCCGGTCCCGGGCGGCCCCTGCACGGCAACGTACGACCGGTCCAGATCGAGCAGTGCCGCCGTGACGGCCGCCGCGTAGTCGCCGGCGTGCACCTCGGGAAGTCCGGTGCCGGAACGGGTTCGGGGCGGCGACAGCGTCAGCAGATCGGCGACGGCCGTGCGCGGAAGGTGGGGCAATGCGGCGTGGACCTCGGCCGCGACGGCAACGATCGCCTGCTCCAGGTACTTGGTGGCCGGGGGCGGCTCGGGTGCGGTGGCGACGGGGAAGTCGGAGTACTCGTCCACTCCCTTGCGCAGGTTCTCCTGCACCACCACCATGTCGAGGGTGCCCTCGTAGCCCGCTTCCACGATCTCGACCGTCGTGGTCGCCCGATGGGTCGGCTGCTGTTTCGGTAATCCCTCCGGGGCCGGGTTTTCGTAGAGCAGCTTGACCCTGGAGCTCGACAGGACTCCGCTGCTCAGATGTCCCAGCAGCTTGAGCTGTCGTCGCAGGACCCGTTGCTTCGGTGCAGTCTTCATCCAGTCGTGCACCAGCTCGGCGCGCTCGACCTTCAGCACGTCGGCTGCGTCGGCCCACTCGTCGAGCGGGTGGGTGAGGCGATCGAAGTGCGCCCACCAGAACGGCTTTCGCTCGCGGCGGTGGTAGCCGATGGAACCGGAGAACAATGCGACGGCCTGCTGCGTCGAGGTGCGCTCCCACGGCAGACCGGCGTAGTCGGCGAGTTCGAGCTCCAGCGGGCTCGCGGTGTCCGTCGCACCGTCTTCGAGTTCGAGATGCTGCCGAGCCCGCGGGTGCACACCGGCGTCCGACGCGCGCCCAAGTAACCAATCCCGCAGTCGCAGCGTCGATTCGCAGTCGGTGCGGTTGTACTCGGCGATATCGGCGAGGAGCGCAGCAGCCTCGGCGTCCTTGCCCTGGTCTCGTAGATCGCACCAGTTCGCGTATTCGACGATCGACGCGGCCGCATCGGTGACGTCCCCGTCGCGGGCCGCGGGCATGTACAGGGGTTCGAGCTTCTTGATGCTGTACGACCTGGCTCCGATGCGCACCGCAGATCGCACGATCGGGTAGAGGTCGACCAGAACGTCGTCCCGCAGTAGGTCGTCGACTGCGTCCTCACCCACTCCGTAGCGTCCGGCGAGGCGCAGTAGCGCGGTCTTCTCGTACGGCGCGTAGTGGTAGACGTGCATGTTCGGGTAGGCGGCGCGACGGGTGGTCACGTAGTCGAGGAAGTCGATCAGGGCGCGGCGTTCCTGCGCGCGATCGTGCGCCCAGAACGGGAGGAAATCGCCGTCGGCGGTGTAGACACCGAACAGGTACTCGAGTCCCCATTCGGCACTGCCGGCCTCGGCCCACAGTGGGTCGCCCTCGAAGTCGAAGAAGATGTCTCCCGGATCGGGCTCGGGGATCACGCCGAGGGCGTCGGCGTCGAAGATCTCGAACTCGGCGTCGCCGCTGTGTTCCTGACGAACCTGCAGCGCGGCCTGAGCTCGCAGATTCGTGACCGTGCGAGACGACATGCCGTCCACGCTTCCGGTCGATGCAGCCAGTTCGTCGACCGTCGAGATGCCGGCGTCGAGCAGTCTGTCCCTGGTGCTCGCGCGCATGCCTGCGACGAGAACCAGGTCGCGGTGCTGTTCCACCTCGACCGTGCAGGCCTCGCACTGTCCGCAGCCGGAATAGCGCGAGTCGAACCAGTCGACGACGGTCCCCTCGGCGTGGTGCTCGTCGAGGATGTGTTGCAGGTGTTCCCTGGACTGTCGGTAGACCGGCAGGATCTCCGCGAGCGAGTGCGCGGAGTCGCTGCCGTCGCCGAGCATCAGGTGCACCTCGTCGCTCGGGGTGATGCCGCCGGACCGCAGCGCGTCCGCGTAGGCCGCCAACTGCAGCAGTGCCGACACCTTCGCGTGCCGCGACAGCTTGGTGTCGTACACGGCGTACCGATCGCCCTCGGCCACCAGGAAGTCGCAGAAACCGAGAAATCGGCCGTCGAAGAACGTGGCCTGATAGACCACGGGTGTGCGGGAGGTCAGGGCGGTGAACGTCGCCCAGGCCGCGTCGGCCATTTCCTGCGCTGTGCGTCCCGGTCGGTCCATCGTCAGGACGCCGCCGGGAAACCGCTGCTGGAATGTCTCGAGTTGACGGCGTTCGTGCTCGAATCCGAGTGCAGAGGTGCGGTCGAGCATCGGATCCGGCTCGGCGGTGGCCTGCGGGATCAGACCGGTGAGGCCGTCGAGTCGGCGCAGCAGTCCGAATTCGCACGACGCTGCCGCGGCGAGGTCGCTGGCGCTGTAGATGACGCGATCGCCGATGAGGAACACGCGCCCACCCTAGTCACCGCCGCGAGCGGTTCCGGTCACGTTGCGCGCGGATGCCGTCGCGAGGAGGCAAAATGATCGAATGCCTTTTTTCGACGGAGCCACCGGCGCGGTCCATTACCGAAACTGGACTGTCCCCGATGCTCGTTTCGGTCTCGTTTTTCTGCACGGTCTCGGCCAGAACAGCGGCCATTATCACCGTTTCGCTCGCGTCCTCAACGGACGCGGAGTCGATGTGTGGGCGGTCGATCACGTGGGCCACGGCCTCACCGAAGGTGAGTTGACGGACGCCGCTCAGATTCCCGCACTCGCTCAGAACGCGCTGCAGTTGCTCGAGATCGCAGAGGCCGAACACCCGGAATTGTCGTTCGCACTGATGGGTCATTCGTTGGGCGCGGCGACGGCCATCGCAGCCCTCGGCGCGCATCCGGAGGCGGTGCAGTGCGCCGTACTGTGCGGAACACCCAAGTCGGTGACCGGCTCGGTCACCGATCTCGCCGACAACGTCATTCCGCTGCTGGCCGTGCACGGCGTGGACGATCGTCTGGCTCCGGTCGATGCGGTGCGCGAGTGGATCGGCGGTGTTCCCGACGCGTCCCTGCGTGAATTCGAGGACGGTGGCCACGACCTGCTGCACGAGAAGATCCATCTGCAGGTGACGTCGGTGGTGGCGGAGTTCCTCGACGACCACATGTCCTGACAAACGAAAAAGAACGGGCCCGGCGCGAGGATAGCGCCGGGCCCGTTCTCGTTCGGTCGATCTACGAGTAGATGGCTTCGATGTCGCTGCCGCGCTCGGCATGAATGATGTTGCGCTTGAGCTTCATCGTCGGGGTGAGCTCACCGGTTTCGACGGTGAAGTCGTTCTCGAGGATCGTGTACTTCTTGATCTGCTCCGGGCTCGAGACCTTCTTGTTGGCCTCGGCGACGGCCTTGTCGATCTCGGCGACCATCTCGGGATTCTTGGACAACTCGGAGAACGGAATGTCCGCGGACAGGTTGTGCCGCTCGAGCCAGCCCGGCAGCGCCTCCGGGTCGAGCGTGATGAGCGCACCGATGAACGGCTTGGCGTCGCCCACGACGAGGCACTGGCTGATGATCGCGTTCGCGCGGAGGGCATCCTCGAGCACTGCGGGGGCGACGTTCTTGCCACCCGCGGTCACGATGATCTCCTTCTTGCGGCCGGTGATCGAGACGTAGCCTTCCTGGTCGATTGCACCGAGGTCGCCGGTGTGGAACCAGCCGTCGACGATGGCCTCGGACGTGGCCTTCTCGTTGTGCCAGTAGCCGCTGAACACGACCGGTCCCTTGAGCAGCAGTTCGCCGTCCTCGGCGACCTTCACCGAGTGGCCGTCGATGGGCTTGCCGACGGTGCCGACGCGCTGTTCCTTGGTGGTGTTGACGGTGATGGCCGCGCTGGTCTCGGTCAGGCCGTAGCCCTCGTAGACCGGGACGCCCGCACCGCGGAAGAAGTGGCCGAGGCGGGCACCGAGAGGTCCGCCACCGGACACCGCGCGGGTGCAGTTGCCGCCGAGTGCGGCGCGTAGCTTGGAGTACACGAGCTTGTCGAACACCGTGTGCTTGAGGTTCAGAACCAGCCCGGCTCCGCCCTTCTCCTGGGCCTCGCTCCACTCGATGGCCGTCGCGGCGGCCTTGTCGAAGATGGAACCCTTGCCGCCGTCGTGTGCCTTCTGCTTGGCGGAGTTGTAGACCTTCTCGAACACACGCGGCACCGACAGGATGAAGTCCGGCTTGAACACGGCGAACTGATCCACCAGCGTCGTCACGTCCGAGGTGTGTCCGACGGTGACCTTGGACTCGAACGAGCCGAACGAGACGGCGCGGGCGAACACGTGCGCCATCGGGAGGAACATCAGCGTGCGATTGCCCTCCTTCATCGAGTCGTGCAGCGCGATCTGGGTGGCCTGCACCTCGGCGTAGAAGTTGGCGTGCGTGAGCTGAACGCCCTTGGGCCGCCCGGTGGTGCCCGAGGTGTAGATCAGGGTCGCGGGCGATGCCGCGCTGACCTGATGGCGTCGTGCATGCAGTTCCTCGTCGCTGACCGAGGCTCCGCGGGTGGTCAGCTCGTCGATGGCTCCGGCGTCGATCTGCAGAACCTCACGCAGATCCTTGGCACCCTCGGTGACCTCTTTGAGGTTCGAGGCGTGCGCTGCGGTCTCGACGACGAGCAACTTGGTGGCGGAGTCCTCGAGAATCCACTGCGCCTGGTCGGCGGAGGAGGTCTCGTAGATCGCGACGGTGCAGCCACCTGCGGACCAGATGGCGTAATCGAGGACGACCCACTCGTAGCGCGTCGCGCTGAGGATCGCGACACGGTCGCCGAGTTCGATACCGGAGGCGATAAGTCCCTTGGCTGCTGCCGCGACCTCGGTCGCGAAGCGAGCTGCGGTGACATCGGTCCAGTTGCCGTTCACCAGACGTTGGAAGGGTACGAAGTTGGGCGATTCCTTCTCGTACCTGTAGACGGTGTCGGCCATGGATGCGTCGTCAGGAATGGTGAACGACGCCGGCACAGAATATTCGCGCACTGCTGGACCCCTTACGGAAAAATAGCGTGGTAGTTGTGCATTTCATCACATTCGAGGCCGTGGCGCACCATCCGGGGTGTCCGGTTTGTCGACTTTGCCGCGAGTCCGGGGTAGTTGAGTGTGACTCGGGGTACAACTTAACGGTCCGCAGTCGCGTTCGGGTGTCGGGTCGCCGGTGTGAGGCCGCTCGCACCGCAGGCCGTTGTGACCGTTTTCGTCACCTGATCAGCGTAGAAGGGTTCGCAGGGCCCGAGCAGGTACTAAACTCGTGCGACATATGAGCACTTCAGAAACTGAACAGGATGCCGCCGTGACGTCCGACGAGACGAATTCGACCCCGCAGGAGTCCGCCGTTCCAGCGGGCGACGACATCACCTTCGCCGACCTCGGGATCGACGAGCGGGTCCTGAAGGCCCTCCGCGATGTCGGCTACGAGAGCCCGTCGCCCATTCAGGCGGCCACCATTCCGCCGCTGATGGCCGGCAACGACGTCGTCGGACTCGCGCAGACCGGAACCGGCAAGACCGCCGCGTTCGCGGTGCCGATCCTCTCGCGTCTCGACGTCTCGCGTCGGGTGCCGCAGGCTCTGGTACTGGCCCCGACCCGTGAGCTGGCGCTCCAGGTCGCCGAGGCGTTCGGCAAGTACGCCACCCACATTCCGGGTCTGCACATCCTGCCGATCTACGGCGGTCAGGCGTACGGCATCCAGCTGTCCGGTCTGCGCAAGGGCGCGCAGATCATCGTCGGTACTCCCGGCCGCGTCATCGACCATCTCGAGAAGGGCACCCTCGACCTGTCCGGGCTCGAGTACCTGGTGCTCGACGAGGCCGACGAGATGCTCAAGATGGGTTTCCAGGAGGACGTCGAGCGCATCCTCTCCGACACCCCGGAGTACAAGCAGGTCGCGTTGTTCTCGGCCACGATGCCGGCCGCGATTCGCAAGATCTCCAAGCAGTACCTGCACGATCCGGTGGAGATCACCGTCAAGACCAAGACGTCGACGGCACCGAACATCACCCAGCGCTACGTCCAGGTGGCACATCAGCGCAAGCTGGAGGCGCTCACTCGAATCTTCGAGGTCGAAGAGTTCGAGGCGATGATCATGTTCGTCCGTACCAAGCAGGCCACCGAGGAGCTCGCCGAGAAGCTGCGCGCACGGGGCTTCTCGGCCGCGGCGATCAACGGCGACATCGTGCAGGCCCAGCGTGAGCGCACCATCGGGCAGCTCAAGAACGGTCAGATCGACATCCTGGTGGCCACCGACGTCGCGGCCCGCGGTCTCGACGTCGACCGCATCTCGCACGTCATCAACTACGACATCCCGCACGACACCGAGTCCTACGTGCACCGCATCGGTCGTACCGGTCGCGCCGGCCGCGCCGGGCAGGCACTGCTCTTCGTCGCGCCGCGCGAGCGGCACCTGCTCAAGGCCATCGAGCGTGCGACGCGTCAGCCGATCACCGAGATGCAGCTCCCGAGCGTCGACGACGTCAACGCGCAGCGCGTGACGAAGTTCAAGGACTCCATCACCGAGAGCCTCGGCAACGAGAATCTGGCGCTGTTCCGCCGGCTCATCGAGGACTACGAGCGCGAGCACGACGTGCCGTTGGTCGACATCGCGGCAGCGCTGGCCATTCAGTCCCGCGACGGCGAAGCGTTCCTGCTCAAGCCCGAGCCGCCTGCCCCGCCGCGGGCACCGCGCGAGCCGCGCGAACCCCGGCCACCGCGCACGTTCGACGAGGACGCGGCCAGCTCGCATCATCGCAAGACCGGCCAGGAAATGGCGACGTACCGGATCAGCGTCGGCAAGCGGCATCACGTCGCCCCGGGAGCCATCGTCGGTGCCATCGCCAACGAGGGCGGTCTGCGTCGAAGCGACTTCGGGCACATCAGTATTCGTCCCGATCACTCGTTGGTGGAGTTGCCGGCCGACCTCGCCGACGAGACCGTCGAGGCGTTGCGCCGCACCCGCATCAGTGGCGTACTGATTCAACTGCAACCCGATTCCGGTCCTCCCGGACGTAGCGGCGGCGGGAAGTACAAGGGCAGGCGCTAGAGCACGTGCACGGCACTTCGTAGCCCACTACGAGTTTCCGCGCACGACCCAAGCGCGAGCGTTTGGTGGCCGAGGCCGCGGGTATCCGCTCGTGCATGACCAACGTCACTCTCCGTGTCAACGGGACCGACCGCGCTTTCGACTGCGATACCCGAACCACCCTGCTCGACGCTCTCCGCGAGAACCTGGACCTGATCGGTGCCAAGAAGGGGTGTGACCACGGGCAGTGCGGGGCCTGCACGGTGCTGGTGGACGGACGGCGGATCAACAGCTGCCTGACGTTCGCAGTGGCGCAGCAGGATCGTGAGATCACCACGGTCGAGGGGTTGGCCGACGGCGACACCCTGCACCCCGTGCAGCAGGCCTTCGTCGATCGCGACGCGTTCCAGTGCGGGTACTGCACATCCGGGCAGATCTGTTCGGCGGTCGCGGTGATCGAAGAGGCCAAGCAGGGATGGCCCAGCGCGGTCACCGAGGACATCGAGGGTGCCGACGTCGAACTCGATCCCGACGAGATACGAGAACGTATGAGCGGCAACCTCTGTCGTTGCGGTGCCTACTGCAATATCGTGTCGGCCGTACGGGACGCGTCGTGAAGACCTTCGAGTACGACGCAGCCACCGCAGTCGACGACGCCGTGGCCCGCCTCGCCGAGAACGAGAACGCGATGCTGCTCGGCGGGGGAACCAACCTCGTGGACCTGATGAAACTCGGAGTCGTGGGCCCGACGACGCTGATCGACGTGACGCGACTTCCGTTGCACGACATCGATGTATCCGACGACGGCTCGCTTCGTGTCGGTTCCGGCGTGAGCAACAGTGATCTTGCGGTGCACCCGGTGGTGCGTCAGCGTTATCCGGTGCTCTCGCGGGCGGTGCTGGCCGGTGCCTCGGGTCAGTTGCGCAACATGGCCACCACCGGCGGGAACCTGTTCCAGCGCACTCGGTGCGTGTACTTCATGGATGCATCGAAGCCGTGCAACAAGCGCGAACCCGGGTCGGGCTGCCCGGCCCGGACCGGTGAGCACCGCAACCTTGCCATCCTCGGGGCCTCGGAGGCCTGCGTGGCGACGCATCCCTCCGACATGGCGGTCGCGCTGTCCGCTCTCGACGCGCGTGTGGTCGTGCGCGGAGTCGACGGAGAGCGCACCCTCGCTATCGATGACTTCTATCGGCTCCCCGGCGACGCGCCCGAGCGCGACAACACGGTCGCGCGGGACGAACTCGTCACGGCCATCGAGATACCGGCACCGGCGGACGGCACCGTCTCCACCTACCGCAAGGTGAGAGACCGGCAGTCCTACGCCTTCGCGATCGTCTCGGTCGCCGCCACTCTCGATGTCGAGGACGGAATCGTGCGCGGGGTGTCGATCGCGCTGGGCGGTGTGGCGCACAAGCCGTGGCGGGCTCGCACGGCCGAGCACACGCTGCTCGGAGCGGCCGCCGAGGAGGCGTCGTTCCGGCGGGCCATCGCGCTGGAACTCGACGCGGCGGAACCGTTGCGCGACAACGCGTTCAAGATCCCACTGGTGACCAATCTCGTCACCCGCACCTTGGCGGAACTCACAGTGTCGGGAGACCGGTCATGACTGCATCGATCGGACAGCCGATTCAGCGCACCGAATCGATCGCGAAGGTCACCGGCCGGGCTCGGTACGCCGCCGAGCAACCGCCGGCCGTCGGGCAGCTGTACGCCTGGTACGTGCCCGCGACAGTTCCTGCGGGCACGGTCGAACGAGTCGAACTGGACGACGACCCCACGGTGCATGCGGTCGTCTGGCACGGCAACGCGGAGAAGCTGGGTGAGGTCGAGGACGCCGAACTGCATGTCCTGCAATCGAACACCGTCGCGTACCGCGGTCAGATCGTGGCCGTCGTCGTGGCAGATACTCTTCAGGACGCCCGCGCCGCCGCAGCCCGAGTGCGGGTGCAGTACACCGATGTCCGCTCACCCGACAACACTTTGACGGCCGAGCACGGCTCGCTCTACGCACCCGAGTCCGTGAACGCCGGCTTTCCCACCGACGTGACGATCGGGGATCCCGATGCAGCGCTGAAGACGGCCGAGCATGTCGTCGACAACTGGTATTCCACCGCGCCGATGCACAACAGTCCGATGGAGCCGCATGCCACCACGGCGCAGTGGGCCGACGGCGTTCTGACGCTGTGGGACTCGACGCAGGCACCGTCGGGTGTGCAGGGCGATCTCGCCACGGCGTTCGACCTCGAGCCCGAGAACGTTCGCGTCGTCGCGGAGAACGTCGGCGGCGGATTCGGAGCCAAGGGAAGTACTCGGCCCAACGCGATCCTCGCTGCGATGGCCGCGCGAGCCACCGGCCGCACCGTGAAATTGGTGCTGCCGAGGCAGGCGTTGTTCGATGTCGTCGGGTACCGCACGCCGACGCTCAATCACGTTCGTCTGGGCGCTGATTCGACCGGTGCGCTGCAGGCGATCGCGCACGATTCGTTCCAGCAGACCAGCACGATCTTCGAGTTCTGTGAGCAGACGTCGGAATCGACTCGGCACATCTATGCGGCCCCCAACCGTCGCACCACCCACCGTCTCGCGAAACTGGACGTCGGAACGCCGCGGTGGATGCGGGCACCCGGCGAGGCACCCGGCATGTTCGCCGTCGAGACGGCCATCGACGAATTGGCCGCGGCCACCGGCGTCGATCCGATCGAACTGCGCGTTCGCAACGAGCCGGACGTCGATCCCGCCAGTGGTAACCCGTTCAGCTCACGCAGTGTGGTGCAGTGCCTTCGCGAGGGTGCGGAGCAGTTCGGCTGGGACCGCCGCGATTCCACGCCCGGTCGGCGTAGAGAAGGCAACTCTCTTGTCGGCATGGGAGTCGCGACGGCCAGCTACCCGGTGTTGATCTCGCCGAGTACCGCGTCGGCGCGAGTGGAGTCGGACGGCACGATCACGGTGTCCGTCGCCGCGTCGGACATCGGTACCGGCGCGCGCACCGTGCTGCGACAGATTGCCGCCGATGCTCTCGAGGTCGATGCAGACAGCGTGACCGTCGAACTCGGCGACAGCGCTCTGCCGACCGCTCCGGGAGCCGGTGGGTCCTCGGGTACCTCGTCGTGGGGCTGGGCCGTCACCAAGGTCTGCCACTCGTTGAAGTCTCAGGGTTCGTACGAGCCGGGCAACTCCGCCGAGGCCGACACCACCGACGACGTCGAGGGGCAGAAGGAGCTGGCGCGCATGGCTTTCGGTGCCCAGTTCGCCGAGGTCGCGGTCGACGTCGACACCGGTGAGGTGCGGGTACGTAGGATGCTCGGTGTCTTCGGCATCGGCGCGGTGATGAACCCGCGGCTGGCGAGGTCTCAGCTCATCGGCGGCATGACGTTCGGACTCGGCATGGCGCTGATGGAGAACGGCATCACCGATCACGAGTTCGGCGGGTTCGCCAATCACGATCTCGCCGAGTACCACATCCCGGCGTGTGCGGACGTCACCGATCTCGAGGCCGTGTGGGTCGAGGAGGTCGACACCGAACTCGCGCCGATGGGCGGCAAGGGAATCGGTGAGATCGGTGCGGTCGGATCCTCGGCGGCCATCGGCAATGCCGTCTACAACGCCACCGGCGTCCGAGTCCGCGACCTGCCGATCACCCTGGACAAGGTGCTGCCGCACCTCTAGAGCGGCTTTGCCGCAGGTGAGTGGAAACTCGACCCCTGCTACGAAGTTCCACTCACATGGGGCGCAGCCCCTCTACGCAGCCCCGCTACGCCAATATCCGCTGCAGGAACTGGCGGGTACGGGGCTCCGTCGGGTTCACCAGCACCTGTTCCGGTGTGCCGCGTTCGAGGACGACGCCGTTCTCGATGAACAGCACCTGATCGGCGACTTGCTGGGCGAAGCGGATTTCGTGGGTGACGATCACCATCGTCCAGCCCTGCGCGGCAAGACCTTTGATGACGCCGAGCACCTCGCCGACGAGTTCGGGATCGAGTGCCGAGGTGGGCTCGTCGAACAGCATCAGCTTGGGGCGCAGGGCCAGAGCTCGGGCGATTCCGACGCGTTGTTGCTGGCCTCCGGACAGTTGGAACGGGTACTGGTCGGACTTGGCGTCGAGACCGATCTGATCGAGGATCGCGTGCGCGTCACGGATGGCGTCGTCCTTGGCTCGCTTCTGCACGATCACCGGTCCCTCGATGATGTTCTGCAGCACCGTCTTGTGCGGAAACAGGTTGTGGCTCTGGAACACCATGCCGCTCTGAGCGCGGAAGTGTCGGAGCTGCGCCGCGCTGACGGATTCTGCGAAATCCACCGACACGTCCCCGATGCGGATGATGCCTGCGTCGGCCTGATCGAGTGCGTTCAGTGTGCGCAGCACCGTGGTCTTGCCGGATCCGGACGGTCCGATGATGACGGTGACGGTGCCGGACGGCACGGTGAACGAGATGTCCTTCAACACCTCGAGTGGCCCGAACGATTTCTTCAGTGCGGATACTTCCAGCAGGTCTGTCATTTGGCCACGTACCTGTCGAGTCGGACTTCGAGTTTGCCTTGGAAGAACGAGAGAACGATGCAGATCACCCAGTAGTAGAGCGCCGCAACGGTATACAGGGTGAAGAAGTCGAAGGTCGGTGCCGCTGCCAGCTGTGCGACGCGCAGCAGCTCGGTGACCAGGATGGTCGATGCCAGCGAGGTGTCCTTGACCAGCGAGATCAGCGTGTTCGACAACGGTGGTACCGCGGTGCGCAGCGCCTGCGGAAGCACGATGCGCTGCAACGTGGTTCGGTAGCCCATCCCGATGGTCTGCGCGGCCTCCCACTGCCCCTTGGGCACACTCAGTATCGCGGCCCGGATCACCTCGGCCGCGTAGCCACCGACATTGAGCGAGAACGCGACCACCGCGGCCGGGAACGGCGAGATCACGATGCCGAACTGCGGTAGCCCGTAGAAGATGATGAACAGCTGCAGCAGCAGGGGAGTGCCGCGGATGATCGAGACGTAGAACCGGGCGACCGCAGCGAGCGGTGCGATCGACGAGATCCGGGCCAATGCCACCGTGAGGGCGATGACGAGCCCGACCACGAAGCTGATGGCGGTCAGCGGAATCGTCATTGTCACCGTGGCTTTGAGCATCGGCCACAGGTTGTCGAGAACGAGCTGCGTTTTGGACGGTGCCGTCGACGCTGCGTCGTCGCTCGTCGGAACCACGGTGTCGGCGGTCGGTGCGGCGACATCACTGCCGAAGTACTTGTTCGAGATCTCGGCGATGGTGCCGTTCTCGCGCAGCGTGTCGATGGCGGTGTCGACCTCGTCCATCAGCCCACTGTCCTTGCGGGCCACGAAGGATTGCAGCGTCGTGTCGCCGGTCTCGCCTGCGATCTTCACGCCGGTGTCGCCGGTCTGCTGCAGGTATTCGGCGATAGCGAGGGAATCGTTGACGGTGGCGTCGACGCGGCCGTCCTTGACGAGAGTGACCGCCTGGACGAATCCCTCGACGGCTTCGACGTTCGCGCCTGCGTTCGCCGCGACCTCGGCCCAGTTGCTCGTCGAGGATTGCGCGGTGGTCTTGCCGGCCAGATCGGCGAGAGAGGTGATGGTGGAGTCGTCTGCGGCCGTGAGGATCTGGCCTTCCGACACCGTGTACGGCGTGGACAGGTCGTAGGCCGACTGGCGCGCAGGGGTGATCGAGACCTGGTTGGCGATCAGGTCGAAGCGTTGGGATTGCAGTCCGGCGAAGATCGAGTCGAACGGGGTCTGCACGAAGTCGACGCGTACGCCCAACTCGGCTCCGACGGCGTTGATGACGTCGATGTCGTATCCGGTGAGTTGTCCGTCCGCGCCCTGATAGCTGAACGGACTGTAGGTGCCCTCGGTGCCGACGACCAGTACGCCCTCGTCCTGCACCCGGTCCAGCAGTGACTGTGAGGACGAGCTGCAGCCGGACAACCCGAGGATGCCGATGAGAATCGCGACCAGAGCAAGAATCGATCTGCGCACCATCTGCGCCCGCTTTCGCCGTATGTACGAGTGGAGCAAAACCTACCCGTCGATCTCCAGTTCCGCTGACACCACGACGGTGTTGTTCATCGGCAATGCAGACACCCCGAGTGCGGTGCGGGCATGAGCGCCGATCTCCGGACCGAAGATGGCGAGCACCAGATCGGAGAAGCCGTTGACGACCGTGGTGGTCTGAGTGAAGCCGTGGTCGGCATTGACCGACCCGGTCACGGTCAGCCACGCGCTGATTCGATCGAGGTCGCCGATTGCCCTGGCGACGCTGCCGAGGAGCGCCAGCGCGGTGTCGCGTGCGGCGTCGGTGGCCGAGTCGAGATCGACCTGCGACGGCACCGCACCGAACGGGCCGGCCAGGGTGCCGTCCGGGTCCAAGGGCGAATGGCCGGAGGCGAAGACCCGGTTGCCGCGTACGCGCACCCATTCGAACGAGAACTCGAAACCGGGTGGGGCGGTCGGTTCACCGGGCAACGTGAAGCCGAGTTCGGTGATGCGACGTTCGATCTCCATGAAGGAAAACTCTGTCAGACCGGGATGCCGTTGATGGTGCGAACGGTCCAGCGAGAACCGTCGTGTTCGAGGGTGGAGACGCCCGCGTTGAGGATGCGCGGGGAGTGGCGTCGCCGGATCGCGTCGAAGATCGCCCGGATGACGCCGCCGTGCGCCACGGCGATCACCGCGGAGTCCGGGAAACGCGACGCGATCTCGTCCACGCCGCGCACACCTCGCACGATCAGGTTCGAACGCGGCTCCAAGCCCGGGTACCGGCCGTCCGGCCAGTGCGAGTACGCGTCCCAGTCGGTGAAGCCCTCGGCGTCACCGAAGTGCCGCTCGGCCAGATCGGGGAACTCGGCGGTGCGGGTCAGACCCAGGTGCGCGCCGATGATGTCTGCGGTTTCCGCTGCTCGGATAAGCGGGGAGCTGACCAGGTGGTCCCATGTCCGGTACTCGAGTTCGTAGCCGGCCTCGCGGGCCTGAGCGCGGCCGGTGTCGTTGAGAGGAATGTCCGAAGAGCCCTGCAGGCGCCCGTGCAGATTCCAGTTCGTTTCACCGTGCCGAACCAGTGCCAGAAGAGTCATAGTGAGCGGAGAATATCCCAGAGTTACCAGGGAGTACGGTCGATACGAAGATACGCGAACGAGCTTGGAGGATTGTCGATGAATCTTGCCCTGACAGAAGAAGAGGCCGCGTTCCGTGACGAGATGCGGACGTTCTTCACCACGAAGGTCCCCGCCGAGATTCGCGAGAAGAGCGCGACGGGTCAGGAGTTGAGCAAGGACGAGGTGGTCACGACCATGCGAATCCTCAACGAGAACGGCCTGGCGGTGCCGCATTGGCCCGCCGAGTTCGGTGGCCGCGACTGGACCGCTGTACAGCGTCACATCTGGCTCGACGAAATGCAGTTGGCGTCGGTGCCCGAGCCGCTGGCGTTCAATGCCTCGATGGTCGGCCCGGTCATCGCGACGTTCGGCTCGCAGGAGCTCAAGGAGAAGTTCCTGCCCAAGACGGCGAACCTCGACATCTGGTGGTGCCAGGGCTTCTCCGAGCCCGAGGCCGGATCGGACCTGGCGTCGTTGCGCACCACCGCCATCCGCGACGGTGACGACTACATCGTCAACGGACAGAAGACGTGGACCACGCTCGGCCAGTACGCCGACTGGATCTTCGCCCTCGTGCGCACCAACCCGGACGCGCCGAAGAAGCAGGCCGGAATCTCGTTCCTGCTGATCGATCTGAACACTCCCGGCATCGAGATGCGTCCCATCAAGCTGGTCGACGGCAGTGTCGAGGTCAACGAGGTCTTCTTCGACAACGTCCGCGTTCCGGCGGAGAACCTCGTCGGCGAGGAGAACCAGGGCTGGAGCTACGCCAAGTTCCTGCTCGGCAACGAGCGCACCGGCGTCGCCCGGGCCGGACACACCAAAGTCCATCTGGGACAGGCGAAGAAGCACGCGGCGCAGACCAAGGTCGGCACCGGCACGCTGCTCGACGATCCACTGTTCGCGGCCAAGATGGCCGAGGTCGAGAACGAACTGCTCGCCCTCGAGCTGACTCAGCTGCGCATGGTGTCGAGCTCGGACGACGGCAAGCCGAATCCGGCGTCGTCCATCCTCAAGCTGCGGGGATCGGAACTGCAGCAGACCACCACCGAATTGCTGATGGACGTCGCCGGGCCGGACTCACTGCCCTACGAGGCGGGCGAGGACATCGAGAGCGAGGGCTGGGCGCAGCGCTCGGTACCGGGGTATCTCAACTACCGCAAGGTGTCGATCTACGGCGGCTCGAACGAGGTTCAGCGCACCATCATCGCCTCTGCGATTCTCGGACTGTAAGGGAGCATCTGAAGACATGGATTTCGAACTCAACGAAGAGCAGAAGCTGCTGCGCGACACCACTCGTGAGGTTCTCTCGCGGGCCTACGACACCGAGAAGCGCAACAAGATCGTTGCCGGTGAGCTGGGCTGGAGCACCGACGTCTGGAAGCAGTTGGCCGAGGTCGGCCTCCTGGGTCTGACGTTCAGCGAAGAAGACGGCGGGATGGACGCCGGTCCGGTGGAGATCATGGCCGTGATGACCGAGGTCGGACGACGGCTCGCACCGGAGCCGATTCTCGACGCCGTTCTCGTTCCCGGCGGGTTGATCTCCGAGCTCGGCAGCGCCGATCAGCGCGCGCGGCTCCTGCCGCCCGTCGCCGAGGGATCGTCGATGTTGGCGTTCGCGCACAACGAATCCGGTAGCCGCTGGCCCAACATCGAGGTCGCCACCGCCGCCACCGAGGACGGTGGGTCGTGGTCGATCAGCGGCGTCAAGAATCCGGTTCCGCACGGTGGTAGCGCAGACGTGATCGTCGTCAGTGCGACGCTGCCCACCGGTGGAACAGGATTGTTCGTCGTCGACGCCGACGCGACCGGTCTCACGCGTAAGTCCTACGCCACCCACGACGGTCAGCGCGCCGCGCAGATCGAATTCGTCGACGTCGCAGCCGAACCGCTCGGCACCGCCGAGAACGCGGCCGCGGCCATCACCGGTGCCGAGGTGCGAGCGCAGGCCGCGCTCTGCGCCGAGGCGATCGGTGCGATGGAAGAGGCGCTTCGGTTGACCACCGATTACCTCAAGCAGCGCAAGCAGTTCGGGGTTCCGCTGGCCAAGTTCCAGGCGCTCACCTTCCGTGCGGCGGACATGTACGTGCTGCTCGAACTCGCCCGCAGCATGAGCCTGTACGCCACGATGTCCTTGGCCGACGGCAACGTCGACCCGACCATCGCGTCGCGAGCGAAGCTGCAGATCTCGCGGTCCGGTCGCAAGATCGGCCAGGAGGCCATTCAGTTGCACGGCGGAATCGGCGTGACGGCCGAATATCCGGTGGGGCACTACACCAGTCGACTGGTGGCCATCGAGCACACGCTCGGTGGTGCCGACGAGCACCTACGCATCCTTGCCGCGAAGGTCGCCGATCACGATCTCATCGGGATCTGACGCTCGTCCTAACACTCCTCGGGCCCGGCCACCGTCGACAGGTGGCCGGGCCCGAGGTCGTTTCGTGAGGTGTCAGCTGCCCGCATCCGCCTCGGCGACGAGGTCGGCCACGGCTGCGGGGTTCGAGACCAGGATCGCGTGCGAACCCGGCACCTCGGTCACCCGAGCACCCGCCCGCTGCGCCATGAACCGCTCGGCCGAGGCCGGGATGATCTGATCCTGCTGGGGAATCAGCGCCCACGACGGTGTGTCCGCCCAGGACGGCGGACCGCTCGGCTCGAGCAGCGCACCGGCAGCGATCGTCTTCTGGTGAGCGACCATGCGCGCGGCCTGCTCCTCGGTGACATCAGGGGCGAAGAACGGCCGGAACAGGGCAGGCGTGATGTACGAGTCGACGTTCTTGCCGATCAGGTTGGAGGAGTCGTCGACGATCGACAGGCCGATCACCGGCGGTACCAGCGCGGTCACCGGGAATCGGATGGGGTCGAGTTCCAGGGCGACGGGTTCGCCCTCGACGGGCATGAACGCGGCGACGTAGACCAGCGCTTCCACGTTGTCGGCGTGCACGTTGCTGATCACCGTGCCGCCGTACGAATGGCCCACCAGTACCACCGGCCCGTCGATGCTCTCGACGACATCGGTGACCGAGGCCGCGTCGAACGCCGGTCCGCGCAGCGAGTTGTCCGCCGTCACCACCGGGTAGCCGCGGCCACGGAGGTTGTCGGCTACGCCGTCCCAGCTGGTGTTGTCCGCGAAGGCTCCGTGCACCAGCACCACGGTCGGCAGCTCCTGCGCGGCAGCGGGCGCGACGCCGATGCCGACCATCGACCCCACCGTCAGTCCTGCAGTTGCGAGAAGGGTGGTCAGCTTCGGTTTCGTCATGCTCTCAACCTGTCACACGCCGGATGTTGGTGCGGTGTTCACCGCGTAGATCCGACCAGCTTTTTCTCAGTGAACGCTCGTATGCTTGGGTTGCAACAGTGGCGTTCGCCCGGCCGGGTGAACGTGAAACGGTAGGTCCGATCGTGAGCGAGAGTTCGATGAAGTCTCGGATGGCCGAGTACCCACGTCCCCATCACTGCTTGCTGCATATCAGCGACACGCATCTCGTCGACGGCGGAGGTCGGTTGTACGGGGGCGTGGACAGTCATTTGCGGCTCGAGCAGGTGATGACCGACGTACGCAACTCCGGTGTGCGGCCCGACGCATTGGTGTTCACGGGGGATCTGACGGACAAGGGTGAGCCGGGCGCGTACGAGAAATTGCGCGCGTTGGTCGAGCCGGTGGCCGAGGAACTCGGTGCGCAGATCGTCTGGGCGATGGGCAATCACGACGACCGGGCGACGTTTCGTCAGAAGCTTCTCGACGCCGAACCCACCGGGCAGTCCATCGATCGTGTCCATGACGTCGACGGTCTTCGTGTGGTGACGCTCGACACGACGGTCCCGGGCAGGCATCACGGCGAGCTCGGCGACGAGCAATTGGCTTGGTTGGCAGACACTCTCGCTACCCCCGCCGAGTTCGGCACTATTCTCGCGATGCATCATCCGCCGGTACCGACCGTGCTCGATCTCGCCGTGCTGGTCGAGCTGATCGATCAGCCTCGCCTGGCCGACGTGCTACGCGGAACCGATGTGCGATCCATTCTTGCTGGGCACCTGCACTATTCGACGACGGCCACGTTCGCGGGTATCCCGGTCTCGGTGGCGTCGGCCACCTGCTACACCCAGGATCTGAACGTGCCCGCAGGCGGATTGCGCGGACGCGACGGTGCCCAGGGCTACAACCTGGTCCATGTCTACGAGGACACCGTCGTGCATTCGGTGGTGCCCACAGGGTCGTACGACACTGTGGGAGAGCCGGTCTCGGCTCAAGAGACCGCGCGCAGGCTGAATGCGGCGGGAGTGACCATCGCAGACAGCGCGCGGCGCAAGACGTTCAGCGACGCCTGAGCATCAGCGTTCGTCGGTCCTCGCCCGTTCCCAGGGCGCGACGATGGGGAAATACTTGTCCAGGAACTGTGTCACCGTTCGGGTGCGCAGGTCCAGGTCGACCTCGGGGAAGCTGCCGTCGTTGAGGCAGAAGAAGTCCACCGAGCGCTTGGGGAGCAGCTTCTCCATCAGGTCGAGACCGGCCACGGTGGTGGTGTCGATGTACCGGACCTTGGCGTCCTTCTGGACCACGGCGCGACCGCTCATCAGCGCGTAGTAGTGGTACAGCGAGTTGGTCACCGAGATGTTGGTGCTCGCCCGGAACGCGCTCGCCGCGGTGGAGGCGAACTCGTCCGGGAACTCGTTCTCCATCTCCTGCATCACGCTGCGCCGCAGCGGTGTTGCCGCGTGTTCGAGATGCCGGGTTGTGGTCATTCCGAATCGGTTCTGCAGGATTCGACGGTTCACCCGCGCCGCGTTCTCGAAGCCGCTGCGGTCGGCGTCGCTGTAGCCCAACCCGATTCGGGTCGTCGCTTCGATGAACATGCTGATTCCGCCGGGGGAGAAGAACATCGACGGACTGACCGGTCGACCGAAGAACATGTCGTCGTTCGAGTACAGAAAGTGCTCGGACAATCCGGGGATGTGGTGCAGCTGGCTTTCGACGGCCTGCGAATTGTGGGTCGGCAGAACGGATGTGTCGACGAAGAAGGCCTCGCTCGGCACGAACGTCACCTTGGGGTGGTCGGCGAGCCATGCAGGCCTCGCCGAGTCGGTGGCCACGAAGATGCGCCTGATCCACGGTGCGTACATGTGAATCGACCGCAGCGCATACTTCAGTTCGTCGATCTGCCGGTAGCGGGCTGCTGAGTCGTCACCCTCACCGACGACGTAGTTCGCCATCCGCCGCGCGCGCTGGGCCTGGAATTCTGCCGAGGAGCCGTCGACCCAGGAGAACACGATGTCGATGTCGAAATTGATGTCCGACGCGTGGTCGGCGAACATGTTCTCGATTGTCGGCCACGTTCTGCCGAAGCGTTCGACCGTTCCGCGGACGGCCTCGTCGGGCCGAATGTTGCGACGGGTCAGCGAATTCTCGATCGGAAGCACGATCTCGGACGGCGAGAACGACCACAGTTCGATCTGCACTGCCGTCGATGCGCCGTAGTACAACCCGCTGAACGGTTCGACTCGCGGACGGTACAGCCGCACGATCCTGGCGTTGGCCGACGGTGAGAGTGTGCCGTCGGCAACCAGCACGGCTTTCCCGCGGGCGTCGACGGTCTTGGAGTAGAACGGCTCGGCGCGGCAGGCGTGTACCAATGCGGTGGTGAGCGCGTCCCGGGCAGCGAGTTCTATGGCGATGACCGGTCGTTCGTCGTTGCCGCGGACGAGCAAATACTTGATGCGGGCGGCGTCGAGCACGGCGCGGACGAACAGCAGATCCTCGACCATCGCCTGGTGCGGGGTGGTGGAGGTGATCGTCAGTGCGTAGCGGCCGTCGTGGCTGACCACGTCGGATCGTTCGCTCAGGCGTGCTGCGGACGCTGCGGATTCTCGGGTGACGGCATCATTGGTCTCGTGCTCCGGTGGAACGAGGTAGATATCGTGCGGGGCAGAGGACGAGGTGATGGCGTTCCTTCCGGAGTGTGCGCGCAGGCCGGGGAAACCCGGTGCAGACACAGTCTAGTGCAGGTCCGCGGCATTTCCGACGGGCCGCGGTAGTACCCGGCTCGCCGCGACCAGGCCCACAGCAACTCCGGCGGCATCGGCGAGAGCGTCGGCGACCGATCCGGAGCGTCCCAGCGGCAGAATCGCTTGCAGGACCTCCGAGATCGCCGCGAATGCCAGTACCCACAGCGCGGTCCTGACCCAGTCGATTCCGGCCAGGCGGGAGGTGTACGCGAGGACCGCGAACAACACGAAGTGAATGATCTTGTCGCTGTGCTGAAATCCCGACGGCACCCCGGACGCGGGGGTGAACAGCACGATCAGCGCCACCATGAAGGTGACGGCCAGGGGAATTCGATACGTCGACTGCGAGAACACCGCCCGAGTTTACCGGCGCTGCAATACCACCACCGTGTCGATTCGCTCGTCGCCGTCGGGCGTCGTACGAGTGCGGTGTTCGGCATGGATCTGCTCGAACCCGTCGCCCGCCGCGGTGACCACCGGTTCCGGAGCGAACAGCCGGTTCTTGGCCGGGTGCTGCGAGGCGTGGCTGTCGCTCGGACTGTGCCCGACGATCAGAAGACGTCCCCTCGGTGCGACAGCAGCCGCGAACCTGCGCGTGGTCAGTGCGA
This sequence comes from Rhodococcus cercidiphylli, assembly GCF_033042225.1. Taxonomy (NCBI): domain Bacteria; kingdom Bacillati; phylum Actinomycetota; class Actinomycetes; order Mycobacteriales; family Nocardiaceae; genus Rhodococcus; species Rhodococcus cercidiphylli. Next base: position 544,385 of record NZ_JAWLKE010000004.1, read on the forward strand.
GCTCGTCCGGCGGCACCTGCAGGAAGTGCACCGACACCAGATCGAACGCCGCGGCAGGGGGAGTCCAGTCCAGAACGTCTTCCTGACGCCATTCCACCGCGAGTGTTCGCGGCTCCAGCGCCTGCTGCGCCGTGCGAGCCCGGCCGAGAGCGACATCGGAGATGTCGACGCCGGTCACGTTCCAGCCTTCGCCGGCCAGCCACAGGGAGTCCGCACCTTCACCGCAGCCGATGTCCAGTGCGCGACCCGGAGTCAGCTCGGACGCTTCCTGTACCAACACGGCATTGGGATTGCCGCTCCAGATGGTGGTGCGCTGGTTGTAGAGGTCGTCCCAGAACGCCTCGTCGAAGGCGCCGTTCTCGAAATCCGGTTCCACGTGGGTCCCGTCGGCGGCATGAGTGTGAGTATGTGTGTGGTCGGCCATGGTTCGAGACTGCCCGCTGTCAGGCCTTCACGCAAACATCTTTGCTGGATCGGCAAAATTCGGTGCTGGGTAGAGTGATGCTCCATGACCGAACAGGAACGTGAAGTACTGACGTGGGCGACGTTCGGAGACGCCTCGCGTGACCTGACCGAGAAGATCGTCGACGACGGGTTCGTCCCGGACATCGTCATCGCGATCGCTCGCGGCGGACTGATTCCCGCTGGTGCGATTTCCTACGCGATGGGCGTCAAGGCGGCGGGCACCCTCAATGTCGAGTTCTACTCCGACATCGAGGAGACCCTGCCCGATCCTGTTGTCCTCGAACCACTTCTGGACACCGACGCAATCGTCGGCAAGAAGTTGCTCGTTGTCGACGACGTCGCCGATTCCGGCCGCACACTGGCTCTGGTCATCGACCTACTGAAGGCGCATACCGCCGAGGTGCGGTCGGCCGTGATCTACACCAAGCCGAGAACCATTGTGCAGCCCGACTACTCGTGGCGAGAGACCGACAAGTGGATCAATTTTCCCTGGTCCACGTTGCCGGTCATCACCTGAGTTATTCGCTGGAGACGTCGATCAGCACCTTGCCGACGGTTCCGTTCTCGACGGCGTCGTGTGCCGCTGCGGTCTCGCTCAGCGAGAAGCGGTGCAGCGGTAGACCGGTGGCCTCGCCCACCTCGAGCACGCCCGCTGCTGCCGCCGCGCTGACGTCCGCCTCGGCGTTGCGAAGAGCCTCGTCGCCCACGGTGTAGAGGAGGACGAACTGGTAGCGCGTGTTGAGGACCATGTTCGGCCGAACGTCGAGGGTCACGGTGTCGCCGCCATTGTTGGCGTACACCGCGATGGAGGCGCGGTTCGCTCCTACGGCAGCGTTGAGTGCGGCGTTCTGTGCGGGAGCCACCTCGACGATGAGATCGATTCCGGCAGGAACCAATTCACGAATTTCGGCGGCGGCATCGCCGGTCTTGTAGTTCACCACGTGGTGCGCGCCCGCCGCGGTCGCCAGTGCGCCCTTCTCCGGTCCGCTGACCGTCGTCACCACGGTCGCGCCCGCCCAGCGGGCCAACTGGATCGCGGCATGGCCGACGGCACCGGCACCACCGGCAACCAGAACCGACTTGCCGTCCAGCGTACCCGGGTGCAGCCGCGTGGGTCCGTCCTCGGAGACGGTGAGTGCGCGGTGCGCCGTCATCGCGGGCACCCCGAGGCTTGCGCCCACGTCGAATCCGACGCCATCGGGCAGCCGAACCACTCGGGAGGCAGGCAGGATCGAGAAAGACTGGGCGGTACCGGTCGGGCGCTGATGTTGGGCCAGGTAGACCCAGACGCGATCTCCGACGGCAAGCCCCTCGACATCGGGGCCGACAGCGTCGATCACTCCGGCACCGTCCTGGTTCGGTACCACCTCGTCGAATGCCAGCTTCTCACCCGGCCCCGAGCCGGTCCTGTTCTTCCAGTCCGTCGGATTGACGCCCGAGACCATGATGCGGACCCGAACTTCGCCTGCGGCGGGCTCGGTCACCTCGCGATCTTTCAGTTCGAGGACGGACGAATCGCCGGTGCGGGTGTACACAATCGCTGGAGCAGTCATATCCGGTCCAACGCGCTCGGACCGCCCCGATGTTCCCTGCGGCCCCATCGGGGGTATGCATGAGTGGTCATCAGTGCTGTCACAGGAGAAACGGATCGCATGAATCACAACGAACTGCTCACCGACGCGTTCGGCCGAATCAAGGAACTCGTCCACTCGGTACTGGACGACATCCCCGCCGCAGCGTTGACCTACCGGCCCGACTCCGAGGCCAACAGCATTGCGTGGCTGCTGTGGCACCTGACGCGGGTGCAGGACGACCACATCGCCGGAGTGGCAGGCAGCGAGCAGTTGTGGAACTCCGACTCGTGGTTCGAGCGCTTCGGTCTCCCGTTCGACCGGTCCGATATCGGGTACGGCCAGTCGTCAGAGGACGTCGCCGAGGTCACCTCCAGCGCCGAACTCCTGCGCGAGTACCACGATGCCGTGCACTCGAAAACGGTTGCGTACCTGAGCAGTATCTCGACGGACGATCTGGATCGAATCGTCGACGAGAACTGGGACCCGCCGGTCACGCTGGGTGCACGGCTGGTGTCGGTGGTGTCCGACGACCTTCAGCATGCCGGGCAGGCGTCGTGCGTTTTAGGCCTGTACACCCGGCAGGCCTGAGAATCAGGCGCAAACCTTCTGCAGATTCTCCAGCGTCTTGCGAATGTTGCGACGCTGGAACTGCGGGAACGTCTTACCGCTGGTGACGATCTTGTCGAACACGAGAGCCAGCGCGTCGGGCCACTTCGTCCGGTCGTCGGTCCAGGTCTCGGTCACTTTCGTGCCACCTGCGACCGATTCGAAGTCGTATCGCCAGGTTGCGTTCGCGCCCTTGATCTTCGGAGCGCTCTTGCCGATGGCATGGACGCGGAACTCGAAGGTCTTGCCAGGATCGGCCGCGGTGACGGTGCAGCGCGTGACCCACTTCGCCCGGCCGCGCTTGTTGGTTCCGTCGAACACCATTCCCACGTAGGCACTCTCGCGGGGTTCGTGGACGGTGGCACCTCTGTTCTCCGGGCTCCACTCACCCATGCGCGTGGGGTCGCTGATCGCGGCGTACAGCGTGTTCGGATCGGCAGCGACGACGATGCTGTCCGAGACGGTGAGTTCGCGACTCATGACGAGGCTCCCTTGCGGGCGTTCTTGCCCAGGCCGGGGTGAATGCGAGTGAGCATGGGCACCAACACCGTTCGCGGTGTGATCTGCGCGAAGATGGATCCGATGCGGTTTGCCGCTCCCGGAATCGACACCATGCGCCCCTTGGTCATGTCGTCGACGGCAGTCTTGGCGACTGTGTCCGCCTCGACCCACATGGTGGGTGGAAGTGCCTTCTCTGCATCGTCTTTCGCGAACCCTGCGGCCTCGCCGAATCCTGTGTGTACGGGTCCGGGGCACAGTGCGGTGGCGGTGACGCCGGTTCCGCGCAGTTCACCGGTCAGCGACTGTGTGTAGGAGAGCACGAATGCCTTGCACGCGCCGTAGCCGGCCTGTCCGGGCAGAGGTTGGAACGCGGCAGTCGAGGCGACGTTGAGCAGTGCGCCGCGTCGGCGCTCGACCATGCCGGGGAGGAATCGGGTGCACAGGTCCGCAACGGCGACCACGTCGACCTCGATCATGTTCATTTCCGCCGCCGGGTCCGATTCTGCGACCGGTCCGAGGGTGGACAGTCCGGCGTTGTTGATCAGGATGTCCGGGATGAGGCCGAGTTCGGTGATGCGGCCGAGCAGTTCGGCGCGAGCGCTGCGGTCGGAGAGGTCTGCTGCGAGCACCTCGGCTCGGACTCCCCGTGCTCGGATCTCCTGTGCCAAGTCTTCGAGCTTGTCGGCTCGCCGAGCGACGAGGGTGACGCCGTAGCCCCGGGAGGCGAGTTCGCGGGCGATGGAGGCCCCGATGCCCGAGGATGCTCCGGTCACGACGGCGGTCCGGTCGGGTGCTGGACGAGGAAGGCTCATGCGACCCACCGTAGCGAATGGCCGCCGGGCAGCGCATTTGAACGGATCTTGTAGGTTAGCCTAGTCTTACTTTGATTCCCGCTGGTTCGTCGAGAGGTAACCATGTTCTCAGTGTCACCGGCCGGTCGACGCACTACCGGCCGTGCAACCCTGCTGTCCACGCTTGCCGTGGCGGCCCTGGTGGTGGGGGCGTGCTCCTCTGCCGATACTGCCGAGCCCGAACAGGATGGCGGCGGCGACTTTGCCGCTGTCACCATCGATTCGGCTCTGGGTCAGGCCGTCATCACCGAGAAGCCGGAGCGCATCGTGACTCTGGGGCAGGGCTCGGCCGAGACGGCGATCGCGCTGGGCACCGTGCCCGTCGGCGTCGAGGAGTACTCGTGGGGTGCCGACGACACCGGGTATCTGCCGTGGGTTCACGACGCGGTGACCGAGTTGGGTGCCGAACTTCCCCAACAGTTCACCGGTGGAACCGAATTGAACATCGAAGCCGTTGCTGCCCTCGAACCCGACTTGATTCTGGCCCCGTGGTCCGGCGTCACGCAGGATCAGTTCGACAAGCTGAGCGCATTCGCACCGGTGGTCGCGTACGAGGAGCAGCCGTGGACGATCACCTGGGAAGACCAGATCACCGTCATCGGCAAGGCCATGGGGGAGGAAGCGAAGGCGGCGGACGAGATCGAGAAGATCAAGGGCCGCTTCGCCGACGCCACCAGCGAGCACCCCGAATATGCCGGGGTGAGTTTCTCGTACATCTACAACACCGGGCCCGGGACGCTGGGAGTGTTTCTTGCCGACGAGCAACGCGTCGCGATGGTGCGAGCACTCGGGTTGCAGGTCGATCCGGTGGTGAACACGCTCGACGAGACCGAGGGCACCGACTCGGCGGTCATCGGGTTGGAGAACGCGAATCTGTTGAACGACTCGGACCTGATCTTCACCTTCTACTCGGATCCGCAGAACCGCACCGACACCGAGAATCAGCCTGCCTACAAGCAGATCCCGGCCGTGTCCCGCGGTTCGGTCGTGGCGCCGACGGATCAGTCGTTCGTCACCGGATCGTCCATCATCAATCCGCTGACGGTGCCGTGGGCACTCGAGCGATATGTGCCGATGATCGACGAGGCTGTCGCGAAGCTCGACGCAAACTAGGTCAGTACATCTCGCGGCGACGTTCCCGTTCGAGCACCTGCTCGAGGTGATGTGGCACGACCGCGGTGACCGATCCTTGCTTCACTCGAATGAGTCTGTCGAACAATCTTTTCCAGCCCCGCACCGTGTTCTCGGTGCGGGGCTGGTGTCTTTCCTGAGGCTCACGCGATGTGGGGGCCTGCTCGGGCGTGGGACGGTCTGGGTTGTCGGTAGGGGTCGACGGTTGCCGGTGGTACGAACCACGGGTGGTTGTCGGTGCCGATGAACACTTCCCAATCCGAATGGTGGATCAGTCGGTGATGGAATCCGCACAGTAGGACGAGGTTGTTCATGTCGGTGGGTCCGCCGTCACCCCAATGCCAGATGTGGTGTCCTTCGGTCCAGGCGGCGGGTTTTCCACAGCCGGGGAACGCGCAGCCGTGATCGCGGGCGGTGAGAGCTCTGCGTTGTTTGGCGGTGACGGTGCGGGCGGTGCGGGCGAGGTTCAACGGGTTGCCGTTCTCGTCCATCACGATCGCAGTGAGAACACAATCACAGGCCAACTGGCGGGAGGTGTTGCGGGAGAGCGGTCCCATCCACGGCAGCCACCCGACCGAAGCGCCGTCGCCGAACAAGTCTCGATACGCGCCGCGATCAGCGGCCGCTCCCGCAGCGCTGCCGGCCTCGGGTTCATCCGCCGCGTCCGGTTCTGCCGTGTCGGGGTGAATCGGGCCACCGGTGTTGATGTCGACGGGATCGACTGTGTCGGTGTCGGATTCTGTTGCTGCGCGTGAGGTTTCGTCGTCGGTGATGTCGTCTTCGCCTCCGCAGTTCTGGAGGTCGGTGAGGTCCTGTAACCGGATGTGCAGGTTCAGGTGGGGGCGTTCTCCGCCTTCGATGGGGCGATCACTGGAGGCGAGATACTGGTCGAGGATGTGTCCGAAGGCGTCGGCTCTGCGCCGGGCGGGGCTGCGATCGTCTGCGATTTTGAGTGTCCCGGCTCCGTCGGCGGCGGGGTGGGGTTCGGTCAGCGGGGAGAGGGCGGTGAGCAGCTTTTCTCCGGTGATCGCATCGAAATCTCCTTTCAACACCAGCCGCCCGTTCAGGGTTGTGGAGGCGAAGAGTTCGTTGCGGTCGGTGTTCTCGGAGGGTGGTTTCTTGTTGCCGAAGCTGTCTTCGAGTCTGGTGATCGCTGCACGGATCCGACCGGTGCGCGCGTCGGGTCCTGTCGCAGCCTTGATCAAGGCGGCGCGGGCCATAACGCGACCCTCTTCCAGGAGGTTCTCCGGTGGTGTTTCGGCGAAGGTGAGGATCAGCGCGGCGTGGTCGATGGTCATGACGCCGGTGTTCACGGCGTCGGCGATGTCGGGGAACGCGGCCATGCCGCGGGCGAGGGCGACGATCTTGGTGGCTTTGGACGGTGAGAGCAGGGTGGTGGAGGTCAGCCAGCCGGCGGGTCCGGGGAAGCCGAGTTTCTCTCGGCTCACGCGGGTGTCGATCTCGCCGACGAGAGAGATCCGGCGGGCCTCCAACAACTGGATTCGGTGGGAGACCGCGGCGGCGTCGGCGAGCAGTTCGCTCTCGCTCAGTTGCCAGATCTCCGTGGTCATGGAAGCAAGTGTATCGAACGTGCGTTCGACTGGCAACCATAGTGCAATCGAAAACTATTGCCCTGCATAAGGATTCGAGAACCCGAACCTGTCGGTGCGTCATGGTAGAGGACCCGCGGCACCCGAAGATCGCACGTCTCGGCCAATTTGCTGTGACAAATGCACCCGAACGTCGGTGCGTTTCCTGATGCGTCAGTACACCTCGCGTTGCCGCTCCTGTTCCAGCACCTGCTCCAAGTCGCTCAATCGGTTCATCGACGACACCTGCCGCGCCGTACGGTGATTGAGCGCCAACATCTCTCGATGCCGGTGCACGAATGCCCAGTAACCGGCGGTGAAGGGGCAGGCGTCGTCGCCCAGTCGCTTTTTCGGGTTGAATTCGCACGGCTTGCAGTAGTCGGTCATGCGGTTCAGGTACGCCCCGCCCGAGGCGTACGGCTTGGTTGCGATCACCCCGCCGTCCGCGTGTTGACTCATGCCGATGACGTTCACCGGCATCACCCAGGCAAATCCGTCGACGAAAGCCGTGGCGAACCACTCGGTCAGCGCTCGCGGATCCCAGGCGTGTTGCAGCGCAAAGTTTCCCAGGATCATCAGTCGTGGGATGTGGTGCACCCACCCGCGATCACGCACGCCGTCGACGGTGCTGGACAGGCATTTCGCCACCACGGCATCACCGTCCAACTCCGTCAGCCAATCCGGTAGTGGCTCATGGGCTTCGAGCTTGTTTCGCTCGAGATACTCCGGTCCCAGATGCCAGTACAGATGCCACACGTATTCGCGCCAACCGAGGATCTGCCGCACGAACCCTTCGACGCTCGCCAAGGGTGTGCCGTCTCGGTGGGCGTCCTCGGCGGCGTGCGCCACGTCCAGCGGTTGCAGCAGGCCGAGGTTCAGTGGCACCGACAGCAACGAGTGCGACATCGTCCAGTCGTCAGCCATCACGGCATCCTCGTACTTGCCGAAGTCGTACAGGCGATAGTTCACGAAGTGCGCCAACGCATCCGACGCCTCAGCAGCAGTCACCGCGAACACGCGAGGTCCGTCCACGCCGACCGTGTCGAGGTCCCAGTCGTCGAGGTCGGCGCGCACCTGCTCGTCGATCGCGTCCTCGGTCGGCCACCACGGTTCCTCCACGCCCAGCGTCAGGCGTCCCTTCGGCGGCGGTGACTGATTCTCGGCGTCGAGGTTCCACTTTCCGGAGACCGGTTCGGAACCGTCCATCAGTACACCGAACTTCTTGCGTTGCTCGCGGTAGAACGTCTCCATCCGAAAGGTGCCACGCTCGGCTGCCCACTCCGCAAAATCGGCGCGGGGAAGCGCGAACATCGGCGTCGGCAGAATCTCCGAGACCAGCCCCTCCTCGTGCAAGGCGGCGACGAACTTCTCCGCCGCGTGCGAGGTGGGCTCGAACACCACCACGGGCTTGCCGTACTCGGCCAACCCTTCGCGATACGTCTCGGTCTGCAGGTAGGTGACGCGATCACCCAACTCGTCAGCGAGGTGCCGCATCCCCGACAACACGAGATGCAGCTTCTGTCGGTGGTATCTCCGACGCCGGAACACGCGCCTGGACTCGATCATCAGCACTTCTCGATCCGCATTCTCGTCCACGGAGTGAAAGTGCGGGCCGAGCTGATCACCGAACAACCACAGAGCGTCCATTCCCGGAGTGTTCTCCCGCAGCGACGAAGGCAAACCAGCGTCCGGCACATGGCCGGCCGGTGAACACTGTGGCCGACCCAGGCGCGCCTTACTTGACCACCGACCATCCATCGCATGGACTGACCCGATGCACGCTGAGTCTGCGCTTTCCAGAAGGACGTTTCTTCGCTCGTCGTCGGTGGCCGTCGCGGTGGCCGGAGTCGCCACGACACTGCCGGCGATCGCCCACGCGCAGGGCAGTGACCGCGGCTTTCTGCACGGGGTGGCGTCGGGAGATCCCTTGCCCGACGCGATCGTGCTCTGGACCCGCATCACCCCCACGCCCGACGCGACCCCGGGCTCCGGCGTCGGCCCGCAGGTATCGGTGACGTGGCGTGTTGCCCGCAGCGCGGACATGGGTGACATCGTCGCCTCCGGAACCGTCGAAACCGGCCCCGCCACCGACCACACCGTCAAGGTCGACGTCGACGGGCTCAGCGCTGACACCACGTACTTCTACGACTTCCGGACGAACGACGCGGCATCGGCCGTCGGGACGACGCACACCGCACCGGCCAACGACGCCGATATCGATGCGATGCGCTTCGGCGTCGTCTCGTGCTCCAACTGGGAGTCGGGCTACTTCGGCGCGTACCGGCACCTGGCCGCCCGAGGAGATCTCGACGCCATCGTCCATCTCGGGGATTACATCTACGAGTACGAAACCGGCGGATTTCCGGGCCGCGACGGGGTGATCCGGCAGCATTCGCCCACCCACGAGATCGTCACCCTTGCCGACTACCGTCAGCGGCACGGGCAGTACAAGTCCGATCCAGATCTGCAGGCCGCGCACGTCGGCGTGCCGTGGATCTGCACGTGGGACGACCACGAATCTGCCAACGACGCCTACGACACCGGCGCACAGAATCACACTCCGGGCACCGAGGGCGATTGGTCCACCCGCAAGGCCAATTCCGAGCAGGCGTACTACGAGTGGATGCCGGTGCGCGCGGCGGGCACCGCAACCAACCGTCACCTCTACCGTCGGCTGCGGTTCGGCAACCTCCTCGAATTGTCGATGCTGGACCTACGCACCTACCGCTCGCAGCAGGTGTTGCCGTTCAACGGGCCCGAGGTCGATTCGCCCAACCGGACCATCACCGGCGCGGAGCAGATGCAGTGGCTCACCGACGGCATCGTCTCGTCGCCGACGCAGTGGAAGATCGTCGGGAATCCGGTGATGATCACGCCCACTCTCATCCCGCCGCTGGACCGGGACGCGGCCAGGGCGGTCACCTCGCTTCTCGGGATCCCGGAGGGCGGTCTGCCGTACAACGCCGATCCGTGGGACGGATACACCGCCGACCGCCGCAAGCTGCTCGGTGCCATCGTGGACGCGGGCGTCGACAACACCGTCTTCATCACCGGCGACATCCACTCGGCCTGGGCCTGCGAGGTACCCCTCGACGCGGCGCAGTACGCAACCACCGAGCCTGCTGCCACGGAGCTCGTCGTCACCTCGGTCAGCTCGGCCAACATCGACGACCTGACGCGTACTCCGCCGCACACGCTGGGCCGGGTCGCCGAGGAGGCATTCAAGGCGCTCAACCAGCACGTGAAGTTCGTGGACCTGGACAGTCACGGGTTCGGCGTCTTCGAGGTCACCAGGACGGCGGCTCGGATGGACCACTGGTTCCTCACCGCCAAGGAGGATCCGCAGACCGGCGTCTACTGGGGAGCGGGCTTCACCGTCGACTCCGGCACCCAGCGAGTCCGGGCGGCGGCACCACCTGCCGGGTAACGCGCCATACTGGTCGGCGTGGCTGTACCGAAAATCGTCCTGTTCTACGTGTTCACTCCGCTACCCGATCCCGAGGCGATCCGGTTGTGGCAACAGACGCTGGCCGCGTCGAACAATCTGACCGGACGCATCCTGATCTCCGAGCACGGCATCAACGCGACGGTGGGCGGTGACGTCGACGACGTCAAACGGTACGTCCGTGGCACCCGCAGCTACCCGGCCTTCAAGGCCGCCGACGTCAAGTGGTCCGAGGGGCTCGGCAACGACTTCCCGCGCCTGAGCGTGCGGGTGCGCGACGAGATCGTCACGTTCGGTGCCCCCGGCGAGTTGAAGGTCGACGCCGACGGAGTGGTCGGCGGCGGTAAACACCTGAGTCCGCAGCAGGTACACGAGCTCGTCGATTCCCGCGGCGACGACGTCGTCTTCTTCGACGGGCGCAACGCGTTCGAGGCGCAGATCGGCAAGTTCAAGAACGCGGTGGTGCCCGACGTCGAGACGACGAGGGATTTCGTCTCCCAACTCGACTCCGGTGCGTACGACCACCTGAAGCAGTCCCCGGTCGTCACCTACTGCACCGGGGGAGTGCGCTGCGAGGTGCTGTCATCGTTGATGGTCGCGCGCGGGTTCGAGGAGGTGTATCAGCTCGACGGTGGAATCGTCCGGTACGCAGAGACTTTCGGCGACGACGCGCTCTGGGAGGGCTCGCTCTTCGTCTTCGACAAGCGGATGGCGCAGAACTTCTCCGATCACACCGCCGTCATCGGTCGCTGCAGTGCCTGCGGCAATCCGACGTCCCGGTACCAGGACTTCGACGGCGACGCCGGCCGTGGTCTGCGGTTGATCTGTCTCGACTGCGCCTGACGATGCTGCCCTTCCGGGACGGTCTCGCTCCGTTGAGATTGCTTTTGCCGCATGGTGATTCGGCCATCACGATCGTGGAGTATCTCGAACGTGAGCTGCCCGAGGACGACTGGCGGCGGGCCGTGCTCGACGCCGAAGTGGTCGACGAGAAGAGCCGGCCGATCTCCATCGACACGAGGTATCGCGCCGGCAGTCAGGTGTACTTCTATCGTGTTCCAGCGCAGGAGGTTCCGGTTCCGTTCGAGATCGGCATCCTGCACGAGGACGACGACCTGCTGGTGGTCGACAAGCCGCACTTCCTCGCCACCATCCCGCGTGGTCGGCACGTCACCGAAACGGCGACCGTGCGACTGCGCAAGCAGTTCGACTGCCCGGACCTGACGCCCGCGCACCGACTCGATCGCGCCACCGCAGGGGTGCTGCTCTTCACCAAGACCAAACATGCCCGACGGCCGTATCAGGAACTCTTCTCCTCCCGTAACGTCACCAAGGAGTACGAGGCCGTTGCGGGATTCGATGCAGCACTGGAGTTTCCGCGCATCGTGCGCAGCAGAATCCTGAAAAAACACGGGGTGATGACGGCGTACGAGGAGCCGGGGGAGCCGAACAGCGAGACTTTGATCGAACTGATCGATCAAATCGGCACTGTCGCCCGGTATCGACTGTTCCCCAAGACGGGCAAGACTCATCAACTGCGAATCCATCTGTCCTCGTTGGGGATTCCCATCGTGAACGACCCGTACTATCCGGTGTTCACCTCGGTTCCGGCCGAGGACTTCACCCGGCCGCTGCAACTCCTCGCCCGAGCGCTGAATTTCACGGACCCATTGACCGGTGAGCCCAGGCGCTTCGTCAGTGCCCGAACCCTCGAGCTCTGACGGCCGGCATCGTTCGTTCGGACGATTGTGACAATTGGGACGCGAGGTTAGCGTGTCGAGCGAACCATGTCCGATGGAAGAGAAGAGGAGAACAGCGTGAAGCGTCGTATTGCTGTTGTGTTGGGAGCCGCAGTCATCGCCATCGCGTCGCCGGCAGTCGCGGTGGCCGATACCGGAAGCGCGAGCACCGGTAGCTCGAGCGGAGTGTCGAGCTTGTTCTCGGATCTGTCCCGGTTGTGGGAGGCCTGCTCGGTGACCATCTTCACCGGACAGTGCACCGGAATCGTCGCCACAGACGTGACTTACTGGTAAGGCGCGCCCTCAGCCAAACCCTCGAAACGACAAACGCGCGCGCATTCGCCAGACGCTCGCGGAACAGGTAACCATTCCGTGAGCACCCGGCAAACGCGCGCGCGTCTGCGTCGAGCACGAAGTCCTGAAGAACCAGAGTCCTACTTGGCCAGCGACCGCGCCATTCCGCGTTCGATGGCGGCGACAAGCTGCGGGCGCAGTTCGGCGGCGGGGACGATGTGGTGCACCGATCCGACGTTCTGTGCTCGCTGGATGTTGTGGATGGCCTCGAATTCGGCTGCCACTTCACCCAGTTTGGCGTTGCGTGCGTTCGCTCGCACGGTGGCCAGTTCGACGCGCAGGGCCGAGCGGGTGGCATCGTCCGAGGCGTTGTTCAGCGCAGTCTCGAGTTCCTTGACGGTCGGATCCGCTGCGGTGCGGGCGTTGACGTCGCGGGTGAACACCACAGCTGCGGCCGGGGCACCGCCGAGCACGGAGGCGAAGGAGCCCTCCACTGCGAGGACCTCCATGTTGTCGTTGAGCGCTCCGGAGAACACCACGAAAGCGCCTCCGTGGTAGCGCGATACGACACAGAACACGACCGGTCCATCGAAGTTGACGATGGCGCGGCCGATCTCGGCACCGTATTCGAGCTGGATGTTGCGCAGCGATTCCGGTGATCCGTCGAAGCCGGAGAGGTTGGCCAGCACCACGATCGGCCGGCTTCCGCTGGCGGCGTTGATGGCGCGTGCTGTCTTCTTCGACGAGTTCGGGAACAGGGTGCCCGAGGTCCACTGATCGGGGCCGTCGGACGGGAACCAGCCCTTACGGGGGATGGCTCGTGATTCGATCCCGATGACGGACACCGGGATTCCGGCGAGGTGGGCGTCGAACACCACGGAGGTATCGGCGTCGGCCATGTCGGCCCAACGCTCGAGCACCGAGTGATCCTGGTCCACCACGGCGCGCATGACGGTGCGAATGTCGAACGGCTTCTTGCGGTCCGGGTTGGTGACCGAGGAGAAGATGTCGCCGACGGTGGTGAAGTCGCTCGACGGGTGCACGTGCGGGTAGGTACGCACGTCGCGTTCGGTCGGGTCTGCGGTGGCTGCGCGGCGTGGGAAGCGTTCTCCCGGTGCGGCATACGCGTGGTCGTAGTGCGCGAACAGGATGTCGCATGCGGCCCGCAGGTTCGGTGCCCAGTACTGCGCCTGGCCGTTGGGGCCCATGACGCGGTCGTAGCCGCCGATGCCGAAGTTGTCCTCGGCCGAGACGCCGCCGGAGTAGTCCAGGGACTGCTTTCCGGTGAGCACCATGGCACTGTCGGGGGTCATCACCAGGATGCCCTTGGTGTGGGTGAGCATGGTGGCTTCGGCGTTCCAGTACGGCTGCGCGCCGACGTTGATGCCTGCGACGACGATGTTGATCTCACCGCCGGCCTGGGTGAAGGTGATGATGCGACGCAGTCCGCGTGAGACCCAGTCCATGTTCTCGGTGCCCGATTCCATGGAAATCGTTGCACCGGAGGACAATGCGAACCACTCGACGGGTGCGCCGAGTTGCTCGGCGAGGTCGATGGCCGCGACGATCCGCGAGCACTCGGCCTCGGCGACGGTGCCCAGTGCCTTGGTCGGGTCGCCGAACAGTGCGACGCGGGTGATGCCCTCGGGGTACTTGGCGGTCGGTGTGGTGGCCACACCGACGATGACGCCTGCGGTGTTGCGGCCGTAGGGACGATCGACCGGGGCGAGCACGCCGTCGGCGTCGAAGTCGTACTCGGTGAACGTGCCACCGTTGCTGCTCAGCAACGGGATCAGCTCGTACGGGTACACGGTGCCGCGTGCCTGGGACCGCTGCACCTTCTGGGTGTACTCGTCGAGCGGACGCATCGGCTCGGTCGGCGGCGGGGTCACCTTGGCGACGATGCCTGCGCCGGAACGGTACGACAGGCGCAACGCGACCTCGCGCGGTGTCGCGCCCGGGGTCTCGGCCAGACGCGCGATGAGGGTGATCTCCTCGAGGCCCGCGCCGATCGTCAGCGGCGCGATGTGCCGTGCGATGGTGGCGATGCGGTCGGCGGGCACGTTCAGGACGGGCCAGACGTAGAGCACGACGCGGTTGGCGTCGAGGCGCTTCTTGCCGCGTCCGGCCTGGGCGCGGCGGATGCCGTCGAGGCAGGCGGCGACGGTGCGTTCGATTTCCGGTACCGCGACGATGTTTCCGGCGTCGTCCAACTGTGTTGTGACACCGCGAATCTCGGCGAGTGCGACGAGCCGCTCGTCGGAGGGGTTGGCCTTCGACGTCAGGTGGAACAGGTAGGTTCCGGCGCTGGCGGGCAACCGGACACCGTCGAAGTTCTTCAGCCGCCACAGGTCGAGTCGCTGACCGGTCAGCGGGTGCATGTCTCGAATGATCGTGTCCTCGGCGAGAGGCTCGGATCCTTCGGCCGTGGTGCGACGGTAGGTCATCTTGCGGGTGTCGGAACCGAAGGCGGTCACCGTCACGCGGCGCCAGTGGCCCGTGCCCGGGTGGGCAGCCAACACGGCTTGGAGCTGGGCCGAGAGTTCGTCGCCGTCGGTCGGAGCGTCCGGCCAGGACAGGTAGAGATCCACCGCCAGGTTCTCCGGTGCCGGTCCGGCGATGTCGTCGACCGAATCCAGAGTTGCTGCGAGCGAGTCGAAATCGGTTGCGGTCGATACCAGGTGCAGCCGTTCGCCCGAGAGCTCGAAGTTGCCGGTGACGAAGTGCTTGCCGTCGCGGTCGAAGGCCTTGACGTCTTCGAGGGTGCGGATCTCGTAGTACTGACGGGTGATCACTTCGAGCAGGGCACCGGGATCGGTGATCCGTTGTGCCAGTAGCTCGATCAACGGCTCCGGGGTGGAGACCAGAGCTGCGATGCGGGCCGAGTAGTCGGCGGCGTCGGGGTTCTCGGCAAGGTACTGCAGGCTGCCACGGACGCCGTCGTAGATCTTCTCGCGTGCACTGCGGATCTGCGGCTCGTCGAACAGCCGGAAGCGCAGGTTGCGAGCGACGTCGCCGATGACCGGGTAGCGGGCCTGGGTGGCACCGATGAGGCGCTCGAGTACCTCGGCCATGGCCGGGGTGGCTTCGGGCTGCGCGGAGCAGTCGCTGAGCCAGTGGCCGAGCAGGGCCGCGATGACCGGAACCTGGTTCTCCATGCGCTGCAGAGCGAGGAAGACGCGGTAGACGGCCTCTTCGAGTTCGGGGGTACGGCCCTCGTCGATGGCGGCATCGTAATGCGCGAGTGCGCGAGTGAGCTTGGCGCGGAACGAATCCGGGAGACCCTGAACGTCTGCGTCGAGCGAGTGCAGGAACGAGTGGAAGTGCTCACGAGGGGAGTGGACGCGCTCGTCGTTACTTTCCTCGTCCATCGTCGGCCTGTTGCGAGAGAGCTCGCAGATATCGGCGAACGTGTTGAGCAGATCCAGCTCGGCCGAGACCAGACCCGAATCGTTGCGCGGCACGTCGGCACGCAGAGTCTCGTAGGTGGACAACAGGTTTCGGGCCCGGGCTCCGCTGACGTCGAAGCCGGTGATGAGTGCGGCGAGTTCGTCGAGTCGGTCCAGTGCCCGACGCTGCGGCGAACGCTGTGCGGCATCGTCCATACCGCGGAACTGCACGCGCGGTGCCTGCTCGGAGACCTTCTGCTCACCGGCCTGATCGACGCGCAGCAGTGCCGCTCCGGCGTCGACCTGTCCGTTGACCGAGGCCAGTACCTCACGCACGGTGCCTGCGTAGGGGGAGCGGACGGCGGTTTCCATCTTCATCGACTCGAGGACGACGAGAGTCTGTCCTGCTTCGACCTCGTCGCCGACGGCGACCGGGACGGCGACGACGACGGCGGGTGCCGGTGCGCGGACCAACCCGGCCTCGTCCTGCGAGATCTGGTGGCTGATGCCGTCGACCTCGACGAGGAAGTGCGCGGCTCCGGCGACGGTGACCACCTGGTAGCGACGGTCGCCGATGACGAGGCGGCTCTCGTAGGTGCCGAGGCGCTCGACGTCGACCTGCAGATCGCCGATGCCGTCACCGTCGATGCTGTAGCGGTGCGTGCCGGTCTGGCCGACCTCGAGCTTGTAGGCCTGGCCCTGGTAGTTCAGCTCGACCGTGCGGCCGATGGCATGGGTGGCGCGCGGCCGGCCGCCGCGTGCGGAGCTGAGGAACGCGGTGCGCTCGCGGCCTTCCTCGGCGTCGTAGGCGTCGATGGCCGCGGCGATGATGGCGATGTCGGCGACGGCCGTCGGGCCCACCTGGGAGCCGGCCTCGGTGCGGTCGAGCCAGCCGGTGTCGGCGGAGGCGGAGATGACTTCCTCGCGGTCGAGCAGGCTCAGCAGGAACGACTTGGTGGTGGTGCCGCCGTCGATGACGACGGTGGTCTCACGCAGCGCGTTGCGCAACCGCGCCAACGCTTCGCTGCGGTCGCGGCCCCAGGCGATGACCTTGGCGACCATCGAGTCGTAGTCGGGCGGGATGACGTCGCCCTGCGCGATACCGGTGTCGACGCGGATGCCGGTGCCGAGCGGGAACTTGAGCAGCTCGACGGTGCCGGGAGCCGGAGCGAAGCCGTTGTCGGCGTCCTCGGCGTTGAGGCGAGCCTCGACGGCATGGCCGAACTCGGTGGGGCATTCACCGGGCAGCGCCTGGCCGTCGGCGACGAGGATCTGCAGCTTCACCAGGTCGATGCCGGTGGTGTATTCGGTGATGGGGTGCTCGACCTGGAGGCGGGTGTTGACCTCGAGGAACGTGAAGATCTTCTGCTCGGGCTGGTACAGGTACTCGACGGTGCCTGCGCCCTGGTAGCCGGCGGCCTTGACGAGCTCGGCGGAGGCTGTGCGCAGTTCGTCGGCCTGCTCCTTGGTGAGCAGTGGGGAGCTGGACTCCTCGATGACCTTCTGGTTGCGGCGCTGGATGGAGCAGTCGCGCACGCCCGGGGCCCAGACGTTGCCGTGGCTGTCGGCGATCACCTGAACCTCGACGTGGCGGGCATCGGTGACGAGCCGTTCGAGGAAGACGACGGGGTCGCCGAACGAGCGCTCGGCCTCACCCTGGGTACGTTCGAGGGACAGTTCGAGTTCGTCCTCGTGGAAGACCTTGCGGATACCGCGGCCACCGCCGCCGGAGCGGGCCTTGATGATCAGCGGGTACCCGATCGCCGCCGCGTGACGCCTCGCGTCGGCGCGGGTCTCGACGGGGCCGCCGGACCACGGTGCGACGGGAACGCCGACCTTCTCGGCGAGGATCTTGGCCTCGACCTTGTCGCCGAGCAGGCGCATCGCGTCGGCCGACGGGCCGATGAAGGTGATGTTCAGGCGCGCGACGAGGTCGGCGAACGTCGGGTCCTCGGCGACGAAGCCCCAGCCGACCCACACCGCGTCGGCACCGGACTCCACCAGCGCCGCCTCGAGGACGCCGTAGTCGAGGTAGGCCGAGCCGGTCGCAGGCTTGCGCAGCGTGACCGCTTCGTCGGCCTGGCGGACGAACATGGCCCGCTTCTCCGCTTCGGTGTGCAGCGCTACGGTGCGGATGCCGTAATCGTGTTCGGCGTTGAGCTCTCGGACGGCTCGGATCAGGCGTACTGCTGCCTCGCCTCGGTTGACTACTGCAATCCGCTTGAACAACGTATCTCTCTTCGCTCGGTGTGGGCGCACCGCGTCGGTGCACTCGATGGAACGTGGATTGGTGCCGGGCATGTCGATTTCTCGTCCATCGTGCGGCACTCCGATCGGCTCATTCTAACGGTAACGAGGCCCTGTGCATCGCCAACGGCGTTCGGCGTGAGTGTGATTGATCACCAACAAGTGAATCATATTCTGTGGCAAGCAATTTCGCTCCGAACCTGCTGTCGAGTTCTGTTCACCTCGCTAACGTACTCGCGAGTAGCGTTGGCGCGTGGCGTAATTCGAGATTCGACGACTTCTGTTGCTACCGGCGGGTACATTACCGACGGGTACAAATCGAGCCGATCGGCTCGAGTTGGTTCGCTCGTCGCCGAGTGCGGTCTCCCTCACCTGTCGCCCTCGCTCGCCCGTGGCAGTCGCAGCGCGTTGACCCACAGCCTCGTCGCCGTCGCGAGCAGATCCTCGGAGTCCGCGGGTGGGAGGCCGTCTGCGGCGTCGACGACGAAGTGATTGAACGCGAGCCGGCTGATCATCGACGACAGTGCGCGCGAGGCGAGCAGGGGATCGAGTTCCGCGTCGGCCAGACCGCGGCTCTGCAGGCTCTCGATGCTGCGGGCGTTGCGCCTGACGAAGGCATCGGCGCGTTCACGGCGGAGGCGTCGGAACTCGGGATCGATGTTCGAGACCTGCTCGAGTAGCGCCATCAGCTTCGCGTTGCGGCGGTATGCCTCGAAGTACGCACGGTTGCTCGCGGCGATCACGGCAACCGGATCGTCGTGCGGGTTCACTCGCTCGGTTCCGGGATGCAGCATGTCGTCTCTGGCCTGCTCGAGCACTGCGGCCAGGATCTCTTCCTTGCTGGTGAAATAGGTGTAGAAGGTGCCGGCGGAGCATCGAGCAGCGCGGGTGATGTCGATCAACCGGGAGTCGAGGTAGCCGCTGTCCTCGAAGACTCGACGCGCGGCGGCCACGAGCGAGGTGCGGGTTCGCAGCCCGCGCGGGGTGGTCGGCAGCTCCCGATTCGGCAGCTCGCGGTCTGGCTCCGGCGCGGCAGGCATTCAGTCTTTATACGTCATCGTCAGCGCGCGTCCGGGCGGATGAACCGGGAGAATCTCACCCCGCTGTCGAACTGGCGTGATTCGAGGTGCTCGAACCGCTCCGCGGGGAACGGATCGGGTCCGATTCCGGACGAGAACAGGCCGATACCCCTGCCGAGCACGACGGGATTGACCTTGAGGAACAGCTCGTCGATCTCGGGCAGCAGTTGACCCGCCAGGTTTCCACCTCCGCAGATCCAGACGTCGTACTCGGAATCCTCTGCCTTCAGGCTCCTGACCAGTCCGATCGGATCCTCGTTCACGACGGTGAGGGTGGGGTCGTCCGACGGTGCGAGGGTGCGCGAGAAGACGTACTGGCGCAGGTGGGGATAGGGGCTGGTGATACCGACGTCGAGCGCCGGCTGCAACGTCTCGCGGCCCATGAGGAGGGTGTCGAATCGAGCGGGTGGACCGTCCAGGCCGAACATGGCACGAACGTGGACCGGCAACGTCTCGGGCAGCTCGGCCACGATGGCGTCGAGATGATCGCCGTCGGGCACGAAACAGTCGTAGTTGCCATCGGGTGCAGCGATGAACCCGTCGAGGGTGACGGCGATGTAGTAGACCAGGTTGCGCATTCGGCTCCTGTCGTGTTCGACGGGTGAGAACCCGTGGGCAGGCGGGTCGGTCGCTGTGGCGGATCCAGTGACCGAAGTCGGTCTTTGTGAACCAGCACTAGAACGTATTTTGTGTGCTCAGGACGCAACGAACAACCGGTTTTCAGCGGCTAGTCTGGCCCGGGTGTGCAAACACCGTCCCTGAAACGGACGACCATTCGAGTATTTGTGGGGAAACTGTGACGGCTGCAGCGGCTACCGGTCGTGAACACGACGACGAGCTCAAGAGCAGGGTTCAACGCCTGCTGCGCTTTCTTCGCGAAATCGTCGAGGCGCGTTCAAACCCGGTGCTGCGCTTCGACGACCACGTGCAGGTCGAATGGATCCATGCCGGCGACGTTCCCATGCAGCTCGACCCACGCGCCAAGCAGGGTGGTGTGGTGCTCCGTGCACCGCGCATCGCGGTCGACGATCCGCCCGAGCCGCCGGCGCTGCTGTCGGGTTGGCTCGACCCGCAGGTCGTTGCAGACAGTCGCTATCGCGAACTCGAGCTGGCCGACGCATCCTCGGTGACGTCTCGTCGTCGAGCGGAGGCGCAGGAGTCCGATGCCGACTTCGACATCCGCAAGGCCTACGAGATCAAGCAGGCCTTCGAGGAGTACTCGCAGTCGTGGAAGGAATGGGCGCAGGAGGATCGGGATCGGCGTCCGCAGGCCGCTCTGTACCAGGCTCTGCAGCTGATGATGCAGGAGCTTGCATCGCGCCCCGAGTCGATCGAACTCGTGGTGGCCTCGGGGCTGTTGACCTCGAGCAACACCGATCCGCAGCGCAGCGTGCGCACTCACCTCATCACTCAGTCGGCCAGTATCGAACGCGACGTGCGTACCGGTGATCTGCTGGTTCGCCTCGCCGCGAGCACAACTGCGCGGCTGGAGGACGGCCAGCTGCTGACCGCCTCGGACGATTTCGACACCTCCGGCTCGGTCGCTCTGGCACAGGAACTGCACGACACCGTCACCTCACCCATCGGGGCAGGCGTCGAACAGTTCTTGAGGAACTGGGCGTCGCGGGTGCCGCGGCACGAGATCGAGGTACTCGATCGTCTCGGGCCGCCCGGGGCACTCGCCTACATCGACGACGACCGCACGCTCACCGTCTCACCTGCCCTCGTTCTGCGCGTTCGGGACTCGTTCGCACTGGTCGAGTACTACGAGCAGATGATCGCCGACCTCGAGTTCGCCGACTCTCCGGTACCGCTCGGGCTCGCTCAACTGGTCGATGCCATCGAGCCGGCCGATCGGATCGCGTGGCTCGAACGCACGGGAGCAGGGGAGTCCGCGGCACTGGCGGAGGACCCGCTGTTTCCGCTGCCGGCCAACGCCGAGCAGTCGCAGATCATCGAACGGCTGGGGCGTGACAGCGGCGTCGTGGTCGAAGGGCCGCCCGGAACGGGCAAGACTCACACGATCGCCAACCTCATGTCCGGGCTGTTGGCGCGCGGTCAACGGGTTCTGGTCACTAGTGAAAAGTCACAAGCTTTGCGCGTGCTGCGGGACAAGCTCCCGCCGGAGCTGCAGGAGCTCTGCGTATCCATCACCGACCTCTCCCGCGGTGGTTCCGACGAGCTCAACCGCAGCGTCGCGAAGATCGCCGAGCGCAAGACCTCCTTCGACGAGGCCAGCGAGGTGCAGAAGATCGAGGCACTGACGACGCAGCGCGCAGCGGCTCTGGCCAGGCGGGCCGAACTGCTCGACCGTGTCAGCGCGCTCCGCGAGTCCGAAACTGTTGTGCACGAATACGTTTCCGATGGATACGACGGCACGGTGTCGTCCATCGTGCGCAAGGTCAAAGCGGCCGAAGGTGCCCACGAGTGGCTACCCGGCCCACTGCTGGCCGATCGGCCACCCCTCGACGGTGCCCAGGTCGATCAGCTCCGCAAACTCATTGCCGGCTCCGACGGCACTCGCGAACTTCGCTCGCGCCAGGTACTGCCGCGTCCGGAGACCATGCTGCCGAATTCGGCCGAACTCGCCTCGCTCTGCCAGCGTGCAGGTGCGCAGATCGACACTCTCTCGCCCCAGGCCGCGGACCTCGTGGCGTTGCTCGACGGCGTCGAACCCGCCGTGTCCGCGGAGATCAGGCAACTGTGCGAGGAGCTCGCCGCCCGAGTGCGAGCGGTCGTCGAGCTCGACGGCTCCTACCCGCGCCTGACCGACTCCGTGCTGTCCGGCGAGGCCGCCCACCTGTGGTCTCGGGTCAGCGGAATCGACGCGATGGTCGAGACGGCAGCTGCGTCCGATCGCTACGTCGGTGCGCACGATGTGCAGTGCTCGTCGAGCTCGCCTGCGGCACTGTCGGCCATGGATGCGTTCGCCAGCGCGCTGGAGTCCGGTATCGAGTGGAAGCCCCGGTTCCGTCGCAGCGAGGAGCAGAAGGCAGTCGAGGCGCTCGACATCGTCGCCACCGTCGACGGACAACCCGCGACGACGGCGAGGGCCGCACGTCTGGTGGCCGAGCACATTCGCGCACTCGAGACCGTGCAGACCGCAGCGGTGCTGCTGGCCGACCTCACGATCGTCGTTCCGCTCGACGGCACGCGTTCGATTCGCGTCAACAACGTGGCGCGAATCGCCGACCGGCTGGGCCTGGTGTCTGCCGTCGTCGCTGCCCGTGACGCCCTGGTGCAACGGCTGTACACCATTTCGCCTGCGGCACCGTGGATTAGGAGCCTGGCCGAAGCACAGGAAATCGCCGGGGCCGCCGACGCCATCGCCACGCGCATCGACATCGATGCCGCACGCGCCGAGCTCGACGCCCTGCAGTTCGCGGTTGCCACTCGCATCGATGCCGGGCCGTCGCCCGAGGGCTCGAATCTGGTGAGTGCGTTGAGCACTGCAGATCCGTTGGAATTGGCTGCCGCCGTTGCGGCCTATTCGCAGGCGTGTTCCGAGCAGGAGGATCAGCTTCTGCTCGAATCGATGTCGGCGTCGTTGTCCGAGGTCGCACCCGCATTGTTCGACTTGGTCAAGGACACCGCAGGCGATGTCGAGTGGGACGAGCTGAGCTGGCAGATGTCGAAGGCCTGGGCGTGGCGTCGGGCACGCGAGTGGGTCGGTGAGCAGCACCACGGTGGTCTCGAGCAGCAGCTGGAAGCGGAGCTCGCCGCCGCCGACACCGACATCGCTTACCTCACAACACGTCTCGCCGCCGCCAGCGCCTGGCGCAACAGTCTCCAACGAATGACCGCCGTCGAGGTGCGTGCGCTGCAGACCTACCGCGAGCACATCTCCAGCATCGGCTCGGGAGCCGGTAAGTACGCCGAAACCTACCGCAGTGCAGCACGATCGGCGATGCGTGAGGCGCAGAGTGCGGTCCCCGCGTGGGTCATGCCGCTTTCCCAGGTGCTGGCATCGATTCCGCCGGTGCCGGGCAGTTTCGACGTCGTCATCGTCGACGAGGCGAGTCAGGCCGACATCACCAGTCTCTTCCTGCTGTACCTCGCACCCCGCGTGATCGTGGTGGGCGACGACCGGCAGTGCGCACCGGCTGACGTCCCGCAGGCCGGCACGCTCGAGGACGTGTTCGATCGGTTGGACGTCTACCTGCCCGATCTACCGGAACACGTGCGTGCGACGCTGACCCCGAGGTCGAGCCTGTTCTCCATGCTGCGCACCCGGTTCGGTCAGGTGGTGCGGCTGCGTGAACACTTCCGCTCGATGCCGGAGATCATCAACTGGTCGAGTCAGCAGTTCTACGGAGATTCCCCGCTCGTTCCCGTGCGGCAGTTCGGTGCGGATCGACTACCGCCGTTGCGGCACACGTACGTTCGCGGAGCGACGGTGACCGGAAAGAACGCCTCACTGGTCAACCGGACCGAGGCCATCGCGATCGCCGACCAGATCGCCGAGTGCCTCGAAGACTCCGCGTACGACAACCTGACCTTCGGAGTGGTTGTGCTGCAGGGCCAATCGCAGGTCGACGAAATTCGCAACGAGTTGATCAAGCGGATCGGTATCGAGCAGTGGGAGCAGCGTCGACTTCGCGTCGGTACGCCGCCGGACTTCCAGGGCGACGAACGAAACGTCGTGTTCCTGTCGATGGTGGTGGCACCCGATCAGAATTTCGCCACCCTCACCGCCAATCAGTACAAGCGGCGGTTCAACGTGGCAGCGTCGCGGGCACAGGATCAGCTGTGGCTCTTCCACTCGGTCACGGTCGATCGTCTCAAGCGAGCGGACCTGCGCAACTCGTTGTTGAGTTACGTCACCTCCGTCTCGCCCGCTCCGGCCGATCCCATGCCGGTCGATGTCTCGCGCGAGGTCCGGAAGGCCCCCTTCGAGACGTTGCTCGAGCAGCAGTTGTGGAACGACCTCGTCGAGAGAGGTTTTCACGTCAATCCCGGTGTCGAGGTGAACAACAGGCGTCTCGCCCTGGTCGTCACCGGCGACTCCTCGCGGCTCGCCGTCGAGTGCGACGGCGACACGTTCCTGTCGACCCCCGCTCAGCGGTTGGCGGACCTGCAGCGTGAGCAGGAGCTCAAGCGGTGCGGTTGGACGTTCTGGCGGGTGCGTGAATCCGAGTACTACCTGGACCGCGAGGCGGCGCTGGAAAGCCTCTGGGCCACGTTGGCCCATCTGGGAATCAAGCCCAACAGCGTTGTCGTGGAAGGTCTCGAGAGCTCGGACGAGTCCTGGACCCCGGTCCCACTCGAGTCCTCGCAGTTCGACGATTCCGGCGTCTTCGAGACGTCCACGCACGCAGACTCACCCGCGCGCCACGAGTCGGTGCTGTCTCTGTGGACCATGCCGCGCATCGACATTCCCCCCGAGGAGCCGTCCGCATCGCAAGCTCGCGGAGCCGACCGCGAAGGATCGGCACCGACGACAACCAACGGTTCCGGAACCACCGACCGAGCTGGAATCCAGAACGGTTCGCGACCGACCAACGGTTCGGGAATGACGAACGGTGTGTCTCCCACCAACGGTGCCGGTCGTGTCAACGGCTCCGGAGGTGCCAACGGTGCCGGGGCTGCCCACGGATCCGGTACCGGGGAGTCCGACGGTTCCGATGGCACCGCTCGGCCGATCGAGTCCTCGGCACCGAGCCTCTCGACCACCGAGATCGGTGAAGCCACGAACAGCACGACATCGGCCACGGACCGGGTCGGGGACGCCGAAGAGCCGGTCGCACAGGAAGAGCCCGTCGCACAGGAAGAGCCGGTCGCTCAGGACGACGCCGCGGCAAACGTCGAGTCGGCCGAGCTCGATGGAGCCGATCCGGTCGAGACGCAGGGCAATTCGACGGAAGCAACGACCGATGACGCCGAGCCGAGCGGCCTCGAGGCACCCGAGGACGAGGACATCGCAGAACACGAATTGCCGCTCAACGGACTTCGCGGATACACGACCCGCCGTCGGCCGTAGCTCCGGGCGAGCAGGCTCGGTGCCCGCGCCGAACCACCAGAAGCCGACGTAGTCTTGGCCTCGGATTGCGCACGCACGAGTGAAGAGGGTTCGACGCCGATGACAGATCGACAGACGCAGCGCCCGGAACAGTCGGTCTCCCCGGACGGTTCGACGCGACCGCGATCTCGGCGGGTTGTCGTTCCGACCGTCGTTCTCGTGGTCTGCGCTGTGCTTGTCGGCCTGCCTGCCTGGACTGTCGTGTTCGCGGGCGCGCAGTGGCCTGCGGCTGCACAGTCGGTCGGCTCTGCGGTTGCGGTCGCGGCATTCGTGGCACTGCCTGCAGCGATGTATCTGGGTCACCGGCCGAGTGCAGAGGGGGTCTCCAAGGACGTGTGGGCGCGCATCGGAGATGGGCTGTTGGGCTTGGCTTGGATCGCGTTCGTGTGGTCGGCACTCTCGCTGCTGCTGCGGCTCGGTCTGTGGGTGGCCGGGGTAGACGACCCTCTTCGGTCACGGATCGTCGCGGTGACAACGCTGATCGTCGTGGTCGTCCTCGCACTGTGGGGCCATTACGAGGCGATGAGAACGCCCCGAGTGCGACACACGACCGTCAGGATCGACCGGCTCGGGGCTCGATTCGACGGTCTACGAGTGGTTCTCGTGACCGACACGCATTTCGGCCCGCTCGATCGAACGACGTGGTCGCATCGTTTGACCGCCGCCGTCAATGCGCTCGAACCGGATGTGTTGGCCCACGTCGGAGATATCGCCGACGGCTCGGTCGATCGGCGTCGAGCGCAGGCTGCGCCGTTGGAGGCAATGCTCGCGAGCGCGGCCCGCGTGTACGTGACCGGGAACCACGAATACTTCGGTCAGGCGCAGGAATGGCTCGATCACATGGAGGACCTCGGATGGAACTCCTTGCACAATCGCCACGTGGTGCTGCATCGCGGTGACGACGCATTGATCATCGCGGGCGTCGACGACGCCACCGCCGCCGGCTCGGGTGCGCCCGGTCACGGGGCGGATCTCGTTCGTGCCCTTGCCGGAACCGATCCGTCGATGCCCGTGCTGTTGCTGGCGCATCAGCCGAAACAGATCGGCGACGCTGTCGACGCCGGCGTCGATCTGCAGGTCTCCGGGCATACGCACGGTGGTCAGATCTGGCCGTTCTCGGCGTTGGTTCGCCTCGACCAACCGGTGGTGCACGGTCTGAGCAGACACGGTGCGCGAACTCAGCTCTACACCAGCCGCGGATCGGGTTTCTGGGGCCCGCCTTTCCGGGTGTTCGCGCCCAGTGAGATTTCCGTTCTGACGTTGGTCGCCGGCTGAGCGCGCGATACCTGGCAGTATCGGTGGGGTGAAGAGAACCGAAGAGGTCGTCGTTGTCGCAACCGATCTCGACGGCACCCTGCTGCGTTCGGACCGAACTGTGTCGGCGCGAACGGCCGCCGCGATGGCTGCCGCCGACGCAGCCGGAATCAGGGTGGTGTGGGCCACCGCTCGCGCGCGCCACTCCATCGACGAACTCGCTGCGTCGTGCGGATTTCGCGGCACGGCGATCGGTGCCAACGGGGCTGTGGTCCTCGATCTGTCCGACGGCTCTCCGGCCATCGTCGGCACCAGGTCGGTACCGGCCGAGACGGTGGCGTCGGCCAAGTCGGTTGTGCGCTCACTCGTCCCCGGAGTTGCCTTCGCAACCGTGGGTGCCACGCGATTCGTGGCCGAGGCTCGGTACGCCGAGCTGTGCGTGTTCGCAGACCATCACCGGCAGCCGCACGAGATGGAGCTGTCGGAGCATGGCTTGTCGATCGACGT
Organism: Rhodococcus cercidiphylli; assembly: GCF_033042225.1. Taxonomy (NCBI): domain Bacteria; kingdom Bacillati; phylum Actinomycetota; class Actinomycetes; order Mycobacteriales; family Nocardiaceae; genus Rhodococcus; species Rhodococcus cercidiphylli. The sequence goes on from NZ_JAWLKE010000004.1 coordinate 571,075, forward strand.
CGAGCCGACCGTCAAAATCGTTGCCCGGCACAGTGATACGACGAGTGAGGAATTGTACGAGATCGTTGCTGCGGCGGGGGTGGACGGAGTGGAGTTGACGCACTCCGGTGCCCCGTACATCGAGATGTCCGCGGCGGGAGTCTCGAAGGCCAGTGCGCTGCAAGAGTTGTGCGAGCAGTGGGGGATATCTGCCGGTTCGGTTGCGGCAGTGGGGGATGCGCGCAACGATCTGCCGATGCTCACCTGGGCGGGTACGGCGTTGTGTCCGTCGAATGCCGCGGAGCCCGTGCGATCCGTCGTCGATCGAGTCCTCGAATCCAACGACGACGACGCCGTTGCGCGCTATCTCGAGGAGCTCACCGCGCGCCCAACGAAACTGTAACGTCCGGTCTGCTCGTCGCGACGCTGTATGAGAGGCTGGCCCCATCATCGGCAGAAGGACACCAGTGAGCTATCCAGATTCGGGCGACCCCTCGCAGCGCGCGTACGGACAGTACGGCGCGCAGCCGAATCCATCCGATCGAGTCCTTCCACCGCCTTCGTCCGGTCCTGGTGCGCCGCATTCTCCGGCGACGGCGCAGCCGAGTGGGTACGGCGCGGTTCCCCGGCCGCCGGTGTTCGGCACCGGTGGCTTCCCTGGTTCGCCTCCACCTGGACCCCCGAGAAAAGGGAACGGTGGCATCTGGATCGTGGTGGCCGTTCTGACTGTGGTCGCAGTGATTCTCGGCGGCGTGTTCGGTTGGTTCATTCTGCGTGACGACGCAACTCCGGCGGTGGCGTCGGGTGCTGCACCATCCTCGGCAGTGTCCGACGGCGGTGTTCCAGGCGGTGAAACCGCACCGAGTGCCGAGAACTCACCGCAGCCGGGCCCGGCCACTCTGCCTGCGGGAGCGCAGACCTGCCCGGCGACCGTGGCGTCGAGCAGCGGACTTCGAGGCTCGGCGGTGGGGTCGACGGTCACGTCGTGTCCGTTCGCAGAGGAAGTTCGGTTGGCCTACACCAGGGCCGGTTCGGATCGGAATTCGCGGACCGTGGTGGCCAGCAGTCCGGTCACCGGCAAGCGGTACGACATGAACTGCGTCTCGTCTGCGCAGTTGGTGACGTGTACCGGTGGCGAGAACGCCGTTGTCTACCTCTTCTAGTTCGGCGCGCCGCGTCGGACGAGTCGGAGCGGTGGCTCTCGCGCTCTGTGCTCTGGTGTCCGGCTGCACCATCGCCACCGACGACGGCCCCGCGTCCGAAGCGCCCCTCGTGTCCGAAACATCGGCTGCTCCTGTGCCACCGGTGTTTCCACCGACGTCCGATGCGGAAATATGGACCACTGCGCCTCCTGTCGAGCCGCTGCCGGCAGAGGATCTGGCCGCGGAGTTCGGCGCACTCGAGTCGACGGCGGGTGGGCCCATCGGCCTCGCTCTGGTTCCCGTCGGTGGTGGCCCGCCGACAGTGCTCGGCACCTGGACTTCCGGTGCGGGGTGGTCGACGGTCAAAGTGCCACTGGCCGTAGCCGCAATTCGTCGCGGCGGGGACACGGTGGTTGGCGACGCCACCGCCGCCATCGAAAGCTCCGACAACGCAGCTGCCGAGAATCTGTGGGGTTCGCTCGGAGATTCCGCTGCCGCAGGTGGCGCAGTCGAAGCGGTTCTGCGGCAGGGCGGTGACGCGGCCACTGCGGTGCAGAGGGAGCGGATCCGTCCTGAATTCAGCGCATTCGGACAGACCGAGTGGTCGACGCAGGATCAGGCAACGTTCGCGGCGGGCCTGTCGTGCATTCCGGACGCTGCACCGGTGGTCGAGATGATGAACAGTGTTGCGCCCGAGCAGCAGTGGGGCCTGGCGAAGATGTCCGATGCTGCCTTCAAAGGCGGCTGGGGGCCGAGCGTCCGAGGCGGTTACGACGTCCGGCAGGTCGGTATCGTCACCACTGTTGCCGGTCGAGTCGGTGTGGCGATTGCGGCGCAACCGAATTCGGGTTCGTTCACCGACGGAACAGCAATGCTCGACGCGGTCGGCAGCTGGTTGGAGTCGCACAGCAACCAGCTCCCTGCCGGTCACTGCCTCTAGGACCTGCTGACGAGCGGACCAGCGCGGGTAGCCTCTGGCGTGTCAGTGAATCGTGCACCACGAAAGGCATTGCTGTGAACGACGCCCTGTCGACGGAATCGTCCGAGCCCACCACGATCGCCGAGTACCTCGACGCACACTCGTTGCGCGTGTCGCCGCTCGACGGTGCCGCGGCGGCCGAGCTGGGCATCACCGTGCCGATTCCTGCGGGATGGCAGACGCTCGATCCCGCACAGTTCCCAGGGGCGACCCAGGTGATCGTGGAACCGAACCTCGTGGAGAACGGTTTCGCACCCAACGCGGTGCTTCTGGTCGGTGCGTTGTCGCGCACGATCGACCCGGAAGCGTTGATGGCATTGGGTTTCGGCGACGGACGTGCGATGCCCGGATGGGTGGAGCGCGAGGCGAGTACAGCGTCGTGGCTCGGCTGGCCGTCGCGATTCATTCGGGGTACGTACGTCGCGCAGCAACTCGAAGCCGCCGTGACGACGCGGTATGTCGTGGTAGGCGTCGATACTCAGTACCTCGTGCAGTTGACGGTGACGACGTTGGCGTCGCAGCTCGATGCGTTGGCCTTCGACGTTGCCGCGATCAACGACGGTTTGACCACGAGTACGTAGAAGATCGCGAGCCCCTGTGTCCGACGCACAGGTCCGACTAGGGTCCTTTCCATGTCGATGAGAACCGGTCGCGTCCGGCACCTGTCGGTGGTGCCGAATTTGTCCGACACCGACGAACCGGCCGACGACACCGCGACGGAAGCCAGTCGGCGACGCTTGGTGAACCTGGTGCTTCGGGTGACCGTGGATCACACTCGGCCACAGATTTGGCGTCGGGTGCGGGTGCGCTCGGACCTGCTGCTGTCCGAGCTGCACGCGGTTCTGCAGAGTGCCCTCGGATGGGAGGACCGGCACCTGCATGCGTTCAGCGTCAGGACCGCCGGTGCCACACGTCGATTCGAGATGGAGGAAACGCTCGACGACGAACCGGACGACGACGCGTCGAGCGAGGAGCGAGTGCGGGTCGACGACGTACTCACTGCACCGGGTTCGACGATGACGTACGAGTACGACTTCGGTGACGGATGGACACACACCATCTATCTGGAGCAGATCGATTCCGATATCGACGACCTCCGATCCGTCTGTCTCGACGGGGCGCGCGCCTGCCCACCCGAGGAGTCCGGCGGGCCTTCGCGGTACGCCCAGTCGCTCGAGATTGCCGCCGACACGTCCGATCCCGAGCACGCGGCACTCATCGCACGATGGGGCGCGGCCTTCGACCCGGCTCGGTTCGACGTCGATGCGGTCAACGCGGTGCTGCACTCGTTCGACGTAGGGCGTTCGGTGCTCGCCGAAGCGGTGGCCGCGGCCCCGGCCATCGGAAAGCTGTTCGACCGGGTTCGTCCTACGGAGGTGCCGTCACTGATGGCGTTGCTTCCGCGATGCGAACTCACCATCGAGAGTTCGGTCGATCTGCCCGTCGCAGAGGTGGCGATGGCCAAGTTCACGTGGTTTCTGGACAGAATCGGTGACGACGGAGCAGACCTGACCGGTGCCGGCTACCTCAAGCCCGCGTTCGTAGCGGCGATTCGTGAGGAACTCGACTGGGGGCTGGGGTGGGTAGGGCCGAGCAATCGCGAGATCGACCATCATCAGGTCAGCGATCTGCGCGACGCGGCGCGGCACCTCGGGTTGACCCGCACATCGAAGGGCCGGTTGCTGCGCACCAAACTCGGAGCGGCGTTGGCCGAAGACCCGGTCGGCATGTGGCGGCATGCGGCGTCGCGACTTCCTCTGGGGAAGGAGTCGTACGAGACCGACGCAGCGACTCTGTTCCTGATCTCCCTCGCGGCATCGGCATCTGCGACGCATCGCAACGAGATGTTGATCGAGACTGTCGCTGAATTGGGCTGGGCCAGTGAAGATTCCGGTGTGTTCGACGCTCAGTTCGCGGCGCAGGCCACGGTGAGCTTCCTCGATCTCATCGGTGCCCATGGTCCGCGGTTCTATTTCCGTCAAGAGGTATCGGACTCGCCGAGCTGGTCTCGCAGGTTTGCTCGGGACGCATTGCTGAGCTGAGTTGTCGAGAAGTGGTCTCGAGGACTGCCCAATCGTCGCTCGGGCGACGGATGACCGTCGCTGAGCAGGCGATTTGCGTTGGTGTGGTTGGTGGCGTAACTTTTGTCGAGTCAGAGCGACGGACACCGACCCGGTCTTCACGGACTGGGTGAACGAGGTTGGACGTGTGGCTTGGCAGGTTTTATCCCCCAAGAGTCGGGCCTTGTGTCCGAGACCAAGCTGGGATAGGCTGGAACAGTTGCCCTTGAGGCCGACGGACTGTGTGTCTGTGGGTCGAGAGTGTGTGCGTGTTCTTTGAGAACTCAACAGTGTGTCGATGAATGTCAGTGCCGAAATATTTTGTTTTGGTGAAAGCATTCGATGTATCAATCATCCGCTTGTGGTGGTTGTTGTCGGGTGTTGTTTGAAATGCTAGTTGAGTTTTTCTGCTAGTGATTTGACTTGATGTCTTTGACTGATTCGCAGCTTTGGTCCTCTTTTCGGGGGTCGGGGTTGTTGTTTCGCAGGTCTTTTACGGAGAGTTTGATCCTGGCTCAGGACGAACGCTGGCGGCGTGCTTAACACATGCAAGTCGAGCGGTAAGGCCTTTCGGGGTACACGAGCGGCGAACGGGTGAGTAACACGTGGGTGATCTGCCCTGCACTCTGGGATAAGCTTGGGAAACTGGGTCTAATACCGGATATGACCGCATGCCGCATGGTGTGTGGTGGAAAGATTTATCGGTGCAGGATGGGCCCGCGGCCTATCAGCTTGTTGGTGGGGTAATGGCCTACCAAGGC
>NZ_JAWLKE010000005.1:0-31410 GCF_033042225.1 Rhodococcus cercidiphylli
ATCGAATGCTTTCACCAAAACAAAATATTTCGGCACTGACATTCATCGACACACTGTTGAGTTCTCAAAGAACACGCGCACACCATTCACCTTCGAGCTGAAGCTCGTGGATGTCCGGGGCAACCGTTCCAGTTTAGATCAGATGATCAAGCGCAGTCAAACTGGCTTCACATCCGTGAAGAAGTCGAACCTTTCGGCTTTGACATCTTCATGGTGTCGGAAGCGAACTCCGCGTTGCTCAGGCCTTGCGGTCTGGGCTGGCGTCCGTGTCGCTCTGACCTGGACAAAGTTACGCCCCGGATAACAACGCGTCAAATCCCCAGGTCGTTCACGCGTGAATCACGTGAACGGCCTGGTCGCAACCGGTCACTTACCCACCTGACGGGCGTCGTAACCAAATTACATGGATGTGACTCCGCCCACTGACTACAACTGAAAACTCAGTCCGCGATTCGGGCGCCTGCGAAGTTCCGCTTTCCGCGTCGGACCACCAACCACCGGCCGTGCAGGAGATCGTCTGCACCGGGCGTCCATTCTTCGTCGGAAATCTTGACGTTGTTGACCGATGCGCCGCCCTCCTTGACTGCGCGTCGGGCAGCGCCCTTGCTCTCGCTCAACCCCGTAGCGACGAGCAGATCGACGATGGTGTTCGGTGCACCGGCCTCGATGTCGGCCACAGACGCTTCCTGTAGCGCGGCGGCGAGCGTCTTCTCGTCGAGTTCGGTCAGTTCGGCCCGCCCGAAGAGCGCCTGGCTGGCCAGTTCGACCGAGCGAGTCGCTGCTTCGCCGTGGACGAGCGTGGTCATCTCGGCGGCCAGGCGCTTCTGCGCCTCACGCGCGTGCGGACGCTCGGTGGTCGCCGTCTCGAGTTCTGCCAACTCGTCCTTCGACAGGAAGGTGAACCAGCGCAGGTACTTCACCACGTCTGCGTCACCGGTGTTCACGAAGTACTGGTACCAGGCGTACGGGCTCGTCATCTCCGGGTCGAGCCACAGGCTGCCGCCTCCGGTGGATTTGCCGAATTTCTTGCCGTCGGCGGAGGTGACCAACGGAACCGTCATGGCGTGCACCGACTCGGCGTCCTGGCGCCGGTTCAGCTCCACCCCGGCGATGATGTTTCCCCATTGGTCGGAGCCGCCGATCTGAAGACTGCAGCCGTATTGCCTGCGGAGCTGCACGTAGTCGTTCGCCTGCAACAGCATGTAGCTGAACTCGGTGTACGACATTCCGTCGCTCTCGAGCCTGTTCTTCACCGTCTCGCGAGCAAGCATGACGTTGATCGAGAAGTGCTTACCGATGTCGCGAAGGAAATCGATCGCGGACAGCTCCCCCGTCCACGACAGATTGTTCACCACCACTGCACCCGTCGGGCTCTCGTCCAGGTCGACGAACCGTTCGAGCTGACCACGGATACGCGAGGCCCACTCGGTGACGACCTCGGGGGAATTCATGGTGCGCTCCCCTACATCGCGAGGGTCACCGATGAGTCCCGTCGCACCTCCGGCGAGGATGATCGGGCGATGGCCGGCCCGCTGGAAACGCTTGAGCGCCAGCAACGGCACGAGGTGCCCTGCGTGCAGCGAGGGACCTGTCGGATCGAAACCGGAGTACAGCGTGATCGGGCCCTCGGACGTAGCCTTCTTCAGCGCGTCCACATCGGTGGACTGTGCGATCAGTCCACGCCAGGTCATTTCGTCGATGATGTTCTCACTCACGACGTCGATCCTCCCGTATGGACGCATCCAGGCGTCGGTCAGGCCTCCGAGCCACCGGGAGCGGCGGCGCGGGGACTGCGTTTGTAGCTCGACACCGCCTGCGACCCGAGCATCCAGAAGCGCCACGGACGATCGGCCGCCGAACTCACCCCTACCCGTGGGCCGGATGCAACGGCCTTCTCGTTCAACGGGCGCTCAAGTAGTTCGAGGGTGACCGCCGACGACGCGTCGAACACGTCCGATCCGTTGTCCGCCAGCGAGACGCCAAGGGCTCGACCGAGATTTCCGGGCCCGCGGGCCCAACCGGCCTCGACCCGTGCGGTCCGTGGACCGCGGCCGGCGCGCCTGGTCTCGACGATGTGGTGACCGGCCACCACTTCACCCGCTCGAAGCAACACCGCAGCGGCCGTACCGTCCGGGCCGCAACTCACGTTCACACAAAGATGCATTCCGTAGCTCAGGTAGACGTACAGACGCCCCGCAGGACCGAACATCACCTGGTTACGAGGGGTCGGGCCCCGGAAGGAATGCGCGGCCGGATCCGGCCATGGACCATCGAGTGGACCACCGTAGGCCTCGACTTCCACGATGCGCACCGACACGTCGCCCACGGTGACGGTTCCGCCGAGGATGCGTCGGGCTGCGGCGTCGGGTTCCCCGATCTCCAAGTCAGCGACATTCATCGATCCCATGATGCTTCGCCCTTGACCACCGTGCGCCGACGGGGCTATGACTTCGACATCCGACAAGTCTGGAGGCCGCTATGGCGTTCACCGGTGAACACGCCGTCGAGATCACAGGGCTGACGGTTCGCCGCGGCAAGCGAACGGTGCTGAACAATCTGTCCCTGACAATCCCCCGTGGTGTCATCACCGGACTTCTCGGTCCATCGGGCTGCGGTAAGACGACTTTGATGCGATCGATCGTCGGCACTCAGATCGTCAGCAGCGGAACCGTGACAGTACTCGGATCGCCGGCCGGCTCGGCACCGTTGCGCCGCACAGTCGGGTACGTGACCCAGGCACCGAGCGTCTACCGAGATCTCACCGTTCGCGAGAACGTGCAGTACTTCGGGTCGCTGTACGGTCGCCGGCGCGCGGACGTCGCGTCCGCCATCGAGACCGTCGGACTGGCCGACCACGCGTCGTCACGGGCGGGCGAGCTCTCCGGCGGCCAATTGGGGCGGGTCTCCCTGGCCAGCGCGCTGGTTGCCGAACCCGAGCTGATCGTCCTCGACGAACCGACGGTCGGCTTGGATCCCGTGCTGCGCTCCGAGCTGTGGTCGCGTTTCGCCGATATCGCGGCAAGCGGCACAACGGTGCTGGTCTCGAGCCACGTGATGGAAGAGGCGGAGCACTGCAGCCGTCTCGTTCTGATGCGCGACGGCACCGTTCTCGCCCACTCGAGCCCGAACGCGCTACTCGCGCGCACGAACGAAACGACCCTCGATCGCGCATTCCTGTCCCTCATCAGATCTACCGAGGAGACATCGTGAACGCGCGGATCTACGCAGCCGGCACGGGCCGCATCCTGCGACAGCTACGAGCAGACCATCGATCGGTGGCCATGGTGCTGCTCGTTCCGTCCCTGCTGATGGTGTTGCTCTACTTCCTGTACCGAGATGTGCCGACCCCGCCTGATCAGCAGTCGTTGTTCGATCGGATCGCCATCACGATGCTCGGCATCCTGCCGTTCGTCGTCATGTTCCTGATCACGTCGATCTCGATGCAGCGTGAACGCTCCTCGGGAACGCTCGAACGCCTGCTGACGACTCCGATGTCCAAACTGGATCTGCTCGCGAGCTACGGGTCCGCGTTCTCGCTGGCCGCCATCGGACAGGCGGTACTCGCATGCACCGTCGCGTTCGGATTTCTCGGGCTCGACATCGAGGGCTCGGTAGGTTGGGTGCTGGTGATCGCAGTCCTGGGAGCGATGCTCGGGGTCGCCATCGGACTGCTGTGCAGCGCATTCGCTCGCACCGAGTTCCAAGCCGTCCAGTTCATGCCGGTGGTCGTGATTCCACAGCTGTTTTTGTGCGGACTCCTGGTGCCGCGCGACCAGATGCCGAACTGGCTGAGCACGATCAGCGATGTCCTGCCGCTGAGCTACCTGGTCGACGCGCTCCAGGAGATATCCAGGTACCCCGGAGTCACCGGGCGCATGTGGACCGACATCGCCGTGGTCACGGCGTTCACCGTCGCCGCGCTGAGCGGAGCCGCCGCGACATTGCGTCGACGAACCCAGTAGTCGACGACCCCTGTAGTCGACGAACCCTGTAGTCGACGAACCCGGCGCGCGGCCGAGAGTTCTAGGACGTGGCGCGAGCCAGGATCGACTCGTGCTCGGCGTCGTCGACATCGCGGGCGTCGTCGGCGAGCAACACCGGGATGCCGTTCTCGATCGGATATGCACGCCGCAGTCGCGGGTTGTAGAGCAGTTCCCCTTCGATCAACAGCAGCGGGCCCTTGTCCACCGGGCACGCGAGTATGGAAAGCAGTGTCGAATCGATTGCCACAGGTGTCCTTTGCTCTGCTCCGGTCGAACCGGAGTGGTGTACTCGCTTACGCTACCGAACCCGTATTCTTCCGTGCCGACTCGTTCCTACGACGATTTTTCGGCCGCGGCCTCGCGCCCGACGAACCGTTCGGCCACAACAGCTTTCGTCAATCGACGGTAGCTGTTCGACTCGGAGTCGTAGAACCACGAACGTGCACTCGGCGTCGGAATGCCGACCTTCTTCAACGCCGTCGCGGTCGGTCGGTACGCGCGTCCTACCGGAATTTCGGGCACCACGTGCACGATCGCCGGCCGCTCGGCCGGGAGCAGCACTCCGAGAGTGTCCGTCAATGCACGAGCGGTGATCACCGCCTCCGGTTGCAGCGAGATGGCGCAGACGGCCACCTCGGTGGCCGAAGCCTCGACGCGCACCGATCGTGGCCGATCGGATGTCACCCGCACTCCGTAGACCACGGCCGAATCGACCTGATCCAGGTCACCTACCGCATCGACGATCGGCTGGGTGTACACCGGACCGCACGCCGAGCGCACCACGGTGTCCTTGCGGTCGACGAGCCAGTAATCGCCGTCGGAATCGCGACGGAAGAGGTTCTCGGTGGGGATCCAGGCATCCGTGGGCTCGAATACTCCACGCATGACATGGCTGGTCGCTTCGCCGTCCCCGCTCGGTCGGCCGAGGAGTAGCCCGATCTCGTCGTCACGGCACTGCCGGACGAAACCGTCGTCGTCCTCTTCGAGACGGCCGGTGATCGGGTCGTAGGCCGCCAACGCAACCCGTGCACTGCCCGGCAGCGGACGTCCCTTGGAGCCGATCTTCGAGCCGGCCACATTGGCCAGGATCACGTCGTTCTCGGTGGATGCGTAGAACTCGAGCACCCGAGCCGGGCTGAACCGCGCCAGCGTGCGACGCCACAGCCCCACCGGCATACCGGAGCCGATGAACAGGCGCACCGGGTGGCCGGAGTCGACCGGGAACCGGCCGTCGTCGAGGATCTGCCGCATCATCGTCCAGGTGTAGCTCACGACGGTGACGCCGTAGCGGTACACCTCTTCGCTGAACCGCTCGGGCTCGAGACCACGGGAGAGCGCGATGCGTGACCCGCCCGCAAGCGCACCACCGATCGTGACGAGAATCCCGGCCGAATGATGTAGGGGGGCAAGGCAATAGACAGTATCTCCGGGTCCGAGCGCGGCCGTCGTCGCGGTTCCGAACGCAGACAACGCCCAGCGATGATTGGTGATGTATCTCGGTTCGAGACCGCGATCTGTGGTCGTGAACAGGATCATCGCCAGTTCGCGGGCACGACCCGGATCCGGCTCGTACCACTGAGGCAGACGCACCGCGTCGGGATCGATGGCCTCGAGATCGACCACCTCGTAGCCTGACGGGATGTCGAGGCGCCGAGTCTCACCGCCGCCGAGCACCAGGACGTTCGGTGCCACCGGGACCGCCGCCGCAGCGTTCTCCGGATCGGCGATCACCGTGTCGACGTCGACGGTTCGCAGGGCTGCGGTCAGGTCGCTGCCCGGCTGCAGCAGAACAGGTACGGCCCCGATCCGCGAGAGCGCCGCCATCGCGGCCAACGCGCTCGGACGAGTCTCCATCAACACACCGATGCGCGACGCAGGTCGCACGCCGACACTGATCAATCCGCGCACCACATTGTCGATGCGGACGTTGACCGCATCGTAGGTGTGCACTCGGTCGTCGAACAGGAAGCACTCGCCGTTCGGAGACTTACGTCCCTGCTCGGCGATCAAGCGCCCCAACGACACTCGACTGTGCGGCTGCATCTGCCCGAGGCGGGCGAGCCTCGGCAACGTACGCACGGCCTCGGACGAGATTTCGCGGGTTCCGCGCACCGCGCCGGTCGCCGCCGACGCCAGCCCGCGGCCGACACCGACGCCGACCTCGGCGATGGAGGCAGCGGTGTGGATCAGTCGATTGGTGATCGACACACCGCTTTCGGAATCGCCGTGGTCCTCGCGCTCCATCACACGGACCGCCTCCGGCTTCGGTCCGAGATCCTCGCGCCACCGTATCCAGTTTCCCGTCGTCGGCCAGGTCTGTGCAGCCGCTGTACTTCCGACAACCAGTCCAAAATGGCCTGCGCGCAAGGTGGTTTCGAATACCTGGGCACGCGGGGCAGCGCGCTGGATGCCGCGCACGGCCAACGGTTGACCGATGTCGTCGACTTCGCCGACGAAGGCGAGCACGGGCACCGTGAGTTCGGCCAGAGTCAGCAATCTGTCCTTGATGACGAAACCGCCGGTCATCATGCGGTTGTGGACGACGAACTGCTTCAGCAACTCCGCAACGGCCGGGCCGGACCACGCCACCCACCCGTCCATCGCCAGAAAGCGACGCTGCGGCTCGCGTGGGAGCAGCGCCTCACGATCGTGCAATTGCCGCAGGAAATCCAAGCGCGACCGCACGGTCTTCGCCGGATCGAGCAACTGGAATCCCGTCCGCGCCATCCACCCCGACACAGCGAGCCGAGTGAACACGTGATCGGCGAGGAACTCCGCTCCCCGCGTCGCCACGCCTGCCGGAATCCCGAGCGGCAGACCGGCAAGCGTGTCGACCGGAGCTCCGAACGTGATGAGGCTGGCCAGATTTCGGCCACCTCGGTAGGCGGCCGCCTGGTAGCAGAACATGCCGCCCTGGGAGTAGCCACCCAGGTGGACGTCGCGACCGGTGTGCTCGTGCACCTTGTCGACGACCTCGCTGATCGCCACGACGTGATCAGCGAGCGTACGGCCCCATCCACCCTCTTCGGTATCGGGTGACCCGAAATCGACAACCCACGGATCCAGACCCATGCCGTGCAGAATTCCGGCCGCACCTTGGTCGGTGGTGACGTCGTAGACGTCCGCGGAGACCATCATCGGCGGAATGAGCACCACCGGAGGACTGTCCGCGGGCACATCGTCGGGGAAATACCGCCGAAGCCGATACATCGGCTCGCGATCCATCACCCGAAACGGCGACGGATCCACCTCGGTTTCGAGCCCACCCAGACGAATGACCTCGAGACCGTTCTGGGCTGTGGCGATGGCACGCCGCAGTGGTCCACGTACGGCATCTGCATTCAGTCCCACCAATACACTCCTGCGTTCGGCCCGACGGAACGACCGGCATCGGTCTTCGCGTGACGAAAGCTTCTCACATCACACTCGAGGAAACCGGCGTGGATATCGATTGCCCTCTCAGTGCCGCAACACCGGTTCCTCAGCCCATGCACGCAGGGTCGCGGCAGTCGCCCGCACGCCCCCGAGCTGATGAGCAACCTGCACGGCCGCCGTCCCACCGCGGGCATCGCGCGACGAGATCGAGCCCTCCACCGTGAGCACCTCACGAACGTCGGGAGTGAGTGCCGGATCGATCGCGGCGAGTTCCTCATCGGTCAGATCCACCAGCCCGACGCCTCGCGCCTCGGCCGCCCGAACGCAGGCACCCGCGGCCTCGTGGGCAACCCGGAACGCGATCCCCTGCCGCACCATCCACTCGGCGATGTCGGTGGCAAGAGTGAACCCGGCCGGTGCCAGCTCGGCCATGCGTTCGGTGTGGAATTCGAGTGTCGCCGTCAACCCGGTGAGCGCCGGGAGCAACAACTCGAGCTGCGCGACCGAATCGAACACCGGCTCCTTGTCTTCCTGGAGATCACGGTTGTAGGCCAACGGTTGCGCCTTCAGCGTGGCCAGCAGGCCGGTCAGATTACCGATCAAGCGGCCGGTCTTTCCGCGAGTCAACTCCGCGACGTCCGGATTCTTCTTCTGCGGCATGATCGAGCTGCCGGTCGACCACGCATCGGCCAGCGTCACGTAGCCGTACTCGGGAGTGCTCCACGAGATGACCTCCTCGGCGAATCGCGACAGATCCACCGCCGTCATCGCCAACACGAAGGCCGCCTCGGCGGCGAAGTCGCGCGAAGACGTGGCGTCGATCGAGTTCTCGGCGGACGAGTCGAACCCGAGCTCGGCAGCGATCTTCTCCGGACTCAGCCCCAACGACGAACCGGCGAGAGCACCGGAACCGTACGGCGACACCGCTGCTCGCGTGTCGAAATCCGCGAAGCGCTGCACATCGCGCAACAACGGATGGGTGTGCGCGAGCAGATGATGCGCAAGCAACACCGGCTGCGCGGCCTGCGAATGCGTCTTGCCCGGCATGACGGCCGTGGGATGCGCCGCAGCCTGGGTGGCCAACGCGTCGACCACATCGAGAACGCCCGCCGACACCCGGCGGACGGCGTCGCGCAGCCACATGCGGAACAGCGTGGCCACCTGATCGTTACGCGACCGGCCCGCACGCAGCCGGCCACCGACCTCGGGTCCGACCCGGTCGATCAAACCGCGCTCGAGGGCACCGTGCACGTCCTCGTCCGATTCGGCTGCCACGAATTCACCGGAGGCGACGTCATCGGCGAGTCGCTGCAAACCGTCGAGCATGGTCTCGAGGTCCTGCGGGGTGAGCAGTCCGGCACCGTTCAGCACTCGGGCGTGCGCCATGGATGCGCGGATGTCGTACGGCGCGAGGACCCAGTCGAAGTGCGTCGACTTGCTCAACGCTGCCATGGCGGCGGCCGGCCCCGATGCGAATCTGCCGCCCCAGAGCGAACCTTCGTTGGTTCCGTGTGCGGTCTCCGAATTCGTCACAGGCCCAGGTCCCTCTTCGCGGCGATCTTCGACGACAGTCCGTGCAGCTGAACGAATCCCTTGGCCGCGGACTGGTCGAACGTATCGCCCTCGTCGTAGGTGGCAAGGTTGAAGTCGTACAGCGACTCGCCACTGCGCCGTCCGTTGACGATGATCCCGCCCGCGTGCAGAACCAGGCGAATATCGCCGGAGACGTGCTCCTGCGTGTGCTCCACGAACGTGTCGAGAGCACCCTTGAGCGGGGAGTACCACAGGCCGTCGTACACCAGCTCGGCCCACTTCTGGTCGGTGTGGCGCTTGTAGCGACCGAGTTCGCGCTCGAGGGTCACGTGCTCGAGCTCCTCGTGGGCGCGGATGAGCACCATGGCACCGGGTGCCTCGTAGATCTCGCGACTCTTGATGCCGACGAGCCGATCCTCGACCACGTCCAACCGGCCGACACCCTGCGCTCCGGCACGAGTGTTGAGCTCCTGGATCGCTTCGAGCACCGAGACCGGGCGACCGTCGATCGCGACCGGGCGACCCTTGTCGAACGAGACGATCAGTTCGTCCGGAGCCTGGAAGTTGACCGTCGGATCCTCGGTGTAGTCGTAGACGTCCTTGGTCGGCGCGTTCCACAGGTCCTCGAGGAAGCCGGTCTCCACCGCGCGCCCCCACACGTTCTGGTCGATCGAGAACGGCGACTTGGTGGTCACGTTGATCGGGATGTCGTTCTCCTCGGCGAACTTGATCGCCTTCTCGCGCGTCCACGCGTAGTCGCGAACCGGTGCCAACACCTCGAGCTCGGGGGCGAGGGTGTTGAAGCCGACCTCGAAGCGAACCTGGTCGTTGCCCTTGCCCGTGCACCCGTGTGCGACAACGGTTCCGCCGTGCGCCCGCGCGTTCTCCACGAGGTGCTTGACGATGAGCGGACGACTGATCGCCGACACGAGGGGATACCGATCCATGTACAGCGCGTTGGACTGCACCGTCGGCAAGCAGTACTCGTCGGCGAACTCGTTCCTGGCATCGACGACGACGGATTCGACTGCGCCGCAATCGAGTGCGCGTTGGCGCACGACGTCAATGTCCTCGCCGCCCTGCCCCAGATCGATGGCGACGGCAACGACCTCCTTGCCGGTCTCCCTGCCGATCCAGCTGATGGCGACGGAGGTGTCGAGTCCGCCGGAGTAGGCGAGGATGACGCGTTCGGCCATGGTGTTCAAGCTCCTTCGTTGTTCTTGATGCGCATGATGGGTAACCGGATCTCAGTTACCGCGTCGAGCAAGCTTTTCGATCTTGTCCGCGACCTCGCCACCGGTATGTGGCTCGCGGGCGATCAACAGAATCGTGTCGTCACCGGCGATGGTCCCGACGATCTCCGGCATCGCAGCACGATCCAGAGCGCTGGCCAGGTAGTGCGCCGCGCCCGGTGGCGTGCGGAGGACGGTCTGGTTCCCGCTGTGGTCGGTGGACACCAACAACTCCCCCAGCAACTTCAGGAGGCGGTCGGTGCCGCCGGACACTCCCCGGACCGGGCTGCCGTCCTCGGGCACGACGTACACCCCCACTCCACCGTCCGGCGCGCGCAGTTTCACGGCACCCAGTTCCTCGAGGTCCCGCGAGAGAGTGGCCTGAGTGGTGTCGATCCCCTCGGCTGCGAGCAACGACGCCAGCTGCGGTTGACTGCGCACCTGATGGGTGGCCAGCAACGCGATGATCCGTGCCTGCCTGCCCGCGCGGGTCGACGCGGTCAACGGCACCGCAGTGACGTCCTCGCTCATGGTCGTCGGGCCTGTTCGAGGAGCCACACCAGCAGTGCCTTCTGCGCGTGCAGGCGGTTCTCGGCCTCGTCCCAGACAACACTCTGGGGACCGTCGAGCACCTCGTCGGTGATCTCCTCGCCGCGATGTGCAGGTAGGCAGTGCAGCACGACGGCGTCCGACTGGGCCTTCGAGAGCAGGTCCGAATCGATTCGATACGGCCGGAACGGGGCGACGCGATCGAGACCGTCGTTCTCCTGGCCCATCGACGTCCAGGTGTCGGTGACGAGCGCGTCGGCACCGGCGGCGGCCTCGACCGGGTCCTCGGTGATGGTGATGGTGGCCCCGGTTTCCTCGGCACGCGCATGCGCCGCGTCGAGAACGTAACCGAGCGGGGCAAATTCCTTGGGCGCAGCGATCCGCACGTTCAGCCCGGCCGTCACTCCGCCGATGAGCAGCGAGTGCGCCATGTTGTTGGCACCGTCACCGAAGTAGGCCAAGGTGCGCCCCTGCAGATTTCCTTTGTGCTCGATCAGGGTCTGCAGATCCGCCAGAACCTGGCACGGGTGGAACTCGTTGGAGAGGGCGTTGACGATCGGAATCGTTGCGCCGGTCGCCATCTGCTCGAGCCGCTTCTGCCCGAACGTGCGCCACACGACCGCCTCGACATAGCGCGAGAGAACCCGCCCCGTGTCCTGCAGCGTCTCCTCGCGACCCAACTGGGTGTCGCGGCCCGTCACCACCACGGCATGACCACCCAACTGCGCGATGCCCATCTCGAACGAGAAGCGGGTCCGTGTCGAGTTCTTCTCGAAAATGACGCCAACTCCCTTGGGGCCCTCGAGCGGACGCTTCGAGAACGGAGCACGCTTGAGTTCGGCTGCCAAAGCGAGGATTTCACCCTGCTGCGCGGGCGTGATGTCGTCGTCCCGGAGGAAATGCTGAACGGTCATGGCTGATGAGCCTCCTGTGCTGCGTCGAGAATTGCCGGTAACGCCGTCACGAACGACGCGGCTTGCTCTTCGGTGATGATCAACGGTGGTGCGAGCCGAAGCACGTCGGGCTGGGCCGCGTTGAGGAGGAAGCCTGCCTCGCGCGCGGCGGCTTCGGCCGCCGGTGCGACGGCGTCGGTGAGTACCACCCCGAGGAGAAGGCCCGAACCCCGAACATGGCTCACCAGAGGGTGATCCAGATTCTCTATGGAGTGTGCGATGGTCTTGCCTATGCTGTCGGCGTGCGAGAGCAGGTCCTCGTCGGCGATGGTGCGCAGAACGGCCAGAGCCGCCGCCGCGCATACGGGGTTACCACCGAACGTGGTGCCGTGCTTGCCCGGATGCAGCAACTCCCCCGCCGCTCCGATGCCGATGCAGGCCCCGATGGGCAGGCCGCCGCCCAGACCCTTGGCGAGCGTGATGACGTCGGGCACGATGCCGACCGACTGGTGAGCGTAGAACCAGCCCGTTCGGCCGATACCGGTCTGCACCTCGTCCAGGACCAGCAGTGCGCCGTGCTTCGCAGTGATCTCACGGGCGGCGAGAAGATATCCCTCCGGCGGAACCACCACGCCTCCCTCACCCATGATGGGTTCGAGAAACACTGCGGCAGTGTCCGAATCGACGGCAGCTTCCAGCGCGGCCACATCGCCGTACGGAACGTGGTGCACGCCGGCAGGCATCGGCTCGAACGGGATCCGCTTGTCCGGCTGACCGGTCAGAGCGAGAGCGCCCATCGTCCGTCCGTGAAACGACTTCTCCGCCGCCACGATGTTGGGACGGCCGGTCAGGCGAGCGATCTTGAACGCCGCCTCGTTGGCCTCGGTTCCCGAGTTGCACAGGAACACCCGACCGGTGGCCCCGGCACCGAGCTGCGCGAGCAATTGCTCGGCCAACGCGATACCGGGTTCTGTCGCATACAGATTCGAAGTGTGCCCGAGGGTGGACAGCTGAGTGGTGACCGCCTCGATCACCGCCGGGTGCGCATGTCCGAGGATGTTCACGGCGATACCCGCGAGCAGGTCCAGATACTGCTTTCCGTCGGCGTCGGTCACCACCGCGCCCTCGCCGCGGACGAGCGCCACGCGCGGAACACCGTAGTTGTCCATCAACGAATTCGACCACCGCTGTTGCAGATCGAGGGTTGACTCGGTGCCGGTCATGGCGTGACTCCTGACGTGGAAGAGTGATCGGGGGTGACCATGGTGCCGATTCCCTCACCGGTGAACAGCTCCACCAGCACGGAATGTTCGACGCGACCGTCGATGACATGAGCCGACGGAACACCGGCTCGAACCGCCCGCAGGCACGCTTCCATCTTCGGCACCATCCCGGCGTCGAGTGAGGGCAGCAGGGCCTCGAGCGTGGACGCGTCGATCTCGGAGGTCAACGAGCTGCGATCGGGCCAATCCGTGTACAGGCCTTCGACATCGGTGAGCACCACCATCTTCTCGGCACGGAGGGCACTGGCGAGCGCCGCTGCCGCAGTGTCGGCGTTGATGTTGTGGACGACGCCGTCGCGGTCGGGCGCGATGGTGGACACCACCGGAATGCGTCCTGCGGCAATGAGATCGAAGACCGCGGCAGGATCAACCGACGTGACGTCGCCGACGAGACCGATGTCGGTCTCGGTGCCGTCGACCAGCACGGTGCGACGCGTCGCGGTGAACAGGTGCGCATCCTCACCGGAAATTCCGACGGCATACGGACCGTGACCGTTGATCAGGCCGACGAGCTCGCGCCCGACCTGACCGAACAGCACCATCCGCGCGACGTCCATGACCTCGGGGGTGGTGACGCGGAATCCGCCGCGGAATTCACCGGCCAGGCCGAGTCTGGTCAGCATGGCCGAGATCTGCGGCCCACCGCCGTGAACGACGACCGGATGGATTCCGACGGTGCGCAGAAACACCATGTCGGCCGCGAACGCCCGCTTCAGATTCTCGTCGATCATGGCATTTCCGCCGTACTTCACGACGACGACCTTGCCCGAGAATCGCTGCAGCCAGGGCAGAGCCTCGGCGAGCGTGAAGGCCTTCTGCGCGGCCGTCAACTGCAGTGCGGCCGAGGTCATGACGAGTACGCCGAATTCTCTTCGACGTACGCGTGCGAGAGATCGGTGGTTCGGATGGTGGCAGACCCTGCGCCGAGACCGAGATCTATGGTCACCGAGATGTCGACGCCGGACAGATCGACCTCCCGAGCTCCCGGCGCTCCCACGCCGTCGATGCACACCGGATTTCCGTTGAAGGACACGGCAATTCGATCCGGATCGAGCTCGATCGGGGCGATACCGATTGCCGCGAGCACCCGGCCCCAGTTGGGATCGGACCCGAAGAGGGCCGTCTTGGTCAGGGAGTCCCTGGCGACCGCGCGAGCGCCGATCAGGGCGTCGTCCTCGCTCATCGCGCCCGACACGGTGATCCGCACCCGCTTGGTCACGCCCTCCGCGTCGGCCATCATCTGGTCGGCCAGGTCGTCGCACACCGCCAGGACCGCGGCGTCGAGTTCTTCCTGCGACGGTGCCACTCCGCTGGCCCCGGACGAGAGCAGCAGCACGGTGTCGTTCGTCGAGGACGCGCCGTCGACGTCGAGCCGGTCGTACGACATCCGGGTCGCCGCGCGCAGTGCCTTGTCCAGCTGGTCCGCGGTGGCGACAGCATCGGTGGTGATGACGCTGAGCATCGTGGCCAACGACGGTGCCAGCATGCCTGCACCCTTGGCCATGCCGCCGACGTTCCATTTGTCGGCATGATGAACGGCTGCCTGCTTGGGCAAGGTGTCGGTGGTCATGATCGCGTACGCCGCATCGGTACCACCCGAAATTCCGCCCGCGAGCTCGTGCACCACCTCGGTCACACCGGGCAGCAGCTTGTCCATCGGGAGCCGGTCACCGATGAGACCCGTCGAGCAGACGGCGACCTCGATCGCTCCGGTCTCGGAACCCCAATTGCTCAGTGCGGACGCCACTTCCTCGGCTGTACGGTGCGAGTCCTGAAAGCCCGGCGCACCGGTGCAGGCATTGGCACCACCGGAATTGAGGATGACCGCGCGCAGCCGTCCGGTGGAGAGCACCTGCTGCGACCACAACACCGGCGCAGCCTTGACCTTGTTGCGGGTGAACACACCCGCCGCAGCGAAATCGGGACCCTCGTTGAACACCAAGGCCAGATCGGACTTGCCACTCGCCTTGATTCCGGCCGGAATACCGGCAGCGCGGAAACCTGCAGGACAGGTGACACCCTGCGTGCGCACGAGCTTGCCCGCAATCATGCCGACGGCCTCCGCCTGGCTCCCGACGCTGCTCATGGTGCTACTCCTACGGTAGAGAGACCCTCGGTCTCGGTAATTCCCAGTGCAAGATTCATGGATTGGACGGCGGCTCCTGCCGTGCCCTTGGCCAGGTTGTCGATGGCCGCGATCACGACGAGCAAACCGGCGTCCGCATCGACCGACACGCTCATCTGCACGGCGTTCGACCCGATGACCGAGCCGGTCTGCGGAAGGCGACCGGCCGGAAGCACGTGCACGAACGGCTCTGCGGCATAGGCCTTCTCGTAGACCTCGACGGCCTGCGCCTGCGTGGCGGTGGTGATCGCGGTGCAGGTGGCCAGGATTCCGCGGGGCATCGGTGCGAGAACCGGCGTGAAGGACACCGCAACAGCGCTACCGGCGAGCGCCGAGAGGTTCTGCACGATCTCGGGAGTGTGGCGGTGTGCGCCCGCAACCGCGTACGCCCGAACCGAACCCATCACCTCCGAACCGAGAAGATCGGCCTTCGGAGCGCGGCCGGCACCCGAAGTACCGCTGACAGCAACGATATTGACGCGGGGCTCGATGATGCCTGCGGCGACAGCGGGTGCGAGCGCGAGCGACGACACCGTCGGGTAACACCCGGGAACGGCGATACGAGTGGCACCGACCAATCGCTCACGGCAGCCCGGCAACTCCGGCAAGCCGTACGGCCAACTGCCCGCGTGCGGACTCTTGTAGTACTTCTCCCACGCCGCACCGTCGGTGAGGCGGAAGTCGGCCCCGCAATCGATGATCACCACGGACTCGGGCAGCTGCAGCGCGAGTTCGGCGGACTTGCCGTGCGGGAGCCCCAGGAACACGACGTCGTGACCCGCGAGCTCGTCGACGATGGTCGGGGCGAGAACGCGGTCTGCGAGAGGCAACAGATGGGGATGGAATTCACCCAGCGTCGCACCGGCATTGCCGCCCGCGGTCAGAGTGCCGATGACCAACGAACCGTCGCGCACTCCCGGGTGCCCGAGCAGCAATCGGAGAATCTCACCGCCGGCGTACCCACTTGCGCCCGCCACCGCGATGCGCCTCGGCGTGGCCTCCGAAATAGTCATGCGGTTTATTATGCAGCATCATGCAAGCTCATTCATGAATGGGTCCGGTGTGTCAGCGTCCACCCATGGACTTGCGGATCTCGTCGAGCTTCCTCCGGCCGGCGTCCTGCCGTTCGTTCCACTGCTCGTCGAGGTCACGGCCCGCCCTGGACTCTCGGTCCAGTTCCTCCGCGCCGACGGCTGTACCCGATCGCTGTTCGACCTTGTCGCGTACACCGTCCCACGTGGGCACCCCCGAATCGGTGAAGTCACCGATCGGCGCGCTCGCCGCACCGGCACCGTACCCGCTACCGATGGGCTGGTCCTCGACCAGCTCCGCATCGATGATCCCCGGTACCGTGCCGCCGAGCGGAGCCCCCGGTGGTGGATCACCGAGCGGCTGGTCGATCCGCGGCTTGGTCACCTGCGGAACGTCGACATCGGGAACAGTCCCGGGTGGTGCGCCGCGATCGGGTCCAGTGGATTCGGGCTCAGCATTGCGCAACTCGGCCGCCAGCGCCGATGCGGCTGCCGCTACCGGGGCCAACCGGGACCGACCGGCCACTGCAGCCAGGATCTCCTCGATCACCTGAAGATCCGTCGCCGCACCGTCTGTTCCGAATTCTCTCATGCGCTGCTCCCGTCACCCGTCGTACTCGTGACTCCACGCTACGGACACACGAGCCCGGGTGTGCACGGATCAACTGCGCAACTGCGCTGGTTCAACTGCGCAGCTGCGCGCCGACGGCCTTCGATGCCGCGTCGACCGCCGCATCGCGGGCAGCCGTTGCCTGATCCTCGGTCAAGGTGCCGTCGGCACCTCGGAACCGCAGCGCGAACGCCAGCGACTTGCGACCCTCGCCGACCTGTTCACCCTCGTAGACGTCGAACAGTCGAATCGACTCGAGCAGGTCGCCACCGCCGATCGTGAGCGCGGCTTCCACCGACGCCGCAGGTACGGACGCGTCGACCACCACTGCCACGTCCTGCAGCACCGCCGGATACGGCGACACCTCGGGGGCAGGGAGCGACTCGACGACGGGAAGAGCGCTCAAACTCAACTCCACGGCACACGTACGCGGCGGCAGGCCCGCCCGCTCGAGCACGGCCGGATGCAGCTCGCCCGCGTATCCGACGACCTCACCGTCGAGCATGACCTCCGCGCACCGACCCGGATGCCACGGAAGGTGCTGCGCCGCCCGAAGATCGACGTGCACTCCGGACGCCTCGGCAACCGTACGTACCGCAGCGAACGCATCGGCGGCCTCTGCCGCGCGGCCGGGACCCCACGGACCCGACAACTCACGCTGACCGGTCAGCACCATGCCCACGTGCACCGGCTGCGCCGGCAACGAACCACGAAGCATGGCGATCTGGTCGTCGGTGGGACGACGGTCGACCGGCAACGCGTCCACGGCTGCGGTGGCGTCGTGTCGGAGCACCACCTGGGCAATGCCGAACAGCGAGACGTCTCGCTGACCGCGCGCGATGTTCCGGCTCAGCATCTCGAGCAAACCGGGAAGCACAGTGGTCGCGAGCTCGGGACGGTCGGCCTCGAGTGGATTGAGCACCGAGGTGGTCGCGCGCCGTGTGTCGTCCGCGTCGAGACCCCACGTGTCGAACACGCCCTTGGGCAGGAACACCGGAGGCAACACCTCGACGTACCCGGAGAACGCGAGTGCCTTGCCGACGGCACGCCTGCGCTTCTGTTCGGCAGTGAGGCCACGACCTCCCGGGGCCGACGGCAGTACCGACGGGATCTGTTCGAGCCCTTCGAGCCGCAGCACCTCTTCCACCAGGTCGGCGCGCTGCACCAGATCCGGTCGCCAGGACGGCGGGGTGACGATGAGCTGGCCGTGCCCGTCGTCGTCGACCGATACCTCGACTCCGCAACCGATCTGCGTCAACCGTCGGGCAGCGGTTCCGTTGGCGTACTGCACTCCGGCGATTCGGTCCGGCAGGTCGAAGTCCATCTTGACCGTGGGATATTCGGCTGCCTCGCCGATATCGGTCAACACGGGCTCGATCCGGCCGCCGGCGATCTCGACCAACAACTGTGCGGCCCGATCGAGTGCTGCGACAGGCAGAGCCGAATCCACGGTCCGCTCGAAACGCTTGCTGGCCTCGCTGGAGAGCTTGTGGCGACGACCGGTGCGGAACACCGCGAGCGGATCGAACGATGCCGCTTCGAGCACGACCTCGGTGGTCGAGTCGTCGACTTCGGTGGACGCACCGCCCATGACACCGGCCAACGAGATCGCTCCCGAGCCGTCGGCGATGACGACGTCCTCGGCATCGAGGGAACGCTCGACGCCGTCCAGTGTGGTCAGCTTCTCCCCCGCGTTCGCGCGACGGACGACCAGATCGCCGTCGAGCTTGGCCGCATCGAATGCATGCAGCGGCTGGCCGAGTTCGTGGAGCACGTAGTTGGTGACATCGACGGCCGCCGAGATCGGGCGTACGCCTGCCAGCAGCAGTCGACGCTGCATCCACCAGGGCGTCGTCGCCGTCGGATCGATGCCGACGATCTTGCGCAACGCGAATCGCGATGCGCCGGAGTTCGGTTCGACGGTGACCGACCAGGCGTCACCGGTGACCTCGGTGGGGACCGTGCGCGCCGGATCCACGAACGGAAGGTCGAAACTGCAGGCCAGTTCGCGGGCGAGGCCGCGGACCGAGAAGGCGTAGCCGCGATCCGGGGTCACGTTGAGCTCGATGACCGAGTCCAGCAGACCGAGAACGGCTTTGGCGTCGTCGCCCGGGGCAGCCGTGCCCTCGGGCAGCACCAGAATTCCGGAGTGATCCTTACCCAACCCGAGTTCGAGCGTCGAGCAGATCATGCCGTTGGAGTTGCGGCCGTAGGTCTTGCGCGACGCGATGGCGAATCCCCCGGGCAGGACGCTGCCCGGCAGCGCGGCCACGATCAGGTCACCCTCGGCGAAGTTCCTGGCCCCGCACACGATTTCCTGTGGCTCGGCTGCTCCGACGTCCACCAGGCAGAAGCGAATCGGTTTTTTGAACTCGGTCAGCTCCTCGATGGAACTGACCCGACCGACCACGAGTGGCCCGGTCACGTTGTCCAGCGAATCGAGTTCCTCGACCTCGAACCCGACCCGCACGAAACCGGCGTCGAGCTCCTCGGGCGAGACGGCCCAGTCGGGCGTCCCCGCGTGCAGGACCTCGGTCAGCCAGGATTGTGGGACTCGCACGTGTGCTCAGCTCTTTCTTGTATCCGAGAAGAAGTGGGGCGGGTGAAGAACGTTCGTCAGGCCTGAACACCGAAGGGCAAAGTGAACCTGATGTCGCCCTCGACGATGTCGCGCATGTCCGGGATGTCGTTGCGGAACTGGAGCGTCCGCTCGAGACCCATTCCGAACGCGAATCCGGTGTAGACCTCGGGATCGATGCCACTGGCCTGCAACACCTTCGGGTTGACCATTCCGCAGCCACCCCACTCGACCCAACCGGCCCCGCCCTTCTTCTTCGGGAACCACACGTCGACCTCGGCCGACGGCTCGGTGAACGGAAAGTAGTTGGGGCGCATGCGTGTACGGGTGTCGTTGCCGAACAACGCCTTCGCGAACGCATCCAGTGTGCCGCGCAGGTGCGCCATGGTCAGGCCCTTGTCGATCGCAAGACCCTCGACCTGATGGAAGACCGGAGTGTGCGTCGTGTCGAGTTCGTCCGTGCGGAACGTCCGTCCCGGGCAGACGACGTAGATCGGAACCTCACGCGAGAGCATCGACCGGACCTGCACCGGGGAGGTATGAGTGCGCAGAACCTGACGCGAACCCTCCGGCGCGATGTGGAACGTGTCCTGCATCGTGCGTGCCGGGTGGTCGGGAAGGAAGTTCAGCGCGTCGAAATTGAAGTGTTCGGTCTCGACCTCGGGGCCTTCTTCGACCTCCCAGCCCATTCCGACGAACACGTCGGCAACCTGTTCGGCGATGATCGTGATCGGGTGCCGGGCACCGACGGGAGCTCGGTCGGTCGGCAGTGTCACGTCGATGGTTTCTGCGACCAGGATGGCGGCGTCACGCTCGGCCGACAGCACGGCGCGTCGCTCGTCGAAGGCCTTCTGCACTCGATCACGCGCTGCCTTGACGCGTTTGCCCGCGTCCGCCTTCTGGTCCCCCGGGATCGCACCGAGCGCGCGCTGCGCCAGTGCCAACGGAGCCTTGCCGCCCACGTGATCGATCTTGACCTTGGTCAGAGCATCGAGGTCCGACGCGTCGGCGAACGCCTGCTCGGCCGAGTCCACTGCTGATCCGAGCGCGGACTCCTCGAGAACGGACGGATCTACCGGCTCGGGTCCGCCATCTTTCTTCGCCACGACAGCTGCACTCCTCGAGTAATAGTCGGTGTCTGCTCAGAACAGACAGGTATCGATCCTAGGTGAGACCTGCTCACGGGGTTTCGGAGCGTCGCTGCGCCCTGGCACTCGCGTACAGGCAGATCGCCGCGGCGGTCGCCAGGTTGAGGCTCTCGGCGCGGCCGTGGATCGGGATTCGAATGCGGTGATCGGCGTCGCGCGTCACGGACTCCGAGAGTCCGTGTGCCTCGTTGCCGAACAACCATGCGGTCGGTTGTGTGAGCAGCTCGTCCGCGTCGTCCAAGTCCACTTCGCCATCGGCGGCCGTCGCGACGATGGTCAGACCCGCCCTGCGCAACGCGTCGATTCCGGACTCGATCGACCGCTCTCGAGCGATGGGCAGATGGAACACGCTGCCCGCCGAGGCGCGGACGCATTTGCCGTTGTGGGGATCCACCGAATCGCCCAGCAGAACGACCGAATCCGCTCCTGCCGCGTCGGCGACGCGAATCACAGTCCCGGCATTGCCCGGCTCGGCCGTCTCCACCGGTACGGCCACCAGCCGCGGTGTTCCGGCCAACGCACGGTCGATCGGGACGTCGACCAACTCGGTGACTGCGATGAGACCCTGCGGAGTGACCGTGTCGGACAAGGCTTTCGCAGCACGGTCGGTGATCGGATGAACTCGTGCGCCACCCGCCTCGACGGACGCGATGAGGCCGCGGTGGCGCTCGAGAGCATCCGCGGTGAAGAACAGCTCACGAACCAACCGGGACCGGGCCGCCTCTGACACCGCATTGAAGCCTTCGGCCAGAAAGAGCCCGGTCTTCTTGCGTTCCGCGGCTCGAGCGAGCTTGACGGCCGAAACGACCCGCGGAGTTCGCTCGGTCAGCGAATCCACGGGCCGTTTCGGTGTTGAGTCGTCGTACGTCGACTCGCTCAGGCTGCTTCTCCGGCCGGAGCGTTGACGTCGGCAGGCAGTGCGGCCTTGGCGATGGCGACCAGGCTTGCGAACGCCGCAGCATCCGACACAGCGAGCTCGGCGAGGATCTTGCGGTCGACCTCGACTCCCGCGGCCTTGAGGCCCTGGACGAAGCGGTTGTACGTGATGTCGTTGGCGCGAGCTGCAGCGTTGATACGCGTGATCCACAGCTTGCGGAAGTCACCCTTGCGCGCGCGGCGGTCCCGGTACGCATAGGTCAGCGAGTGGAGCTGCTGCTCCTTGGCCTTGGTGTACAGACGTGAGCGCTGTCCGCGGTAGCCCTTGGACGCTTCGAGAATCGAACGGCGCTTCTTCTGGGCGTTGACGGCCCTTTTTACGCGTGCCACTGGTGAATCCTGTCGATCTGGGGGTGTGTGAAACCCCGAATGGTAATGGGATGAAGCCGACCGAAATCAGTCGGCGGCGGGCCGAATCAGATGCCGAGCAGGCGCTTGATCCGCGGCACGTCGGCCTTCTTGACAACGGCGACACCATCGAGGCGACGAGTCACCTTGGTGGGCTTGTGCTCGAGCAGGTGGCGACGGCCGGCCTTCTGGCGCAGGATCTTGCCGCTGCCGGACACCTTGAATCGCTTCTTGGCACCACTGTGGGTCTTCTGCTTGGGCATGAAATCCTCTTCTTCTGTAATAGCTCTTCGGTGTTGCATGGCACAGCCGCACATCGCTACGGAAATGCTGTGCACCGAAGCAGGTGTAGGGCTGTCTTACTGGTAGAGCGCGAGGCTCAGTTGGTCTGCGCCGGAGTAGCCGGAGCTGCTGCGGCCGGTGCTTCGGCAGCCGGGGCTGCATCGGCGGGCTGTTCCGGCGCGGGGGCCGGTGCGCGCTGCGCGGGCGGAGCCGCTGCGCTCTCCTGTGCCTTGACGCGAGTCTTGGCACCCTTGTGCGGTGCCAACACCATCGTCATGTTGCGGCCGTCCTGCTTGGCCGAGGTCTCCACGAAGCCGAGCTCCGCGACGTCCGCGCCCAGGCGCTGCAGCAGACGGAAGCCGAGTTCGGGACGCGACTGCTCGCGACCGCGGAACATGATGGTGACCTTGACCTTCGAGCCGGCTTCGAGGAAGCGAACGACGTTGCGCTTCTTCGTCTCGTAGTCGTGCGCGTCGATCTTGGGACGGAGCTTCTGCTCCTTGATGACGGTGAGCGTCTGGTTCTTGCGCGATTCGCGCGCCTTCTGCGCAGCCTCGTACTTGAACTTCCCGTAGTCCATGATCTTGCAGACCGGCGGACGTGCGTCGGGAGCTACTTCTACAAGATCGAGGTCGGCTTCGAGAGCCAAGCGGAGTGCATCTTCAACACGCACGATCCCCACCTGTTCACCACCCGGTCCGACAAGCCGGACCTCGGGAACTCGGATGCGATCGTTGATGCGGGTCTCAGTGCTGATGGGGCCTCCTAGGTAGTGCGGTGTGGTGTGTAACCCGACCGCCTGCCACTGGCACAGCCCGTCGCCGTCGATCCTCGACATTCCCCGCAGCGATGTGAACCGCTGCAACGAAAAAACCCTGCTCTCGGTGTGATCCGATAGCAGGGCCCGATGTCGACCGGTCGACCCGCACGACAACTGTCGTCGTACAGTCTCCTCACTGGGAGGAAGCACGCAGGAGGCCGATGAGGACTTCCTTCGTGCGACCGGACCGGGAAGTAGCTTGTTGAAGGCTACGTGCCGGTGGGAGTCGGGCTCCACTTGCTGCCTCCGTGCGGTGAACTCCATCGAGGAGCGCACGCCGAAGACGGTCGTCGAGTCACACTACCAGCCGATTCGAGAAACCGACAATCGAGCCCGATCGCCCCCGACAGCGTCGGCACCCGATTCTCCCCGCTGCAGGCGGCGTGGGATTCTCGTAGGCATGACCAGCGCCCCCACTCCCGCCGATGGCGATCCCGCGGGTGCCGACCCCGTCGGCACCGAGCCCGAAGTCCGTGAACTCGCCGAAGTCCCCGCGGTCGAGGTCATCAGCCGCGCTGCGGTGATGCTGATGAGTTCCGCAGCCGAGAAGTTGGGACTGTCCGAGCCGGATCCCGCGGAGAGCCCATACCTCGACCTCGACGAGGCACGCCGCGTCATCACCGCCTTGGCCGGCCTGGTCACCGCGTCGGTGGAATACCTCGGCCCCCATGCCGGACCCATTCGCGACGGCCTGCAGGCCCTCCAGCGCGCATTCCGGGAAGCGTCGGCCCATCCGGACGAGCCGGGAAAGGGCCCCGGCGAGAAGTACACCGGTCCGGTGCACTGAGCAGAACACCAGCCAAGTCGAGACCGACGCACGAAGCCGCATCCGGTGACTACCGGATGCGGCTTCGTCGTTCACGGGGTCAGAATCGGACGGCTTCAGCCGACGGCAGCGCTTATCGGACGGCGGCGACCTTGCGAGGCCTACGCTTCTTCGCAGCCGCCTTCACCGGCGGGGCGACGACCGACTCGCGGGTGAGCGCCTCCTGCAGGAACTTGCCGGTGTAGCTTTCCGAGACCGCCGCCACTGCCTCCGGATCACCCTGTGCCACAACCGTTCCGCCGCCCGAGCCACCTTCGGGGCCCATGTCGATGACCCAGTCCGAGACCTTGATGACGTCGAGATTGTGCTCGATCACGATCACCGTGTTGCCCTTGTCCACCAAGCCGTTCACGACGCCGAGCAGCTTGCGAATGTCCTCGAAGTGCAAGCCGGTGGTCGGTTCGTCGAGAATGTAGACCGTGCGGCCGGTGGACCGCTTCTGCAGTTCCGCTGCCAGCTTGACGCGTTGCGCCTCGCCGCCGGACAACGTCGTTGCCGGTTGGCCGAGTCGGACGTACCCGAGACCGACCTCGACGAGTGTCTTGAGGTAGCGGTGGATCGAGGTGATGGCCTCGAAGAAGTCGGCAGCCTCCTCGATCGGCATGTCCAGGACCTCGGCGATGGTCTTGCCCTTGTAATGGACTTCGAGTGTCTCGCGGTTGTATCGCGCACCCTCACAGACCTCGCACGGAACGTAGACGTCCGGCAGGAAGTTCATCTCGATCTTGAGTGTGCCGTCTCCCGAGCATGCCTCGCACCGGCCGCCCTTGACGTTGAACGAGAACCGACCGGGCTGATAGCCGCGCACCTTGGCCTCGGTGGTCGCCGCGAACAGCGTGCGGATCTTGTCGAACACACCGGTGTACGTGGCCGCGTTCGAGCGCGGCGTGCGTCCGATCGGCGACTGATCCACCCGCACCAGCTTGTCGAGCTGATCGAGGCCGTTGATGCGGGTGTGCCGACCGGGAACCTGGCGGGCACCGTTGAGCTTGTTGGCCATCACCGTCGCGAGAATGTCGTTGACGAGTGTGGACTTGCCCGAACCCGACACCCCGGTGACCGAGGTCAGCACACCGAGCGGAAAGCTGACGTCGATGCCACGGAGATTGTGCTCGCGGGCACCGACCACGGTGACCTGACGCTTCTTGTCCACGACACGACGGGTGTCGGGCAGCGGAATCTCCATCCGTCCGGACAGATACGCACCGGTCAGCGATTCCTCGTTGGTCAGCAGGTCCTCGTACGAACCGCTGTGCACGACGCGTCCGCCGTGCTCACCCGCCAGCGGACCGATGTCGACGATCCAGTCGGAGGTACGGATGGTGTCCTCGTCGTGCTCGACGACGATGAGGGTGTTTCCGAGGTCGCGCAACCGCGTCAACGTGTCGATGAGCCGACGGTTGTCGCGCTGATGCAGTCCGATCGACGGCTCGTCGAGGACGTACAGAACACCGACGAGCCCCGATCCGATCTGGGTCGCGAGGCGGATACGCTGCGCCTCGCCGCCGGACAGCGACCCTGCGGTCCTGGCCAGTGACAGGTATTCCAGACCGACGTCCAGCAGGAAGCCGAGGCGAGCCTGCACCTCCTTGAGGACCTGCCCGGCGATGGCTTCCTCGCGGCGACCGAGAGTGAGGCTGTTCAGGAAATTCGCGGTGTCGGCGATCGACAATTCGCAAACCTCGGCGATCGACTTAGGGCCGAAGTCGCCCGCCGCGATCGTGACCGACAGGATCTCCGGCCGCAGCCGCGCCCCGTTGCAGGTGGGACACGGCACGTCGCGCATGTAGCCGTCGTAGCGTTCCTTCATCTGCTCGGACTCGGTCTGCTCCAACCGGCGGTGCAGGAACGGCATCACACCCTCGAACTCGGCGTAGTACGACCGCGTGCGGCCGTAGCGGTTCTTGTACTTCACGTGCACCTGGTGATCGCTGCCCTCGAGGACTGCGCGCTTGACCTTGGCGGGCAACTTGTTCCACGGCGCGTTCAGGTCGAATCCCATGGCGTCGGCGAGCCCGGAGAGCAGGCGGCCGAAGTACTCCGACGTCTGGCCCATCGACCACGGTGCGATGGCACCGTCGGCGAGGCTGAGATCCCCGTCGGGAACGACCAGCTCCGGATCGACCTCCTTGCGCACGCCGAGTCCGACGCAGTCCGGGCACGCACCGTACGGCGAGTTGAAGGAGAACGACCGCGGTTCGAGATCGTCGATGGACAACGGGTGTCCGTTGGGGCAGGCGAGCTTCTCGGAGAACCGGCGCTCACGGTCCGACGCATTCTCGTCACGGTCGACGAAATCGAGCACCACGATGCCGTCGGCCAGCCGAAGGGCGGTTTCCACCGAGTCGGTCAGACGCTGCTTCGAGCTCGACTTGACGGTGAGGCGGTCGACGACGACCTCGATGTCGTGCTTCTCCTGCTTCCTGAGCACCGGCGGACTCGTGAGCTGATGTACGACGCCGTCGACGCGAACACGCGAGTAGCCCTGGGTGTTCAACGAGTCGAACAGGTCGACGAACTCACCCTTGCGGGTGCGAACCACCGGGGCGAGAACCTGGAACTTCAGGCCCTCCTCCATGTCCAGCACCTGATCGACGATCTGCTGCGGAGTCTGCTTGGCGATCTGCTCGCCGCACACCGGGCAATGAGCCGTTCCTGCGCGCGCGTACAACAGCCGGAGGTAGTCGTAGACCTCGGTGATGGTGCCCACGGTCGATCGCGGGTTGCGGTTGGTCGATTTCTGATCGATGGAGACCGCAGGCGAGAGGCCCTCGATGAAATCGACGTCCGGCTTGTCCATCTGGCCGAGGAACTGCCGCGCGTATGCGGACAGCGACTCCACGTAGCGACGCTGTCCTTCGGCGAAGATCGTGTCGAAGGCGAGTGAGGATTTGCCCGATCCGGACAGACCCGTGAACACGATCAGCGCATCCCGCGGCAGGTCGATGTCGACTCCCCGCAGGTTGTGCTCCCGTGCACCTCGCACTATCAGGCGATCCGCCACTGTGTTCCCTTCTTTCCGAACGAGCACGTCCAGCCGAGTTGCTGCGGGGCGCAGCACTGCACGACCTTCGAGTCGCGTGATGACGTGTGATGCCGACGCACCGGTCACACGTCGTGTAACCGTGGACCCCACGTCGAAAACCTGTTGTGGTGAGGGACGAACCTCACGCAGTAGCAATGGTAGATCCAGGCACCGACACACTTTTCCAGCTGCGCGACCCCGACGCCCATCATGCCGTCGACGACGGTAGCGTCCTGGAAATGGACGAGCACCTCATGGTCATCGATGACAACTACACCGGCGTCGTCTCTCAGGGCTCGCAGCCGCAGCGGCGAACGATTCCCGGAGCGACGATCACGAAGATGTCGGTCGGCCCCATGGACAACAACACCTACCTTGTCGTCTGTTCCGCAACAGGTCACTCGGTGCTGATCGACGCCGCCAACGAGGCCGACCGAATCTCGTTGCTCATCGACCGGTACGCGCCGACGCTCTCACTCATCGTGACGACTCACCAGCACGCCGACCACTGGCAGGCGCTGGCAGACATCGCCGGCGGTACGGACTCGCCGACCGCAGCGCACGAACTCGATGCAGGCCCCCTGCCGGTGGCTCCTGACCGCCTGCTCGCCGATCGGGACACCGTGTCGGTGGGAGAGCTCACGTTCGACGTGGTGCACCTGACAGGACACACTCCCGGCTCCATCGCACTCGCACTGACCGATGCCGACGGAAAGCGCACCCACCTCTTCACCGGAGATTCCCTCTTTCCCGGTGGCGTCGGCAAGACGGGCAGCCCCGAGGATTTCACCCGTCTGCTCGACGACGTGACAGCGAAGCTGTTCGACCGCTTCGACGACGAGACCGTTGTCTACCCGGGCCACGGAAAGGACACGACGCTCGGTGCCGAGCGCCCTCACCTGGACGAATGGCGCGCCAGGGGTTGGTGACGATCGGCGTGCTTGAGACCGCGAACCACGGGGTATGAATAGTGTGACAAAAGGACGCACAGCGGTAGGTTTTCGGACCGCCGTGCCGTCCATGGTTCCACCGCCGATGACACGAGAAACTACGCAGGAGGCTGTCAATGCTGGTCCGCCGTATCGCCCGTCCGCTGATGTCTACGATTTTCATCGCAGGGGGCGTCGACGCACTCCGTAATCCCACCGGCAAGGCCCAGGCCGCCACCCCGTTGATCGAGCAGGGCAAGGACGTCCTCCCCAACGAGGTCACCGCGAACGTGCCGAACGACCCGGAGACGCTGGTCCGTATCAACGGTGGAATCCAGGTCGCGGGCGGCATTCTGCTGGCCACCGGCAAGGCACCGCGCATCGCCTCGCTGGCTCTCGCCGGAAGTCTCGTACCGACGACGCTCGCCGGACACGCCTTCTGGAACGAGACCGACCCGGAGACCAAGGCTGCGCAGCGAATCCACTTCTTCAAGAACCTGAGCCTGCTCGGCGGACTGCTCATCGCAGCCGTCGACACCGAGGGCAAGCCGTCCGTCGCATGGCGTAGCAAGCGGGCAGCACGCCGCGCGCAGGAGACCGTCGTCTCGGCCCTGCCGGGTCACTCCACCCACGAGACCGGTGAGCGCGTCAAGGAAATCGCAGCCGTCGCCGCGAGCCGCAGCGCCGATCTGGCCGAGGCTGCACAGCCGAAGCTGGCCAAGTTCGCCGACGCCGCCCAGCCCAAGTTGGCCAAGCTCGCCGATATCGCTACCGAGAAGGGCTCGGAGCTGGCCGACGTAGCTCAGCCGGCACTGAACCGCTGGGCTCACGTGGCCGCCGACAAGGGTTCGGTGCTCGCCGAGGAAGCACAGAAGCGTGGATCCAAGCTCGCCGAACTGGCAGCCGACCGCGGCAGCGACTTGGCCGAAGAAGCACAGAAGCGCGGCTCCAAGCTCGCCGACAAGGCAGCCCATCGCGGGACCGACCTGGCGGAGCTCGCACAGAAGCGTGGCTCCAAGCTCGTCGACGTCGCTGCTGATCGTCGCGGCGAATTGGCCGATGTCGCGCAGAAGCGCGCGTCCAAGCTCGCCGATCTGGCGGCCGAGAAGGGGTCTGTCCTCGCCGACGAGGCGCAGAAGCGCGGAGTCACGTGGGCCGATCTGGCGTCCGATCGCGTCGACACGCTGAGCAAGCGCGCTCGCAAGCGCGCCGAGAAGCAGAGCAAGGAACTCGAGAAGGTGACCGAGCAGGCTCGCGCCAAGCTCGAGAAGCGAGTTGCCAAGGCTCAGAAGAACTTGGACAAGAAGCTGCAGCAGTACGCGAAGTAATTTTTTTCGCAGACAGCCACACAGCGACGTTCGCGTAGACGGCCCTGCCCCGGAACCAGCGGTTCTGCGGCAGGGCCGTTGTGCGGCGTAGACTGCTCTGGCTGATTTCGAGGCGATATCCTCGCCTCGGCCGAACTCCCGAGGAGACCCTTTGCCGGACGACGGCCACACATCGAGCGACTCCGTGGTGCCGCTCGAAGAAGACTTCGAGCAGGCGCATCTGACGCGGCTGTACACGCAGCTCGACGCGTTACGCGAGTATGCCGCGAACCGACTGCGCGCGGTGCTGTTGGAGACCGGCGGCACCCCGCAGGCCCGCAGCGAACGGGAATCGTTCAACCAGATGTACACCGAGGACATCGCCAAGTACGACGCCGCCGAGAACGGACTGTGCTTCGGGCGCATCGACCTCGATCCCGAGACCCTCGACCCCAAGGTCGACGACCGGCCCGAGCGATACATCGGCCGCGTCGGGATTCTCGACGACAAGAACGACTACGAGACACTGCTGCTCGACTGGCGAGCACCGATGGCCCGGCCGTTCTACCTGGCGACGCCCGCCGCACCCGAAAACGTGTTGCGGCGCAGACACATTCGTACCCGCGGCCGGCGAGTGACATCGATCGCCGACGAATTCCTCGACCTGAACTCCGCCCGATCGTCGAACGATGCGGCCGTGGCAGGCGGCGTCGCGAGCGAAGGCGCGCTGCTCTCGGCGCTCGATGCCGCACGTACCGGTCAGATGAACGACATCGTCGAGACGATCCAGAGCGAGCAGGACGCGATCATCCGATCGCAGCATCGCAGTGTGTTGGTGGTTCAGGGCGGACCGGGCACCGGCAAGACTGCCGTCGCGCTGCACCGTGCCGCCTATCTGCTCTACACCTACCGTCAGCAGCTCGGTAAGAGCGGCGTGCTGATCATCGGACCCAACGCCACGTTCCTCGACTACATCGGTCAGGTGCTGCCGTCACTCGGCGAGACGGGAGTGCTGCTGTCCACGATCGGCGACCTCTACCCGGGAGTCCGTGCGCAACGCGAGGACTCGGCCCTCGCGACCGAGGTCAAGGGCAGACTGTCGATGGTGGAGGTGCTGACGCAAGCGGTTCGCGACCGTCAGGAAGTTCCCGCGCAACCCCGTCGGCTGAAGTTCGACACCTACGACATCACGCTCGATCGCAAGATCGTCACCAGGGCTCGCGGTCGTGCCCGCTCGTCCCGGCGACCGCACAACCTCGCTCGTCCGCTGTTCGTGTCCTCGGTCATCGACCAGTTGGCCAACCAATTGGCAGCGAAACTCGGGCAGAACCTCGTCGACGGGTCCAGCCTGCTCAGCGCCGACGACATCGCGGACATGCGCGACGAGATGCGCGAGGACCAGGACGTCATGGCCGCCGTCGACGAACTGTGGCCGGATCTGTCTCCCCAGCAGGTTCTTCGCGACCTGTTCGCCTCGCCCGAGAAAATCGCCTCGGCCGCGCCTGCACTGGACGAGATGGAGCGTGAGGCCCTCGTCCGCCGAGGCCACGGGTTCTCCTCGGCCGACGCTCCCCTGCTCGACGAACTCGCCGAGCTACTCGGCGTCGACGACGCGGCCGAACGTGAACAAGCACAACGTCAGTGGCGCGGCCAGATCGCCGACGCCCAGGGTGCCCTGGACATCCTGACCGGTTCGGCACCTCAGGATCTCGAGGACGAACTCGATCCGGAGATCTTGATGGCCTACGACCTCATCGATGCCGATCAGCTTGCGCGACGGCAGAATTCGGGCCAACGACTCACGACGGCCGAACGGGCCGCCGGTGACCGAACCTGGACCTACGGGCACGTGATCGTCGACGAAGCGCAGGAACTTTCTGCGATGGCGTGGCGAATGGTCATGCGGCGCATACCGAATCGGTGGATGACACTGGTGGGCGATACGGCGCAGACCGGTGATCCCGCCGGTACCTCGTCGTGGGGTTCGGTTCTCGAACCGTATGTGGCCAAGCGCTGGAAGCGAACCGAACTGACGGTGAACTATCGAACACCGTCGGAGATCATGACGGTGGCACACGACGTGTTGGCTGCCATCGATCCCGAGCAGTCCGAGCCGCGGTCCATCCGCAGCACCGGGACACGACCGTGGGCCCAACGGGTGGCACCGGACGATCTGATCACCGCGGTCGAGAAGCGAGTGGCCGAGCACCCTCGCCCAGGCCTGAGTGCAGTGCTGGTTCCCGCAGGCCACGTCGACCGATTCCGCCATCTGGCATCGGAACTGGTCACCGTATCGACGGTCAAGGACGCCAAGGGACTGGAATTCGACTCGGTGCTGATCGTCGAACCCCGTGCCATCGTGGCGGATTCGGTCAAGGGCATGAACGACCTGTACGTGGCGCTGACCCGAGCGACTCAGCGACTCGGCGTCGTGCACGCGGACGCACTACCGGGTGAACTCTCGGCGCTGCAGCCGTTCGAGCCGGAAGCCTAGAGAACCGCACACACCACCGGCCCCCGGCCGGGCTTGGCCCGTGGGGGGCCGGGGGGGGGGGCCCCGGGCCACCCCCGCCCGGGTGGCCCCACCCCCACGCGCC